>NZ_BSNM01000015.1:300000-535448 GCF_030159995.1 Litoribrevibacter albus | reverse complement strand
CTCTATTTTCTGAGCTGCCTGTGTGGCAGTGAACAAGTGCTGGCTTCTATTAAAAGCGTTCTTGAATTTCTGAGCTGCCTGTGTGGCAGTGAACTAGATGACCAGCCAGCACCCATTATTTACGTTTTTCTGAGCTGCCTGTGTGGCAGTGAACTATAGCTTTATTCAAAAAATTTTAGCTAAGTCAGTAAACTAGACGAACTTCGGAAAATAACCTAATTTTTTATCTAATTTGTAACCGACTGTTTTTCTTAACTTTTTAAAGAGCTAAATATTTTAGGTTTTTAATGCCTTTACGAACAATAAACGCATCGAATTCGATGCGTTTATCATAAGTGTATTGAAAGCTCTCAGACCTGAGAATTTCAAAACCAAGGAACGGTCGCAGGTGACTCATCCTGCTTGGAACTCAGACCATAGCAGTTGAATTTTCCCGTTACTGGTTGATTAGCTTCGACCTTCTCAATAAACAGAGGAAATCGACTGCTCATTTCCGGGCTTCGCTTTTTTGTTTGCTGGCTTTCAAGCCATATAAACGGCAGTTTGGAGTCTTTCTTATCTGAATTGGCTTTAAGCTTTTCCAGACATCCCTCAAAATCCACCCCAAACTTTTCTGATTGATGCTGCGCTTTACTCATTAAAGAAGATGCTCGACGCCCTTCACCTTTTACGTGTTTACGCTGAAAGCTCACATAGTTCTCGATATTCTCTGGCACATTTTTGACGGACGTTACATGCGCGTAGTCGGTATATCGAGTAAGCCAGTCAGAAATATTGAGTTGTTCTAACTGTGCAGATGAAGACGCTAACAAACGGAGTTTATTGCCTAACGGAAAGGGTTTTGCTCCATACCCAGGAAAGGAAAGCGCCACAGCGGATTCGTTTTCCCCTACTTTATGCTCCACCAACGCTAGGTGTATCTGTTGATACACCTTTTGCCAGAGGAAACCAAGGCTGATTTCGGCGTCCGCTAGAAGGGTTATGTCTATGTAATACTTCATGGTGTCACCTATTCAGATTTCTCACCATACACACCACCTCGAATCAGGTTGGCAATCACGTAATGTTGCTGATCAAGCGCTGGCTCTTGTCCTTTCAATACCCAGTTATCCAATAAGGTATAGAAATCCATCTTTTGCTTTGGCTGTCTGTAAGCTTTGCCTTGGCTTGTAACTGAACCGAATGGCTCAACAGAAATTGCACCAACACTTTCAGCTTCAGGAAACCAAGTATCAATTGTGCGTATTGCATTGCCTATTTTCTGAGAGTGCATCGCTGCCGTTTCATTTACTTGATATAAGGTTTTACTCTTTTTGTCCTTTGCCGTTCCACTATCTAACACCAACTCTTGAGACGGAAAGACTTCTTGCCCCTGCCCTAACTTCACAAAAGCTTTAACAGTAACTAAAGAAAAATCCTTGCCAGACAACCCCTTTTCAATAACGCTGCTAACCGAGTCCAAATCCGGAGAAGATTGATCAAAAGTCGAGAGTTTGAAATCGTACCCATTGAACTTCCAGGTATTACCAGACTCAGCTTCGTTTATATGAACTTGAATGGACTCTGCTCCCACACGGTTACGCCATAAAAAACGACCACTTGCTAAGTTCGTTGCATACCGCTTAGCCAGTTCTGAAAAGCCTTGCTGTTCAATGTAGTTGTTTACGGTTGTCTCTAGGGCTAAACGATAATCCTGGCTGTTACAGGTTGATGGTTGTTGCACACTTCCCAATACGCGCAAAGTGAATTCCACTTTCAACGTATCGTGCTCGAATGGCAAAGCAGCACTATCCACTTTCTGTAGGTTCGGTTTTTGAACTTCCTGATCCAGCTTGGCAGGGTCAGTCATGATCGCGTTTTTTTGTCGATTAGAAATGGTGCCTCTCACTGACTTTTCTTGAATCGAAATCCCTTGCCAATTGGCTTCATTATCAATGTCATTCCAGTTTCCTGAAAACATTAAGGCATCTGAATTAGAAAGTTTGCGTTCGAAAGCTAGTACAGAAGCGGTTTTTAAGTTGCTCATGGTCATAATCCTTTATTAAACGTTAGGCAATTTCAGTTAAGTTTGAATTTGGAGATTTATAGTCGTTCTGGCATAAGTACCACCCTTCTTCAGGCGCTGTGCTGTAATACCAAAGCAACTCGGTCAAATCGTTAATGCGATGAGGGCTTAGCCACTCACCCAAGGTATAGACGTATTCGACAAATCGAACCGGTGTTTCTTCATCACGGCTGCGAGCAACGCTTCCCGCTTGATAGAGAGGTGATATGGCTTTGTAACCGACAGGAATTGGCTTAATCCAACCTTTATACGGCCGCTGCAAGGGTTGCCCTTCACCATCGAAATGAAGCTTTGAGTTACCCAGCCACGTAGAAAAAGCAGGATCAGAATCCCCAGAAAAATGATGTTGTTGGTCAACCAACAAATCAGTGCGAGCGACCAGTACATAGCCTGGTAGAAAGGTTCGCAACCATAAGTTCACTTGCTCTTGCCGTTTTTCCTGTTTTTCATGAAGAGAAACGACACGGCTTGCAGCAAGTTGTTTAATTGTGCCGCCCGCCAAACGCTGGGTCAGAACAATGTTCTTAATAGCTTGTTCTAGCGCTTTAAACTCAGACTCATCCATTGGCGGCAGTTCATCTATACCAATGATTAGGCTTACCGTCATATGAGCACGCCCTTCTTCCACAAAAGAAGGCGTCTTGGCTTCTTTGGTCAAAGGGTTTCGGGTTAAAGAAAATACATGTTCTGAATATGCAGCAGCTTGAGCCGTCTGCGGCGACAGATCATGACATATCACTGCACAGCCACTTAGACGAAGTGGAATTTCCAAGACTGAGCGCTCAGATAACTTTCGCTCTAGAGAATGCATGAAGCCCAGAAAATGAGTGATCGCGGGAAACCCCCAGGTTTGACCTGCGATAGCATTGGCATTTTCCACCTGAAGATTACGAAGTGCGATAAATCCATCCATTAGAAATACTCCTTCCTAGCACGTTCAGTCAGCCGCAGTTCCTGAGCGACATATACCTTCCATTGGGCATGTTCCACATCCCCTGGATTTAGTGTTGAACTTCGCAATGCATTGTTGAGCCAAGTTGCAAACTTATGAGCCACTTGGTCATGCCACTTTTTAGCCTCCATATCTTGACGAAATTTTTCATCGTATTTAGCCCGACCTGGGTCTAACCAAAGTTGCTCATCCAGAGAAAGCTTACACTCAGGGTGCTCAGTCCAACCGGCAGGTTGAGTATGTAAGTGCGCTGCAAACAACAAGAGAATATCAACAATCTCTTCCACACCCGCTTTTCGCGCTTGTCGAATATCAAACGTTGAAGGATCGTTAAATACTTTTTCCAAATACGCTTTTAAACGATGTGCTGCTTTGGCTTTTTTGTAGGCTCTGCGTGGGAAAGCCGATTTAAAAACGGATTCGGTGTTATAGGGTAACTTTTCGATTTCCGTCCAAACGGGCGGTCGGTTATCTAACAAGTAGTTTTTGCCATAACGCTGAGAGTTTAATTGGGAGATATTTTGAGGCTTTGTGCCGCCATAGGTCTGCACGGCAAGATGAGGAAATCGGCTATGCCCCTTTGCTTTAAGTTCTTCATCTTTACTGAACTGAACTTCTCTTAGTTCACGACGCACATCATATACTTTTTGAGCAAACGCACTGGCAAACAAAGGGGAAAGTAAGTGATATTGGTGTGAATGATCACTATCTGATTCACCTGTATTAATAGGCCAATAGACTTGTTTCGCTAACTTGTGGGAACTGAGTTCTT
This sequence comes from Litoribrevibacter albus, assembly GCF_030159995.1. NCBI lineage: Bacteria > Pseudomonadati > Pseudomonadota > Gammaproteobacteria > Oceanospirillales > Oceanospirillaceae > Litoribrevibacter > Litoribrevibacter albus. The sequence continues at coordinate 531,659 of NZ_BSNM01000015.1, read as the reverse complement.
TAGACGCAACGGCGTTTTTGAAACCAGCTAGCCAAGACTCTGCCTGAGTCTGATCGACAGCGATGGAAAGGAATGGAGTGACGTCATCTGCCAGTACACAGTCGACCAACTTTTTGCCTTCACACTCCAACATAAGCAGTTTGCCTACATCTAACGCTGCGGCATTCCCCACTATATCGAGGGCTGGGGTCTTGATTGACGCAGTTGACACATAGCCTTCACGGGTGTGTCTATAGTCTTCAGCCAAATACACATTACTGCCCTTCGCATCACTATGTAAGAACTTAATGGCATGTGTAACAAACTGAATTTGCCCCGCACGATTAGCTGCATCCGTTAGCCAGTTTACGGGTTTGAATTTTTCTTTCTCATCCCTCAGTTTATCTTCTAATGCTTCCAACTTGCTTTGATCAGCATTATCTGAACCCTGAAGTTTACTAATGTCCTTCTCCAGCTTTTCCAACTTATCGTTGGCCCGACTTTGGATATAGTCGAGTATCTTTTCGGTTAGCCCTTGAGCTTCCATTCTCACCTCATTATTTATTTCAAATATCTTCTATGATTACCACACACCAAATTGCTTGAGCATAATTAGAAGCCCAATAACTGTACTGCCCCCAACCACTTGAACTGCAACTGCCCAGCTCTTTTCGCCTGCCTCAAGGCTAACTTTCACACCTAAAACATCAGATCTTTTCTTTTCCATGACCCAAAGTACCCAATCGCGTTTTTGGTTATAATACAACCAACCGAATCCTCTATCAACACTACATATACTTCATGCTAAATAGGTTAAATAAAAATCCAGATAATTTTTAGTTGATTTTGATTCTCTCATCACATACTTTCCTGAAAACTGCCACACAGGCAGCTTAGAAATATTTAGCATGTAGCGTATGCTACTCTTTACTGCCGCGTAGGTAGCATAGACACCAGAGCCTTTCTTTAAAGGCTCTGGTGCACTCCATATCCCTCTGAATACTGCCATTGCTTCGTATCTTTTAAATTTCGCAAATTAATCGCACCAAAGGTCATGCAATTTATTAAGCGGTCTTTGTCTTGAGTTTCCGTACCTATGCGCTGCTCTATCAAGGCTGAATAACTGCTTGTTGCCCAGAAAGACACGCTAGATAAAGCCCTCCCTTCTTCCAAATCAAATGCCATATCAAAAAGCGCCCCCGACGGCTTATGCTCACCGCTGGTATGCCATGCATGAAAAACAGGCTGACCATCCTCGTCGCCCAAGTTAAGAAAATAATCTATTGATGGCATAGAGGCACGGAACCGGGTTTGGTCCTGTAACAAATAGGTATGATGACAGGGCTTCTCCCACCAAACACAAGCACTAAGGTCTTGCCGATTTAAAAGAGCGTCATACAGACGCTGATGCTCTAAATCCACTAAGCGATTGTGAACATCCAGTTCTTCGTTTTTATTGATCCGAGGAATTGAGCGTATCGTTTCGTAGTGCTCAGGAAGTAAAATTGTATTCAGGTCGTGACTACTCAGTTTTAATGTTTCTTTCTCAAACCCTGGCCGACAAAATGCAACGCCACCAGGTTTGTTCAGCGCTCGGTAATTGGTATTTAAAAGAACGAGATTGGCTTCGTTCACTGAAAGACGTCGATGACGATTTATGCGGCCAGCAAACTGAATGATCGAGCGCATGGAGCTGGGTTCTGCAATTCCCCAGGAGGCATCCCAGTCCCGCCCTACTTCCATCACGCTCGTACCTAGCACAACAAAAACATGGTGTTGAGCACCTGAATCGTTCAAAGCCTGCCGAATCTCAGGATGTTCCCACAACGCCTCTGGGTTATGACGATCAAAAACTCGATCTAATACATGTTCCATTGAAGAACGGACAATCAATGGTTGTTGCCCATGATAAACACATAAATGAAGCTGATACCCTTTCTTGATTGGTTGCTGAGCGATGAACTTTGCTAATGCCACCAAGGGGTTAATATTCGCCATTCGCACCAATCCCAAACTAAGGCTTTTCGTACCCTCGTTATTGCTTTCCTTATGGATATCGTGCAACTGATAAATACAGTCTAAAACCGTATTCCCCATTGACTGAATAACGTCACTGGGTTCAGTGGTAGTAATCGGAACATTGACCAATTTGGATCGCTGGGTCACTTCCGCTTTTAATAACTCTTGAACACGGTCATCGATAAACTCTTGATGACAAGACTTGAACGTTTCTGACGATGAAACGTTTGAGCTTGTGCTTTGCAACTCATCAAACCACGCACAACAAACTTGATCCGTTTGTTTACCCCTTGCTTGATTAAAGTGCTGACGTCCTTCTCTGTAACTATCAAACAAGGCATGAACAGTATCAGGCGGCAAAGTAGCGGAAGACAACAACACTCGGGCACCTAACATCCCAGCCCAGTTCACCATGCGGGTTAATGCCCAAGTGTCGTCAACATCAAAATCATCTGGCTCATCCAGAATCAGATCAGACGTCAGTAAGCGCAACATCGGGGCAATCTGCTTACCCCCGCGCTGAGCTTCAGTCGCAGGCATTAAATGATCTATGGTGCTAACCAAAATTGGCGCGTTAAGTAATTTCTGTAATTTAGGGCGATTAGCTAACCAAGGCTCTAGCGGGCCATCAGATTGGTAGCCGTTATAAATCACATTTTGGTTAATTTGAAGAATGTCTGCTTCGGATTCTGACCCCGTATCAACGGCTTTGTCTTCACAATAGCCAGCCTGGTTATCATCGTACAGTTGCTTAACCGCTTGTGAGCCGATCAATACAGCAAGCTCTTCATCAGTCACTCTAAGCCGAGATTTTAGTGCTTCACCTGTCTGTAGCGTTAAGGCTCTTAAGCCCAAAGCAATACTAAAACGGCAGCCTGCCTTACGGGATGATAGACCATACATAATTTTGGCATTAGCAAGCGTTTTCCCCTTGCCAGTAGAAGCCATATTTACACCAAAGAAACCGTTTTCTTCAGACTCTTCAGCTAACGATACTGCTAAGTCAGATGCTTTGTTCTGCCACTTAAATGGTTTTGCCTTACTTCGCTCTTCTAAGGCACGTACCTTATTCAGCGAAGGCAAGCTTACTTTTAAGTCTGGCAAGGCATTAACAAATTTGAGCGAGTTTCTCTGAACACCAATCAGATGTTCATCTAACTTTTGTTTAAACACCCCAGTGTCTCTATCCGTGTTGGCATAGATTGAGTAATTCTTATCCTGATCATCAGGGTTAGCATCCTGCGAAGAATAATGGTGATCAGCCAACATCAACGATAAGCGAGACAAATGCAAAGTAAACTTGTCATTCAGATAATTAGCATCAGCAGTAAAGCTCAAATAACGCAACGCCCTATCGGAAACCTTTCTAGCCTGCACACACCAATTTAAGCTTTTGATGGGAGAGCGATTGTTTACATCCCACACTTGCTTAAAGTCCGGTTTCTTCCACCCATCTTTCTTACTTTGAGGCGAGTTCCAAGTCGGAGTCAAATACTTGGTCAGATGAAAGTCTGTATGTTTAAAAGGAACGGAAGACTCACCCACTCTATCTTCCTTTTGATCTTTCTTAGAATGTTCAGGGCTTGGCAATTTATGATGTGTCAGAATTAACCATGCAACCGTTTGAGCCAGTGGAGGTAATGTCTTAAATGGGCTTGGCTGTGCTTCCTCTGGCGTATCCTGAACCAACTCACCCCATAAACCTTTTTCATCCGATGGCTGAATAAGACTTAGCTTTTCTAACCAACATTGATCATTCAAGCTGTCGCCTTTCTTAGACGACATCACAAAGGCTTCAAACATTCTCAATGAAACCCACTCATGGCGATAAGGTTCAGACACTGGCGTTTTTTGAGTGGAGTCGATCTTCTTCTGGAATAACTTATTTGCCTTTCCAAAGTCATGAAATAACGCAGCAATTGAACTAAGTAACCGAATAGCTTCCAAGGTATGCCATTGGTTTTCTACAAGATGAACTTCTTTGTCGGTTGTGTTTACAGGGACTCGACCTACCTCATCAAATTTGTCCCTCTTGCCCACCACCCACAGCAAATCACTTCTCGAACGTGAACGAACCCAATGGCAACTGACTGCGGTACTTTTACTGGCCGTTTTTCTCAATAACTTCTTAACCGCCTCCAAACCTTCTTGAGTAATCACGGTTTGCCAAGTGTTATCCCCTATGCGATCTGCAAAGGCATCTAATACTCTGCGGGTTTTCTTGAGTGCGTTCTTTTCGCATTGGGAGACAAAGATAACCATCATAGGCCTATTCCTTGTATTGGCTCCTCTTCAGGCTCCCCGCGCAAGGCCAGCTCCTTAACTTGATCAAACATGTATTCGAGGGATTTGTGTTGAGTAAATGCCAATAAGCATTGCTGACGGAATTCTTGCTCTGTGGCGTTTTCTTTGGCACAGATAAAAGCCCAAGGGAGAACGATGGCGTCTTTGATCAGATCGGCAATATCGAAGACCAAGGCACCGCGCCGGGTCTTCCCGTGCATTACCGCAAAACCATGAGGAATACCCAATACCCAAAGTGTGGTTGCAGCCAAGCCGTAAGCTAAGTAATTCCCATGATTCAAGAAAACGTTGGCTTTGTCGGTGCTTTCACGCTGACGTTTGAAATCACCAAAGTCGATGGCATTAACGATGTATTTATAAAGTGACTTGGTAAGTTCGGCTTCTGTTAGTAGGAGGTCAGCATGTTTCGTGGCAGCCCTTAGACGATCTTGATAACGAATCAAGGCGCTTTGGAGATCGGAATCCTCTAGACAGAAACCTTCGTTTTTCAGGTCACGATCTTTACTCCACACCATTTGTAAGTATTCAATTCGGGCCTGTTGAATGTGTACCCCTGCCGCAAAACGCTCTTTTTCATCGAACCAAAAGCTTAACCAGCCTTGCAGGTACTGAGTGGGTCGATACTCACTTTGCGGTGTCATCCACTCAATTTCTGTCGCCATAAGTAGCGGTGTTCCGCCGCCACCACAAAAGCCGACCAATACGCCCGCTTGCGCCAGCATCCGCATCGCAGCTTGAGTGATTGAGGTTCCGGTGCCAAGTAGAATGACCGTGGTATTGGCAATGGGAATGTTGTAATAGAGGTTTTGCTTAGTCGCTTCTGTGAGATACAAAACACGACCATCTTTCTGCATTACCCGGCAGTGTTCCAGATAATAAAGATTGGCACGATGGGAATGAAGAATGGCCTTTAGATCGGTCAACTGATCCATGAGAAATTCCTTTTATTATTGTTCTTAACCGTTCACTGTTCCGTGTGAACTAATCAACACTACCATACTTGATTGACTTGTAAATACAGTATAGTAGTCAACTGAAATTCCTCTGCGTTAAATCAACACCGAGTTTTCAAAATCTACTTACGTGTGTTCCTGTGAGCGTTTAACAACTTATTTTCTAGGGAAAGGAAAATTATGAGAAAGGCATTAGCACTTATGCCTGTTGTTGTCTTCCAACCAACTTGGTGGGCTGCTCCTTATTAGGGAGCATTTGATTAGAAAATCCTACCCCGCCCTCATCCTGAGTATCGCACCAATATCTAACGCTTCTTGGTATTGCACAAATTCCCGAACTTTGGATTCCATCGCGAGGATGGACATACGATCTGCCAGTTCATTGCCCTCAACGCCCACATGACCATTCACATGAAGGATCTGAATCTTGTCTTTGAGGGTTAAGTACAAGGCATAGATGCTTTTAATGAGTTCGAGGTTTTTGATCTCGCCGCCGGATTTTTTCCAGCCTTTGGCTTTCCAGCCCGATGCCCATTGGGTGATGCATTGAATGGAGTATTTGGAATCGCAGAAGACAGCGACGGAGTTGCCTTCGTCCAGTTCTTTCTCGGCGATCAGCAGTGCTTGATGAAGTGCATTCAGTTCAGCGGTGTTGTTGGTGCCCATCGGGTTGTAAAGCCCATACCAAAGCTCGGCAACCTGATTATTCCGGTATAACGCTATGCCAGAACCGGCTTCTCCCGGATTTGGTTCGCAACCACCGTCCGTAAAGATTTTGGTGTGAGCATCCAACGCCTTTACTTCTTGAGCCGTGTAGGTTTTAACGGAGGATTTATTAGCTCCGCCCTTTGCAGTATTTGTTTTTGAAGTACTCGCTGAAGATCCAGAGCTACCACCACTATATGCGGCGTCGGCTTCGGCGCGAGTTTTGAAAGATTTGTAGCGTGCACCTGGGAATTGATCCACTTGCGCCTTACAGCTGTTCCAATCGGTATAAATGCCAGGTGTTCGGCCTTTCCAGACCACATAAAACTTCGATGCCACCTAGAAAGACCTCGTTTGTTCGGTAAAAAATAAAAACTAATAAATTCGTATTACAACTGACTGAGTAACTCTTGCTTACTGCTTTCACTCAACCCTTTACAGAAACGGTTGGTTTTATCGACATGGCACTGTTTAAGTAAGTCGTAAGAATAGAAATTGTATCTGGCAATGGTGCCTTTGTGATGTCTCATGCATAGAAAACGGTAGCCACGATAGGTAATTGCAGATCCAAAGTCGTGCGGGTTTGTGCTGGTAGAGAAGCACCCTTCAACGGTGTAATCACCTGACTCATCCATATAGGTTTTACGGTATTTTTTACCGGATTTATCAAGACTGGTCTGCACTTTATAGAGGTGGTTAAACTCCTCTGAAGACATGCCCTTACGCTTATTTTTCGACAAGCGTTCATCTTCACATGGCGTATTACTGATGTAGAGTTTTCCCCGCTCATCTTTACAGCCAAAAGAAGCGGCCCAAGTCGAAGCAGATATACATATCAGGCATGCGGTTAGAATACTTTTATAAAACATGAACTAGTCCCTTAGTTTTTTATTAATAATTTCATTTTTAGGTTAACTATTCGGACTTAAATCTGTAAAGTGCCGCCTTGAAAACATACCTAAAAAAATTTGCCTACTTTATATGATAACCAAGCACGTTAAAGTCCTTATTTTAATCCTATGTACCTGGGTTCAACCCTCTTTTTCCGAAGAGTGGTTAGAAGAAGGCGATAAATTCAGCTTTCAGACCAGCGTTTATACCAAACACTGGAATCCCAAACCAGAGCACAACAACAATCAGAAGCTGTTCAGCATTGAGTTGAATAAGAAAAATCGTTGGTTAGTGGGTTTTGCAGCCTTTAAAAACTCCTTCGATCAGAACACACAATATCTGTATGCGGGTTATACCTGGGCATTGCCAGAAACGCAGGACATTGGCTACTTCAAGCTGACCGCTGGCCCAATGCATGGCTACAAAGGTAAGTACAAAGATAAGATTCCGTTGAATCAGGCGGGAATTGCGCCTGCTGTGCTTCCTTCCTTCGGTGTGTCTTACCAGCAGTTTAAATCTGAGCTTGTGGTATTTGGTGCCGCTGGTGCCATGTTAACAATGGGCTTTGAATTCCCACCAATGTAACCCCCTCATCTTTGCTGTTGGCGAAACCTTTGGTTTAGGTCTCTGATCACTCTCGCCAACCAAGTCGAGCAGCTCGGCCATTTTGCCCACTCACTCAAGTGGGCTACCCTGTTTTCATCCGTAGCATACTAATCCATTTGTAATAGCGTTATTTCTCTTTAACGACGTTTACATCATACGTGAAGGAAACGGTAATGACCGAGTCTGTATATATTTTCGATGCAATTCGCACCCCACGTGGAAAAGGCAAAAAAGGCGGTGCCCTTTACTCCATGAAGCCCGTCTCTTTGATGGCAAATATCCTTAATGAACTGAAAGATCGTAACCAGTTAGACACTGATCAGGTAGACGATATTGTACTTGGCTGCGTTACCCCTGTGGGCGAGCAAGGGGCGAACATCGCTAAGACTGCGGCGTTAATGGCCGATTGGTCAGAGCGCCCGGCGGGCGTTCAAATCAACCGTTTCTGTGCATCAGGCTTGGAAGCTGTGAACTTAGCTGCTCAAAAGATTGCATCCGGCTGGGAAGATCTAGTGGTGGCCGGTGGTGTCGAAGTAATGTCTCGTGTGCCGATGGGCTCAGACGGTGGCCCAATGGCGATGGACCCACAAACCAGCTTTGATACTTATTTTGTTCCTCAAGGCATTGGTGCCGATACTATTGCGACCATTGAAGGTTTCACTCGTGAAGACGTCGATGCCTTCGCTCTGAATTCTCAAAAGAAAGCAGCTGCTGCCTGGGCCGCTGGCGCGTTTGATAAGTCGGTTATTCCGGTGAAAGATCAAAACGGTGTGATTCTTCTGGAAAAAGATGAGCTGATTCGTCCAGACGCCTCAATAGAAGCCTTCGCTAGCTTAAAGCCGTCTTTTGCGATGATGGGCCAAATGGGCTTTGATTCCACCGCCCTTCGCAAGTATTCCTTCCTGAAAGAAATCAATCACGTTCATACACCGGGTAACTCATCCGGCATCGTCGATGGTGCGACCGCCATCCTGATGGGCAATGAAGCAAAAGGGAAAGAACTTGGCTTGACCGCTCGCGGCCGAATTGTGGCAACGGCTGTAACCTCCACCGACCCAACCATTATGTTGACTGGCCCTACCCCAGCCACGGTGAAAGTACTTCAAAAAGCAGGCATGACGGTTGATCAAATTGATCTGTTTGAAGTGAACGAAGCCTTTGCCTCAGTGGTGATGAAATTCCAAAAAGACTTGGGCGTACCGGACGAAAAAGTGAATGTAAACGGTGGTTCAATTGCAATGGGTCACCCGCTAGGGGCGACTGGCGCAATTATCATAGGCACCGTATTGGACGAACTGGAACGTCGCAACCTTCGCTACGGCTTATGTACCTTATGTGTTGGTGGCGGAATGGGTATCGCAACGATTGTTGAAAATGTTGCCGTTCTAGATAAATCATCAAACTAATTAAGTGACGATTAAAGCGCTATTTTGGGAGAAAGAATTATGACTACTGAAGCTATCCGTTATGAGATCGACGGAGATAACATCGTCACGTTAACTATGGACATGCCGGGCCAATCCGCCAACACCATGAATGCCGGATACCGAGCAGCGATGGACGAAACCGTCGAGCGTTTGTTTAAAGAGCAAGACAACATCGCTGGCATTATCCTCACCTCAGCGAAAAAGACCTTCTTTGCTGGCGGCGATTTGAACGAACTGATTCAAGTGACCGAAGAAAACGCGCCTGAATTCCATAACATGGTTGAAGGCTTAAAGCGTCAACTGCGTGCCATCGAAACCTTGGGTAAACCAGTGGTAGCTGCAATTAATGGCGCAGCACTAGGCGGCGGTTGGGAAATCGCACTGGCTTGCCACCATCGAATTTGTTTGGCCGATGAACGCATCCAACTGGGCTTACCGGAAGTTACCCTTGGTCTGTTGCCTGGTGGCGGTGGTATCGCTCGTACGGTGCGTATGCTGGGTCTTGAGAAAGCCTTTCCGCTGTTGATTGAAGGCAAAAAACTTCGTCCTTCTGCCGCATTGAAAATGGGACTCATCCATGACACGGCAGATTCCATCGACGAGATGATCAGCAAAGCCAAAGCGTGGATCAAAGCCAATCCTAAGAGCCAACAACCGTTCGATGTGAAGGGCTATAAAATTCCAGGTGGTAACGCCAACAACCCTAAGACCGCGCAGATGCTTGCCATAGCCCCGTCGATGGTGACCGACAAAACCAAAGGCTGCTATCCAGCCCCTGAAGCCATTGTGGCAGCCGCTGCGGAAGGCGCCCTCGTAGACTTCGAAACGGCGTGCACGATTGAAAGTCGCTACTTCACTCAATTAGCTAAAGGCCAAGTTGCCAAAAACATGATTGGCACTTTCTTCTTCCAGCTGAATGACGTGAATGCTGGTAAGTCTCGCCCTCAAGGCATCGCCAAAACTACTTTCAAGAAAGTAGGTATCATTGGTGCAGGCATGATGGGTGCGGGTATCGCCTACTCTTCGGCCATTCGCGGTTTGGACGTGGTGCTTAAAGACATCTCTCAAGAAGCGGCAGACAAAGGTAAAGCCTACTCAGAAAAGCTTCTGACCAAGCAAGTATCTCGTAAGCGTAAAACGGAAGAAGAGAAACAAGAGATTCTTAGCCGCATTACAGCGACTGCCGATCATAATGACTTTGCGGGCTGCGATTTAATCATCGAAGCGGTGTTTGAAGATCGCGGTCTTAAAGCCAAAGTGACTCAAGAAGCGGAAAGCGTGTTGGCAGAAGGCACCATCATCTCTTCCAACACCTCAACGCTGCCAATTACTGGTTTGGCAGAAGCGGTTGGTGATCCGACTAAATTTGTGGGTCTGCACTTCTTCTCACCAGTCGATAAGATGCCGTTGGTTGAAATCATCAAAGGCGAACAAACCAGCGATGAGACTTTGGCTCACGCCTTCGACTTTGTTCAGCAAATCAAGAAGACACCGATTGTAGTGAATGACAGCCGTGGCTTCTTCACCTCCCGTGTATTTGCGACCTACGTGACCGAAGGTGCAGCTCTGGTCGGTGAAGGCGTGAATCCTCGTCGAATCGATATGGAAGCGCAAAAAGCCGGTATGCCGGTTGGGCCGTTAACTGTGACAGATGAAGTAACGCTAACGCTGATGCAACACATCCGTAACCAAGCAAAAGCAGATATGGAAGCCGGCGTAGGTGATGACATCATTTCGCTGGAACACCCAGGCTTCTATGTGGTTGATCAAATGGTAAATGAATTTGATCGTAAAGGTCGTGCCTCTGGTGCCGGTTTCTACGATTATCCTGAGAAAGGTAATAAGCACTTGTGGCCTGGATTGAAAGAGCATTTCTACAAGGATCAAGGCGATGCTGACATTTCAAATCAGGATATCCAGGATCGTTTGCTGTACATCCAAGCCATCGAAACTCTGCGCTGCCTGGATGAAAACGTACTGACCAACATCGCCGACGGCAACATTGGTTCGATCTTTGGTTTAGGCTTCTCACCGGCGATGGGTGGTGCGCTTCAGTTCATCAACCACGTGGGTACTCGTAAGTTTACGGAACGTGCACGTGAATTGACTAAGCGCTTTGGTGAACGCTTTGAGCCACCAGCTTCTTTAGTGAAACTGGCTGAAACGAATGCGCCGCTAGTTTAAGTCGTTAAAGACTCGACGGGAGACGCTGTATGTTTATAGCGCTTCCCGTCACTCCATCAGTACGAACTGTTCTTAAGCTTTCACGCTTCCAATTTCTCAAGAAACGCTCTCGCCTCTTCCAACGAAAACTGACTAAACACCTTAATCCCATTCTCCGAAAGCAATTTGGCCGTTATTCCTTTGCCTGGGATTTTGGTGTTTGAGAAACTGCCATCGTAGATAAGTGTGCTACCACAACTTGGGCTGGATTCAGTCAGTACAGCAACTTTGATGTTGAAACGTTGACACAGAGCCAAAGCGTTTTCTGCACCTTTGAGGAACTCAGACGATACGTCCTCGCCGGTATCATCCACAACTCGTCCATCAAGTTGAAGCTCTGCTGGGGGTCTTGGGGTGGGTAATCCGCCGGATACTTCTGGGCAAATGCTAACAATTCGGCCTTCTTTCGCCCAGCTATCCAAAATGGCTTGAGCTTGGGTATCTACCTTTTCAGCCACGTTAAGATCCGTTCCGTTATATCGAACCGGATTGCCTAAAAAGCAGGCACTCACCAACACTTTTTCCAAATTGATTCTCCAACGACGCTGCCCAAGGCACACCTTGAGCAGGTCAAAATCAGTGGTTATTTAGGAATTAACGTTTAGCAATAACGTATTGATCAACTGTCAGCCCCGGTCACCATCGCGATGAATTCGGTTTCAGTCATATTGTGAGTTTCATTACCAAAGTGATAGAACTCTGGCTTTTTATCAATGAAGATTTGCTGTTTAAACTCAAACTGAGAGGCATCATCAAAGAAGCCAGCAGGCACGATGTATTCGTTGCTTTGTTTTACTCGATAATACAAGTGCGTACCACAGTGTTTGCAGAACGCACGCTCGCCCCATTCCGAAGAATTGTACGCTGTAATGTGTTCCTGACCGTCAAATTTTAGGTTAGGAATGCCGTTAGTAGCGAAGAACGGGCCACCGCCCCAGCGACGACACATGCTGCAATGGCATACACCCACTTGTGGCTTCATTTGAGTAGTAAGAGAGACTTTGCCACATAGGCAATGACCGTGCATTTCGATTGTTTCAGACATTTGAATTCCTCCTTGAAGTTCGCATTAAGAATGAAAGACTAACCTAAATCCTAACCACGTCCATAGGTTTTTATCCGAAAAGCATTAAGGAATTAATCAGAGATTCCTAACTCTTATGACCCTTTCGGTAATCCCCTGGCGTTAAGCCCGTCCATTTCTTGAATGCACGATGGAAGGTGCTGGCTTCGGAAAAGCCCATTTGCTCAGCAATGTCCTGAATGCTCAGTTCTGGATGATCCAACAATCCAATGGCGGTATCGCGACGGAGGGAGTCTTTAATTTCCTGAAAGTTAGTGCCCTCTTCTCTGAGTTTCCGACGCAGAGACTGAGGTGCAAGGTGAACCTGATCGGCCAACCAATCAAACTCAGGAAAGTCAGAGGTAAAATCACGCCCTAGTAAGCTTCTGACCTTCGCCGTCATAGTGTTGCGCTCTTCAGGACGAGCCAATAGGTTCGCGGGGGACACCTGCAAAAATTCTTTCATTTTGAGTTCGGATTGCATCAGAGGAAGCTGCAGGTATTTCTCATCAAATACCAATGCTGTTTGAGCACAATCAAACACCACAGGACAAGCAAATAATTGCCAGTATTCTTTTTCATGAGCGGGTGCAGGATAAGCCAGTCGCACCTCTTTAAGCGGAATACGACGATCCACCAACCAACTGGAAAAACGATGCCAGATCACCAGTAGGCTTTCACTGAGAAAGCGATCCGGGTCAAAGTCCAAATCAATGTTAATAAAAGCCAAGGTGGTATTTTCACCATCTTTGCGAAGCTTAATAGCAACACTGCCATCGAACAGGCCGTAAAACTGCCCTGCTCGTCTTAGTGCATGTTCCAGGGTATGGCAGTGAATAACCGCCTTACACATCATGGAAAAGCAGCCTAACGGACTGGTCACCGGAGCCAGGCCCATGTACTCATCTTTCAATTTGATCCAGAGAGAGCGAATCAATACTGCATATTGGGCGGCTGAAATTCGAAAGTTCGGTTCGGTTAACACATCAGTCGGGACAGCAATACTCGCAAGAAACGCTTCGAGGTCGATATCTCTGTTCTCGGCGCCACGCAATGCAGCCATTACAAAGTTTCTAGGAATCGTATGATTATTAATTGTCATAGCTACCAGTGTTTTGTCTGCCAATTGTACCGCTGTCCGCGAGTTGAACTCTTGCCTGCTATTGAAGCCATTATCGATTCAGCAAGCGTGCTCCCAAGAGAGATAGAAAATGCCACTTCCAGCAGCAATCCCAGGTGCTCATTAAACTATCCAGCCACAGTGAAGTAAATGTTCATATTCGTCAAACAAATAGGTCACTGCGGTCATATTCAGCCACAGATCGATCCTCTACTCTAAAACGATCAAGTCTTACACCCATTAATAACAAGGTTCGTTTCATGTCTAGTCCACTCAAGGGTTTAAAAATTTTAGACTTTTCAACATTACTTCCAGGACCATACGCAACCATGTTGATGGCCGATATGGGTGCGTCTGTCACTCGTATCGTCCACCCGTCCAAGCCGGATTTGACCGAGACGCTGCCGCCCTATATTGGCGGTACGTCTGCGCTGTCCGCCCAGCTTAATCGGAACAAAGAGAGCTTGAAGCTGGATCTGAAACACCCGGATGCCATAGAGAAGATCAAGCGCATCCTGGCTGACTATGATGTGGTACTTGAGCAGTTTCGCCCGGGGGTGATGGCAAAACTCGGACTGGATTACGATACGCTTAAACAGATCAAACCTGACCTGATCTATTGTTCCATCACAGGATATGGTCAAACCGGCCCCTACGCTCAGCGAGCCGGGCATGACATAAACTACCTCGCACTGTCTGGCATTGCCGGTTATTCCGGTGATAAAGCAGACGGCCCTTCATTAAACGGCATTCAAATCGCCGACATGGCCGGCGGATCACATCACGCCGTTATGGGTATCTTGGCTGCAGTGATTCATAAACACCAAACCGGCGAAGGCCAGTACATTGATATCAGCATGACCGATTGTGCTTTCAGCATGAACGTTATCAGCGGTGCGCCAATGCTGGCCGGTGGTCACACACCCAGAGCAGAAAGCGAGTTACTCAACGGTGGATTCTTTTATGACTATTACGAAACCGCTGATGGTCGCTATTTATCGGTTGGCGGGCTGGAACCCAAGTTCATTGATGGTTTAGCCAGTTTAATTGATCTTCCTGAACTCAGAAAAATGGCCTTATCACCGAACCCGGAACACCAGAAAGAACTTAAAGAGAAACTCAAAGAGCATTTTCTTCAAAAGAACTTCTCAGAGTGGCAATCCATCTTCGCGGATCAGGACGTGTGTGTAGAACCGGTATTAACGCTCAAAGAGGCGGCAGAGCACCCTCACATCCAAGCAAGGGGCCTGATAGAAGAAGCCACTGTCTCAGGTGAACAGGTTACGCAACTTGCTCATCCGATTAAGTGGCAAAATTAAGGGGTTAGAACGAAAACGCTTCTTTCACTGTATCGTCTAGGTTAGAACTATCAATGTAACCCACCGCACCGGGAGTGGAAGCAACAAATGCTTTCACAGCAGCGTCATCTGCTTTTTCCTCAGGTGGTTTACCCTTGCCAGTAAACACTTTTTTCGCCCAAAAGGACTTGTACTGGCTTTCTGATTTACCAACGATGGTTGATAGAAAACCTTCTCGAATAGCGGATTCCGCTGCCTGATCAACAGGAATGGCTTTCGCCCCTGATGGCAGCGACTTCTTTTTCCCTAAATAAACATTTTTTGCATCGCCCTGAGATAAACCTGCTCCGGCATCCGCAGCATTGATGATGACAGACGTTCCCGCCATAGCCATTGAGCTTAGTAGAGAGAACAGAACAACGAATACATACTTCATAATGTCCTCCTTAGAACACGGCATCAAGAACGACACTGTAGATCATAGTGTCATCGTCTTCAGGTTCTTTACGATCGGTGTACTGCACTTCAAATTTCAATGCAGTAGACGGCATAAAGTCCCAACGAACACCGGCAATCCAGCTTTCCTGTAGGGCTTCCGTTTCCAGATCATCGACCTTTGCCTTAAGAGCAGCACCCGCCGGGATAGGGTCAGAGAAGCCGGTTTCACCGTCGTCGTCTTCTTTAGCAAAGGTTAAGTGAGGCGTGAAATCACCAATTCGCTTAGCAACGGAGATCATCCAGCCGGTGTCATCAGGAAGCGCACTGCGGTCGAAATCCAGCATCGTCCATTCAGCAATGAACAAGTAATCGTTGTAGTCGGCAAGCACTGCAGCTTCATAGAACATCACGCCGTTCTCATCCACAGCAATATCATCCGCAACATTATCAAACCCTGCGCCACGAAGTGCAGCATCCAAAGTATCAAAGTCCGAGTTGGTCACCGTTATTTCGGCGTAATGCACACTGCCACGCAAGGTTAGCCAATCGTAGTTTGCAGATAAAACAAGGCCTGTGCCGTTTCTCAAATCAAGATCGCTTTCAAGACCAAAGATGTCTACGTCATCACTGAAGGTGCCAAAATACACCTGGGAAGTGAACTGCCAGTCATCAGTTAACCACGTGGTATAGTTGGCATCGACACCATCAATGGAAGAGAAAGGCAGGCGATATACTTCTGAAGGCGGTCGAATCCAGTGATACGAATAGCCAACTTCGATTGATTCCGAATAGGCAAAGAACGGAGCCCTTAAACGACCGGCACGAGCATAAAACTCATCATTGGCTTCAAATTTCAGGAAGGCCCATTCTGCAGAAACATCATAGTCTTCCTTGCCACGCGCAACGAGCTGGGCTGTGAAACTGATTTTGTCATTAATTGGCGCAGTGGTTTGGATACCCAGAATGGAGTCTTCATTGAAGCTCACATCCTCATCGTAATCCACATCCAAATTCAGCTCGTCGTTATCTGCAATCCCGCCACCCACAGAAATGAATCCATTAAAATCCAATTCAATTGCATGAATGGGTTGAGCGATACCTAATGCACTAATAGCTACCGCTAATGCTTGCGATCTCAATCGCATATGCTTCTCCTCAATTAACCTATAAAGAATCAATAAACAAAGGGAACCTCTTAATAAGCCCCTCGTTATCGCTATCCTTTTCTGTCAGGTGTACTAATACATTCACTTGCACCAATACATACCCTGACGTATTTAGTAAGTTGAGAGCCGTTTATACACTTCCTGATCTAGACTCAAGCGATCCATAGCATCAAATAACTATAGACAACCTTTTGTTTTTATAAAGAAATCCAGATATCTATTAGATTTTTGAAACGTAGGCAAAGCCAACATGGCCATCACCTACGTCCAAGTACAGGAACTTTCACTTTCATTTTATATTTTGAATTGTTGAGTAATCTTGGCCATTTCGCCCGAAACTTCGTTCAGTTCACTGGCCAGACTTCCCAAAGACGAAGACTTATCAGCGGTTTCCTCTGTTTGCACCAGAATATTTCCAACCGAGTGTACAATATCGGCGGAAAGTTTTTGCTGACTTGAAACAGCATCGGAAATGCGATGATTCATCTCATTGATGGATTGAACAGCTTCAGAGATTTTTTCTAACGATTGCCCTGCCTGTTCAGAGTTTGACACACTGACTTGCGCTTGTTCTGTCCCTTTCTCCATCACAGAGACAGCTTCCTTAGACGCGGAAATCAGGTTGTTGATTGTAACATTAATTTCTTCTGTTGATTCTTGTGTTTTAGACGCAAGAGAACGAACTTCATCGGCAACCACGGCAAAGCCACGGCCTTGCTCTCCAGCCCTTGCGGCTTCAATCGCAGCGTTTAATGCCAACAGGTTGGTCTGATCCGCAATGCCTTTAATTACGCCAAGTACATTACGAACCTGATCCGTATCGGCTTCCAGTTTACGAATCACTTCAGATGCTTCAGCCACACCAGTTGCCAGGGTTCTGATGGCATCAACGGTCTGACCCACCACCTGCTGGCCCTGTTTAGCTTCTGAGTTGGCATCCTGAGCACATTCCACCCCTGCACCGGTATCATGTACGATCGAGTTCATACTCTCTTGCATCATATCCACTGCGTTTTTGGAACTTTCTGCGGACTGACGTTGTGACTCAATACTTTGGTTCACATGTTCCATCAAGCTGTTCAGCTGACCAGACAACTCGTTGAGTGGTCCTGCCGCATTCACAACCTGACCAATAACCCCTCTCAATTTGGCAACAAACAAGTTAAACCAATGCACCAGGTGACCAATTTCATCTTCTGAGCGAGTAGATAATTGAACAGTTAAATCGCCATTCTCCTGAGCAATGTCTTTTAATGAACTCACCACTTCATTGATGCTGTTACATAAGCTTCTGGAAATGAACATGGAGATCACCAGAATGAAGAAGAAAGTAATCACGCCAATCGTCACACCCGCCAACAGCATCTTATCACTCAGCGCTTTGGCTTCATCAACCATGCTAATAAACGCGTCGTTATTTGAATCTCTGAATTGATCAAGCAGCTCTGAGGTCTTTTGCAAAAGGGTCGTCATGTTCTCTGTTTGAGAGGACAACGCAGAAAAATCTGCAGAACCATCAATCATGGAGGCTGAGATAGAGTGAGCAGTTTTGTAGTATTGCGAGAAAGTCGCGCTAATTTGATTAGCCAACCCTTCTGGGTCGAGCTTTTGAGCTTCTTTCAGGTCATCCAGCAATTGCTGTTTCTGTTGATTGGCATTATCCAGGATATCGGTCTCCCCGGCTGAAACAGCACTGGCAAGCATTTCCTGGATACGTTCAAGCCGAACTTTTGATCGTTCCGCAATTTGAAGAAGAGGAAAGGATTTTTCTTGTATCTGACCAACAAGAACCCCTTGGGAGGACGCCATCATGTAGTTAGCAACGAAATACACTACAAAACCGACTATCGCGGCGAAAGCAATCAGATAAATTTTTATTTTTACACTCAGTTTATAAAACCACTGCATACTCTTCTCTCAAAAAAACATCTAAACTCAATAATTTGGTAAGCGCTTCACAGTCAAGATTAGACCAAGCAATTGGGCCGTGCTTGGTTAATCTAAAAACATACATCGGCCGAAAAACGAGAATCTTAATAAAATCAGGATGTTTTCTTAGGGAATAGTATGCACAACTTCAGAAATAAAGTAGCCGCCATCACAGGTGCCGCATCAGGAATTGGCGCCGCTTTGGCAGAATCATTGGCTCGCAAAGGATGCAATCTTGCGTTAGCAGACATTAATGAAAAAGCGCTTCAGAAAGTTACGGACAATCTGTCTCATACCGGCGTTAAAATTACTCAACACATTCTGGACGTTTCCAATCAAAAGGCGGTTGCCACCTTTGCCCAAGACGTTATGAAGCAACACAAAGGCATCAATTTGGTCATCAACAATGCAGGTGTTGCCTTAGCTGAAAACATCGATCAAATGAGCTATGACAACTTCGAATGGCTCATGAACATCAATTTCTGGGGCGTTGTTTACGGAACCAAAGAATTCCTTCCCTATCTGAAGCAATCCACAGACGCGCACATCGTTAACGTCTCCAGTGTCTTTGGTCTTTACGCTGTACCAACGCAATCAGCCTACAACGCATCTAAATTTGCCGTTCGAGGCTTTACAGAATCACTGCAAGAAGAGCTGCGTATTGAAGGATCAAACATCGAGTGTACCTGTGTTTTCCCAAGCGGAATTAAAACCAACATTGCTCAAAATGGGCGTATGGGGAAAACTTCTCACCTCTACCATGCGGAAGAGTTAAGAGATCGCTTTGACGATTACGCTCACACCACCCCAGAAGAAGCGGCAGAAACCATCTTATCGGCGGTTTTGAATAACAAAGAACGTGCCTTGATCGGGATGGATGCCTACGCGATGGATATTCTACAGAGAATACTGCCGAGCCATTACAAACAAGTGTTTGTACAAGGCACAAAACTGGCTAACTGGTGGCGTTCGAGAAGAGAATCCAAGGCATAGCGCTCTGCTATGCCTAATCTGGTGAACTGAGCGAAAGACGCATTTGAAACACAGCGCGTCTTAAACTGCCGTAACGCAATTGCGTCCGCCATTCTTGGATTGATACACCGCCTGATCCGCACGATCAAAAAGATCGCTGATATCTTCATCTTTTGAAGCCAACGCAGATACCCCAAAGCTCGCTGAGATTTCCAATCCAGCGGGCTTTAGATTAATAATTGCTTTTCGAATTTTCTCAGCCTTATCAACGGCAGAAATAAGATCACAATGAGGCATGATCAACACAAATTCTTCACCGCCGAAACGAGAAGCGATGTCTTCTTTACGACACAAACGTTGTAACAAAGCACCCACTTCTTTCAGCACAATATCTCCGGTCGTATGACCGTGGGTATCATTGATCAGCTTGAATTTATCCAGATCAACAACCACCATGCTTAGCGGTTGTTTATGACGCTGCGCTTCCTTGATCCGTTTCGGACCTACTTCCATCAGGAAATGACGGTTATACAAGCCGGTTAATTGATCTTTCATCGCAAGTTCGCGAAGAATTTCTTGCTGCTCCTGTACCCGATCAAACAGTTTCTTAGAGCGAATCAAATTCTGAACCCGAGCCATGAGTTCATCATTCATGATCGGCTTAGCAACAAAATCATTCACACCAGACTTTAACATAGACACTCGACGAGCCGAGTCTTCTACGCCTGAAATGGCGAGAATCGGAACCGTGCGTTTGGAAATATCTCGTCTGATGCTTTGAGCCAGTTGTGAGCCCGTCATTTCCCCTTCCAGAATGATGTCCACAATGACTAGGTCATATTCATTGTTCTGGAACGCATCGTAAGCATCCTCGGCATTGGTATAGTGATCCACTTCCATCCTGTTGAGCTTTAACAATGCAACGACCATCTCAGAAATAGCTCGGGAATCTTCAACGTATAACACTTTGCCATACAGCGATTTGGACTCGTTGGTCGTCCATACGAATTGAGTCAGATAATTATCAAATCCGACCAAATCATTCTTCTTGAAAATCTCTGTAGCACCAGCCTTCAGTACCCCAAGTAACGTATTTTTATCGTCTTCGGAGGTAATCATAACGACCGGGGTATTCCGTTTGGCTTGCGACATGGAACGAACTTTACGGCACACATCCAAACCAGAAGCATCAGGAAGTAAAAGCGCAACACACACCAGATCGTATTTATTTTCTTCGGACAACCGGAAGGCATCTTCTGCTTTCTTGCAGGTATCTACGTGAAAACCATGTCGCTGTAGAATTGACGCAACAACTTGTTGAACGATGTGGGAAGGTTCAATAAGCAATGCCGTGAGGGGTTCACTAATAGGTTTGTCAGCCATCCATTTCGCCAAAAAAAATCAAAAATTAATCAAATTATGTCTTTATAAAAACGCTTAACCATCTTAGAGCTTAGCAAAGCATTACCAACCATGTTGGAGAAGAGCAACATTATAGATATGTACCGCTAATTCAAGACTCTCCCCCCACTTTTAAACAAACTTTGAGACCTGATTTCTATTCTCTGCAATTCAACACTGAGCATTGAGGTCAATAAATCAGAGAAAAATGGCAATTGTTCGAAATCCAGTAGCTTGCAACACTGAATTAAATCGTAAAGGAGAGCCAAAATGATCCCTCGTACATTATTTGATTCCGACCATGAAGCCTTTCGTGATGTTGTTAGAAAATTCCTGGAACAAGAAGCCGTTCCCTATCATCCGCAATGGGAAAAAGACGGTCAGGTGGATCGTAACCTTTGGCACAAAGCCGGTGAGTTAGGCATGTTGTGCGCCACCATGCCTGAGCAATACGGCG
Organism: Litoribrevibacter albus; assembly: GCF_030159995.1. NCBI lineage: Bacteria > Pseudomonadati > Pseudomonadota > Gammaproteobacteria > Oceanospirillales > Oceanospirillaceae > Litoribrevibacter > Litoribrevibacter albus. Next base: position 510,708 of record NZ_BSNM01000015.1, on the reverse strand, counting down.
GCATTGGCTGTGACTTCCGCTACAGCGCCATTGTTATTGAAGAAATTGCACGTTCAGGCTGTAGCGGTATCGGTTTCCCTCTGCACTCAGACATCGTTGCCCCTTATATCCTTCACTACGGCAGTGAAGAACTCAAACAAAAATACATTCCTAAGCTGATCAGCGGTGAAATGGTTGGCGCTATTGCTATGACTGAGCCAGGTGCTGGTTCAGATTTACAAGGTGTTAAATCAACCGCCATTGATAAAGGGGATCACTACCTGTTGAACGGTTCTAAGACCTTCATCACCAATGGTCAATTAGCTGACATTGTGATCGTGGTTGCCAAGACAGATCCGGCTGAAGGCGCTAAAGGGACCAGTCTTTTGGTGGTTGAAGCCGACTCAGAAGGGTTCGAGAAAGGCCAGAATCTCGATAAAGTGGGCATGAAAGCTCAGGACACCTCAGAGCTGTTCTTCCAGGACGTTAAAGTACCAAAAGAAAACCTACTTGGCGGTGAAGGCCAAGGCTTTATCTACCTGATGCAGGAATTACCACAAGAGCGTTTATTGGTAGGTTTAACTGCAGTCGCTGCAGCCGAGACCGCCATTGAATGGACCAAAGAATACGTTAAAGAGCGTAAAGCCTTTGGCAAGCCGGTGATGAACTATCAAAACACGCGCTTTAAGTTGGCGGAGTTAACCGCAGATACCATGGCCGGTCGTTGTTTCCTTGACCGCTGTCTGGAGCTTCATCTTGAAGGCAAACTCGACGTACCAACGGCAGCCGCTTTGAAGCAATGGACCACAGACCTTCAATGCAAAGTAATGGATGAGTGTATGCAGTTGTTTGGTGGCTACGGTTATATGTGGGAATACCCGATTGCACGAGCCTGGGCAGATTCACGTGTTCAGAAAATTTATGCAGGCACCAACGAGATCATGAAAGAAATTGTTGCACGTGCGCTGTAGTAACCTCCGAGGGTGAGTTACCTAAACCGATAACTGACCTGACTGTTTGAAGGCGCTTTTTGCGTCTTCAAACACGCTCTGCCCCTCTTTTTATTCATCGACCTATTCATCAACACGCAGCAATATCAGGTTCACCCTGTTTACTGATATTTTTCACACACTGTTTTCATGCTCTGCAACGATCAGCAAAGTTGTTGAAAACACTGAAATCTTAGCGATTCTAACCCACCTACCTTCACTGCTAATTCAAAATACCCATAAACCAACTTAGTTGGGCGCTCTGATTTTTTCTAAACTAAGGGACACTGAAGTGAGCACGGGAACAGAAAAATGGACGTGACACGCTACCTTTCCTACATGGTTGAAAAAGACGCTTCTGATATCTTCTTCGCTGCAAATGCCCCCGTTCTGTTACGAGTCAACAATGAAACCCGCCCAATCAATCCCGATACCATTCTAGATGCTCAGGATGTAAAGGATATGGCGTACTCGTTATTGACTGAACAGTTGATTGAGCGCTTCGAAAAAGAGTTGGAGCTGAATGCTGGTATCTCAGTAGATGACATTGGACGATTTCGAGTCAGCCTTCTGAAACAGAGAAAACAAGTATCCGCAGTAATCCGACTGATACACAGCGAACCCCCTACTGTAGAAGAGCTCCACTTACCCAGCATTCTGAAAACGCTCGCAGAGGAAAGACGAGGGCTGATTCTTGTGGCTGGCGCCACCGCATCCGGAAAGTCTTCAACACTGGCAGCTATGTTAAACCACAGGAACGAAAGCAGTCACGGTCACATTCTCACCATTGAAGACCCAATCGAATATCTACACAGCTACAAGAAATGCATTGTGAACCAAAGAGAACTGGGCGTAGATACACACTCCTACGCAGAGGCATTAAAGAATGCGGTTCGTGACGCCCCCGATGTCATTTTGATCGGAGAAATACGGGATCAGGTAACCATGCAAAATGCCATAACCTTTGCAGAAACAGGTCACCTTTGCTTAGCAACCATTCATGCCAGTAATGCCATTGAAACCCTGGATCGAGCCGTCAATTTCTTTCCGGAAGCCTACCATCATCAAGTCCTGATGGACCTATCCCGAAACCTCAACGCCATCATCTGCCAACGCCTGATTCGAGGCGAAAAGAGCTTATGGCCGGCGATAGAATTAATACAAAACAGCCCTTACATTCAGGAGTTAATTCAGAAAGGCGAGTTTGATCAGATCAGAGAAGCCATTTCCAGAAGAACTCAAGATAAGGATAAAGCCATTACGTTTGATAACTCTCTCATCAGCTTGTATCTGGATGGTCGAATTACCAAAGAAGAAGCCATTGCGAGCGCAGATTCCAAGCACAATATGGCTGTACAGTTGCGGCTACTGGACGAACGCGGGAATCACCGATCGGTATAGACAGAATATCTTCACCAGTATTTTCAACAGAAAATTGCCGCCATTCAGACAAAAACTCGTCAAAGTTTCGACCCCAAATGCTTTCTGGGTGTCTTTTCATTGCCTGTCATAAAAATTTAACAAACCTGAAATAAGTTCTGCCCCAGTTTAAGCGATAACTGAGAAGAATTCGTTAGTCGCGTGTTGTAGCTAATCTAACCGGGGGGCCCAATGAACATCCGAAACCTGACTGTCCTGAACACCAGCTGCCTTGCCGCGATCGCCATTGGATTGGCCAGTTTGACGCACTTTGGCCTCGAAAGTATTGATGAACGTTTTGAGGAAAATAAAGCGTTCAACCTTATCACTGAAGACTTTCGAGTAAATGTCCGCTCAGTGATTTCCCGGTATTTACGCAGTGGCGACACCCTACTCCTCTCCGAAGCAGAAGAGACCTTAGCCCAGGCCATTGAGCATACTCATGCCTATCAAAGCACGCATAAACAAGTCTCTGAGATCGATAACGTATTAGCCACCTCTGACAACCTTCTCACATTGCTTCAAACCGATGTACGTGCGGCGGGTAAAATGTCAGGCAACATAGAATTACTGCTCGACCAAAATGAACGGGAAATCGCAAATGCGTTGGACAGCCTAAAGGATCTGGCAGAAGAACAAGCTGACATCGATTCGACGCTTTCTCGACAATGGGGATCGATCTCTTCAGAAGCACAATATGAGTTAGTGAATCTCAGCCTGCTTCGACGAAACTATTTCAACCAGCCGACCGAAGAAGCCTTCCTTGCAATCAATGCTAAATTAAAAAATCTCTCAACTTTCGTATCCTCGCTCAATCAGCTAACACTACTGCCCAATGCACAAACGGAGTCTGGTGCAGATCTGGATTTCTTTGATGATGAGGAAACGGAAGACAACAAAAGTGAAGACATTCGTAACGAGCTGGGTTATCTAATCAAGCGCTATCCAGACGAATTGAGCCGAACACGAGATCAACAACAACACATTCAGACCTCGATGAACAAGGTGAACCAATATCTCGATGATATTGATAACCAACTGGCTGATATTGCCCAAACCAATGAAAGGTCTTTGTCCACTGAGCTCGCACGCTACAAGACCAAAATGTTCATTCTGATCGGTTTTATCATTCTTGTGGCTGTGCTGGTTGACCAAATACAGCGCCGGGTTGCCAATCGCATCCAGCAAATCACCCCCTACTTCAGCCGATACTCCCGAGGCGATTTCACTGAAGAATTTAACGTCAGCGCGATCACCACAGAATTACAAAGTCTTATTCGTTCAGGCGGACGTTTACGCCAATACATGATCGAGCTACTGACTTCCATGCGGAACCAGGCGCATTCATTGAATGATTTAAGCGACAACATTAACCAAACATCTCAAGATATTCATCATCACAGCCAACAGCAACTCACCGAAGCTACCAGCATTCACAGTGCAATGACCGAAGTGAATCAAACCTTCCAGGAGGTTGCTAAAAACGCAGCGAATGCGGCTGAAGCAACAGTTCAGGCCAACACCTCGGTAGAACAGGGCCAAACTCAATTTAACGCAATTGAACACAATATTTCAGAAATGGTGGTGGGCGTTAACCAAGCCGCCGCCACCATTGAAGAACTTAAAACCGAAACCGCCAACATTAATCAAGTGCTCACCGTCATTGAAACCATTGCCGAACAAACCAATCTGCTTGCCCTTAACGCAGCCATTGAAGCCGCACGAGCGGGAGAGCATGGTCGCGGTTTCTCCGTGGTGGCCGATGAAGTTCGACAACTATCTATACGAACCTCGGAGTCCACACAGGAAATCAAGCACATTATCTCCAACCTGCAGAATGTCGCAGCCGACTCCGTCAGCATCATGCACGAACAGGTAAGCAAGGCAGAGTTATCACAGCAAAGCGCCACCACAGCCTCACAAGCGCTAGCGAATATTGCGGATTCCGTACTAAAAATTAAAGATGTAAATATCAACATCGCTTCAACAACAGAAGAACAAGCTGCCATCGTTGAAAACATTAATCACAACATTGGTACCATCAGAAGCTTGTCAGAAGACACGGCTAACGCCATCAATAAAACCCTTAGCCAATCGAAAGAACTCACTGAGATCTCTGATGGCATTCAGGAATCCATGCAACGTTTCCAGATTTAGCGAGCCTACTAATTTCTCTGAAGCCACTTGTTCTCTGAAGCCATTTATTCTTTGAAGCCATTTATTCTTTGAAGCCATTTATTCTTTGAAACTAATAGCTCTCTGGAACTAATCGCTCTCTGAAACTGAAAACTCTTAAATGCACGTACGCTAGAGTAAAAACCTCCGCTACACCTGCCACCAGAGGTGCTGAACAATGTTTTCCATCTCTGGTCTATATACTACATTGGCTCACTCGATTTCGCTGACTATTCTCATATTACTAAGCATAACTTTGTGTTGGGGACCACAATGGATACCAGTAATCATTTCGAATTCAGTACCTTGTTTTCACAACTAGGTCTGGCGTCAGACCAGGAAAGCATCAATCAGTTTATTCAGAATCACCATATATCAGGCAGCATTCGCTTGGATGAAGCGCCATTCTGGACTTCATCCCAAGCGTCTTTTTTACGCGAAGCCATAGAGGAAGATTCTGATTGGGCGGAGGCAGTCGATCATCTCGACAGTGAACTTCGTCATTAGATAGCAAAAACGATTAGCATCATCATAAATAAACACCACCATAAAAAAGCCGGAACACTTATTGTTCCGGCTTTTTTATGATTATACTTTTATCGACAATTATCACTTGATGACGATTCCGGTTTACTGACAGTTCAGTTTACTGACATCTCGGTTTACCGGTGAAAGTGACAGGTAACGATAGGACTACTCATTTTACAAATAACAGTCAGGACTCAATTTAGGAACGAGAACAAGCGTCTATGAAAGCATCCGTTATTCAAATGGTAAGCACAGCCAATACCGATGAAAACTTATCTCAAGCCGCTAAGCTTTTAAGACAAGCCAAGGAAAAAGGCGCGGAAGTCGCCATATTGCCAGAAATGTTTGCTCACTTTGGTGAAAAAGATGCCTTAGAGTTTGCTAAAACCCACGCGCAAGCAGATGGCCCCATCCGTACCTGGCTTCGAAGTGTTTGTCGTGAACTTAGATTGTGGGTCGTAGCGGGAACTATGCCTATTCTGGACAGCGAAGTTCAGGAAAAACCCACCGCCACCTCATTGATTGTTGACGCCGATGGCACTGAATATGCCCGGTACGACAAAATACATTTATTCGATGTTGATGTTCGAGATCAACAAGGCGCCTATCGTGAATCCAACTTCTATGAGGCTGGAGGCCGAACCTGTGTCACAGTCAGTCCGTTGGGCGCAATGGGCATTGCGGTATGCTATGACTTACGATTCCCGGAGTTATTTAGAAACCTGATCCAACGTGGTGCTAAAGTGATTGCGATACCTTCTGCCTTCACCTATCAGACAGGATTAGCACACTGGATGCCTCTTCTGCAGGCCAGAGCCATTGAAAACCAATGTTTTATTCTTGCGGCCAATCAAGGCGGCCAACATTCGCCAAAACGCCGCACCTGGGGCCACAGCTGCATCATTGATCCTTGGGGGAAAATACTAGGAGAATTGGAAGACGGTCAAGGCGTTCTAACCCGAGATCTTATACTTGAAGAAACGGATTCGGTTCGGGCCAGTATTCCATGCCTGCAGCACAGAATGAACTGGCTCTAACGGATCAATAAGGTCGCTTTAACTACCCCTTTAGATGCGCCTCAAGCTGAACGCGAATGTCTTCCGGAATAGCAGTTGCAGTGTTGGTTCCATAATCAAAATGAATTAACGCTGCAGAACCCCGAGCACAACACTGCCCCTGCTGCCACACTTCTTGCGTCACCTGCATGGATGAATTACCTATTTTCGCCAACCAGGTTTTGATCTCCACCTCATGACGAAATTCAAGCTGCGCCAGGAAATCCACTTCAATACGGGCAATGATTAAGTTCCAATCTTCCGGTTTCATAGAGGGTACAAAAAACTCAAAAATAGGTTCACGCCCCTGTTCAAACCACATAGGAACAACCGTGTTGTTAATGTGCCCCAACGCATCCGTCTCACAAAATCTTGGCTTAATGGTTAATGTAAACACTGCTCTTCCTTATTCACTTTTATTTGAATTTTAATGTCTGCTTATTCGAAACACACTTTCTTTTGCCGACAGCTTTACCAGCCAGCCTGTCACTTGATATGTTATTGATTCGTTTAGGGAGCTTTAAGTGTAGGACACTCATGTCAAAACATCTTGTCTTGGTCGGTGGCGGACACACTCACGTTCTGGTGCTTAAAGCACTCAGCAAGAAGCCAATAGAAGATCTCAAAATCACCTTGGTGTCCCCTCATCTGTTTACACCCTATTCCGGTATGCTTCCTGGCCTGATCTCCGGTCACTACTCCTATGAAGACATTCATATTGATCTTCATAAACTGTCTCAAAGTACACGTACTCATTTCATAAGATCAAAGGCGATTGGGCTTGATCCTCAACAACAGCTATTGTTTCTCGAAAACGGCGAATCACTTGGTTATGAGCTCATTTCGTTTGACACAGGCGCGACCCCTGATCTGTCTGTTCCTGGCGCTTCGGAGCACTGCATTCCTGTTAAACCCATCGATCAGTTTTACAGGCAATGGACACAGCAGCTGGCTCAGCTAAAACAAGATCAGCTAAAACAAGATCAACTAAAACAAGATCAGCTAAAACACACCGATCTTAATCAACCGTTAAATCTATCCATTGTCGGCTCGGGCGCTGCAGGTGTTGAGTTAGCGTTAGCCATGCGACACAAGTTAAAGAATGACACATCTAATAACTTGAACACCATCAACGTTCAGCTTGTCTGCCGGGGTAACGACATCCTGCAGGGTTACCCAACCCGGCTAAAGCGTTATGTTCAACAGAAGCTTCAACGTCAGAATATCGAGGTATTTTACGAATTCGATGTAGCCCTAGTGAAACCTGATTCTCTGATTGCGAAGGATGGACAACATTTGAATTCAGCCATGACCTTCTGGTGCACTCAGGCCAGAGGCGCTGACTGGCTTAAACAAACTCAGTTAACCTTATCTGAAAACGGTTTTATTGAAGTCACCCCAACACTTCAAACCCCTGACTATCCGCAGGTCTTCGCGGCCGGCGACGTTGCACACTTTCGCAAATCACCGTTACCTAAAGCCGGGGTTTATGCAGTTCGTATGGCAGACACACTTACTCATAACATTCGTGCGCTTCTAACAAATTCAAATTCAGGTTCAGATACAAACACGAATACAGAGCTTGTCCCCTACCAACCACAACAAGACTTCCTGAGTCTGCTTGCCTGTGGCGACAAATCAGCGGTCGGCTGCAAGTATGGCTTTACTATTAAAGGACGCTGGGTTTGGTCTTTAAAGGACCGCATAGATCGACAATTCATGAACCAATTCAGCTAAACCGAATGCTTTATTACTTTGCTGCTCTCATCCCAGCGCCGAAAGAAAATCATTATCTGTAACCAACGTCTCATAAAACCATGAGTCGTTATGCCGACAGATTCATTAAATCATCCGGCTGATCAATGTCCTGAAGTAACCCTGAATCGTCAATCACCACAGAGATAACTGAGTCCTGATGATTCTTAATCACGTCTCGTCCTCCCTGGTCCTGATCAAGCAAGGCCAGCTCCTCAAAGAACGCCCGGCCAAACACCACAGGGTTTCCCCGTTTAAACTCACCACTCGCAAGCTCTACTTCCGGAACCACAATGGCATTTGGAAATGCAGCGTGTTTTAACGTTTGATAACTTTCTGATTGAACAAACGGCATATCACCCAAGGCAATCATTGCCATATCCCACTCATCAGAAATGGCGTTAATACCACAGGCAAGCGAAACGCCAAGCCCTTGTTCCGCATGATGATTCACAACGTAATCGACGTCTAAGGATCGTAACAGATTAATCAACTCGGGCTGATTGGCATCCACAACCACCAAAAGCTGGTCTGACACCTGTTTCAGATTTTCGATGGTCCATCCCAACATAGGTTGAGCATCACGCTGAGAGTCCATTTTAAGAGGGTATAATAATTTTTGACTGCCAAAGCGTCGGGACTGACCCGCCGCAAGCACAATGATTCCAAATTTATTCATGCTTTATTCTCTTTACTAAACTAACGCATCCCTGTTCTGTTAGTCGAAGGCGCTAAGGGCCAATCGTTATTCTGAGCAAAACTGATTTCACACACAACGCGGAATATCCCCGGCATCTGGATAGCTGATCACTATCCAAATGCGAGGAAAAAATCAGTAATAAAGACAAACACCTAGGAAGCAAGTTCCAATGGTAACTGCCTCAATCTCTGTCCTGTTGCTTTGAACAATGCATCGGCCAAAGCTGGTGCAAGCGGAGGAACGCCGGGTTCACCCACCCCTGTAGGGGACTCAGCACTTGGCACAATATCCACCTCAATCTCTGGTGTTTCATTCATGCGAAGGATTTGGTAATCATGGAAATTAGATTGTTTAACGCGCCCCTGCTCAATGTCTATTCGGCCATACTTGGCAGCGGTAAGCGCGAAAATAATCCCACTCTCCATTTGAGACTGAACAATTTCAGGGTTCACCACCAACCCACAATCCACCACACAGTATACTTTCTCAACCTGGTACTGTGTTCCCTGTACTGACACTTCAACCACCTGAGCAACCCAACTACCAAAGCTTTGATGGATCGCCAACCCTCGATAGGTCCCTTGAGCAGGCTTACTTTTCCAGCGGGAGATGTCCACCACCCGATCCAATACCGTCAAAGCACGCGGTTGAGACTGTAGTAATTGGCGTCGGAATTCATAAGGATCTTTTCCGGAGGCATCGGCCACCTCATTCATAAAGCCTTCCACCACAAAGGCGTTTTGTGAATGGCCGACGGAACGCCAATAAGACACAGGCACACCGGCATCCGCATGGGTATATCTAACATCGATGTTTGGCACCTGATACGGATAAGATTCAGCTCCTTCAAATGGCGAGTGATCTTCTGGGGCAAGTACCCCTTCGCCCGCTAAGCCGGTTTTTGCCAACGTGTTGTACATAAACTTGGGCGCCCAAGGAAACTGTGCAGGCGCTGCGTCCCAGACGTACCAACTCAGGATTTTCGGACATGCAATTCTGTGCTGCCATCCAACCAGATCACCTTGATCCGAGATCACGGCTTCCAATTGATGCAAAGATGCCGGACGGTACAGATCGTGTTGAGTATCCTCCTCACGACTCCACACCAACTTGATTGGCCGTTGAGTTTTCGCCGAAATTTCGGCCGCCTCGGCCACAAAGTCCTGAGTTAAACGACGTCCAAACCCACCACCAATGAACGTGGTATGAATGAAGATTTGATCCAGAGACAAATCCGTTGCTTTCGCCACAGCAATCTGAGAAACATCAGGGGCTTGGGTCGGTGCCCAGATATCACATCGACCCTTCGTCACTTGAGCAACACAGTTCTGAGGTTCCATCGTCGCATGCGCTAAAAATGGCGCGGCATACTCTACATTTAAGCGCTTCACACCAGAAGATTGAATGGCAGAAAAGTTACCTACATCACGACGGCTATCGCCCTCGTCTTCAGCCAATGCCGATCGATAAGTATCAAAGACTTTCGCCGTAGACAGGTCGGCGTTAGAACCTTCATCCCAAACAATGTTTAACTGAGTTGCAGCTTTCTTGGCTCGCCAATAGCTGTCGGCAACAACAGCAACACCCGTTTGAATCTCGACAACATCAACAACACCTGCCGAGCTTAAGGCGTTAGACGCATCAAACGATTTAACACGCCCACCAATGACAGGGCTACGCACAACGGAAGCATACGCCATTCCATCAATCTTTGTGTCGATTCCAAAATTGGCTTTACCCGTGGACTTGAGCGGAGAGTCTAAACGCTTGGACTGCTTGCCAATGTATTTAAACTCGTTGACTGATTTCAGAGGAATTGACCAAGGCAACGATTCTTTGGCCGCAACTGTCAGGAGTTCAGCATAACTCAGCGACTGATTCGTGCCTTTTCTAGTCACTCGACCGTTGTCTGTGTCACACAGATCAACCTCAATCTGCCAGACTCTTGCAGCCGCTCTCTTCATTAGATAACGAACTGAAGCCCCCGTTTCCCGAATTGGCTGCCAACTTGAGGAAATACTGTTACTGCCACCGGTCAACTGCAAACCATAGTCAGGGTTCCGGTACTCTGTGCTAGCAGGGGCAAATACGACCTTGATCGCATCTGGTTGAAGATCCAATTCTTCCGCCAACAAGGTGGTTATACCTGTGTACGTTCCCTGACCCATTTCAACCCGATCGAGCGTAAATTCCACCGTGCCATCACTGAACAATTTCAACCAAGCATCCGGAGTCCAATTCGACAAACCGGTTTGTTGATCTTTGACCAACTTGTTTGAACAAGCTAGCAAACTGGTCGCCACCACTAGTCCGCCACCAGCAAGGGCAGACACTTTCATAAAGTCCCGGCGAGTTAAATCTTTGGCCGTAAGGAGATCCTGACTCATGACGTCACCTCCTGAGCTAACTCATAGTTATTAAACTCACTGATGTTTGACTCACTCTCGAATGAATTTTGGCTCTGTAACTGAGCGGCGGCTTTCAAAATGGCTTTTTGAATTTTTGGATAGGTGCCGCAACGGCAGATGTTCCCTGCCATAAAATATTTTATTTCTTGAAGAGATGGCGTCGGGTTTTGTTGAAGTAATGCAGTCGCAGACATGATCTGACCTGATTGGCAGTACCCGCATTGAGGTACACTCTCTTCGATCCAGGCTTGTTGTACCGGATGCAACGCCGAATCCGAGCCTATCCCTTCAATGGTAGTAATAGATTGCTCTGAAATAGCAGAAATAGGCATTGAGCAGGAACGAATTGGCTGTCCATTAAGATGCACTGTACACGCGCCACATAGACCCATACCACAACCAAACTTTGTACCGGTCAGACCTAATGTGTCTCTGACCACCCACAGTAAGGGCGTATCAGGCTCTACATCTACCTCTACTTTTGAACCATTTAATTCAAATGAAATCACGTATTTTCCCTCTAGCTGTAGTGCCTTTCGAGCCAATGAAAGCCACAAAAACATGAGTTATTATTCTTATTAGGAGCTAGAGTTTATGCTCTAATCAAATAGAAAGGAACTGAATATTTTTCACGCTGAGGTGAAAATAATTGACTTGGATGACATAAATATTACGTAACATCAGGGGATTCATACGCAGAAAATTTATTCCGCTGAATAAAAGAATCCTAAGAAAATAGCATCAGAAACTAAGCGCTCGCTCGCATTAAGACCTTCGTGATTTGGAAGCCTTATGCTCATACATAGCTTTGTCCGCTTTCTCCAAGAGCACATCCAGCCCGCTACCATCTCTGGGAACAACGGCAGCACCTATGGAGATCCTCGGCTTAATGACATGGCCGACAACATTCACTGGCCGTTCGATATCACTGATTAAGCGCTCTTTGAAGCGTTTTACCTCAAGGTCATCCAGCGCGGAAGGAATGATCGCAAGAAACTCATCTCCGCCATACCGACCAATCAATTCGTCTTTTCGAAAACAGTTTCTGAATCGTTCCCCAAGCACATGAAGAATTTCATCACCTATCTTATGGCCGTGCAGATCATTAATGATTTTAAAATCATCGAGATCCATAAACATCAACGTATATTCCTGACCATGTTGAAGGTAATCCTCTTCGAACCGCTCTATTCCTTCTTTGATTGCATGTCGATTTGGCAGTCCGGTTAACGCATCAATACGAGCTAAATCATTGAGCTGATCTGTGGTCTTCTTCATGAGAGTAAGATCATGACCAGAAACAACCACAGCCCCTACCGACTCCCTACCTGTCGCATTACAAGTAAAAATAGGATGATAACGGACTTCCATATAACGAGTTCCGCTGTAGCCCGGAAATTGAAATTCCTGTCGGTAGACAACCTCTTCGCCGGAGAAGCAAAGGTCTAACTTTGGTTTAATAACATTCTGGAAAATGTCATCGCCAAAAATATCCCATATTGTTTTACCAATAATATTATTCCGGGATACTTCAAACGCCCGCTCATAAGCACGATTGACCTGCCTGTATCTATAATCCCGCCCCACAATAGACAAATGGTCCTTTACATTATCGAATATGGTAAGCAGTGCGTTGATGCTTTCGTAATCTAGCGTTTCGGATTCCGAAACGTAAGTGGAAAGAGGCTCAAGAATCACTGGTCAAAACCTTCTGATCTAATGGAACTAGCTTCAGTTTAGATCATTTTTTAACCAACAATAGAATTAAGATGCAATAGAGTGTCTACAGATAGACACCCTGTTGCGGAATGTTTTTTATGAATAGTAACAGCGGTAATTAATCGATTGATTTACCGAGGAGAACCTGCACTGCGCGTTGCATGAAAGCACGAATACCATCCGCCGTGGTTTCAGGTGCATAAACCATCATCGCAACTGAATGGGCACTTCCCATAAAGATCATGGCAAGCTCACGAGCGGACAATCCGACACTGATTTCACCTGAATCAATGCCACGCTGTATCGAACGTGCAATTTGATTGATCACCCGGTTGTGAAGTACTAAGTAACGAGGCCAAACGTCGTCCCTCAAAGAAGAGGTCCACTCCAACCAGACTTTGACATATTCAGGTTGGTTAATCGCACTTTCGACAAATTGATTGCCATGAGCATTCAACGAGTCCACAGCACCTAAGTCTGCATGATGCGCCTTGTTAGCAACCTCTAGAAAGAATCGTTCGACTTCACCCAATACTGCATCGACAAGGTCTTCTCGTGTTCTGAAATAATTAAACACCGTAGGAACAGACACATTCGCCAGTTCCGCAACATCTGCATGCACTGCCCGACCAATACCATTGTTTGCGAAAGCGATAACAGCACATTTCAACAACTGGGCTTGACGAGCCTCGGGGCTAAGACGGGTTCTTTGTCGAGCTTTAGGGCTTACTTCGGCAACGTCCATCATTAATCCTATATCTAATACGCTTGAATTCGCCGAAATATACCAAAGCAAACACCAATGACCTCGAAAGTTATTCACATTTTGTTACACAATTCACAAACTCGACAATAATTTGACACTTATATGACCATTTAATCAAATAACTCAAGTTAAATAGCGCCTGCTTAGCTTATTTAGTTGACATATCAACTAGATTAATAACAATAGCTGAGACAATAAAAATTAAAGGATGCCACTATGGAATTCCTAGACACACTTAAACAACGAAGAAGCATTCGCTCCTTCTCTGATAAAGCAGTTCCGCAATCCGTACTCGATGAGCTGCTAAATGAAGCGCTGGAATCTCCATCCAGCTCAAACACCCAGCCATATAAACTGGCAGTAGCCACAGGTAACACCTGTAAAGCGCTCGGGGAAGAGCTGGTAAACAAATACCATGCTGCGAATAAGATCAGCAAGCAGCCATTGCCGCTAAAATTAATCTCTGCTGCAACCAGCTCAGATCTACCTGACAGCGACTTCAAACCCATTCTAGGTAAATACCCAGGAATTTTTCAGAAGCGTCGCGTCGCTACAGGCATGGGGCTCTACGAAGTGCTTGGCATTGAACGGAATGACCGCAAAGCTCGAGATGAGCAGATGGCAAAGAACTTCAATTTCTTCAACGCCCCTGTCGCAATCTTCTTCTTTGTCCACCCGGGTATGAAACACACTGCGCTGGTTGATTTAGGCATCTTCATGCAATCCCTGATGCTTGCAGCCACAAACAAAGGGCTGGGTAGCTGTGCTCAGGGGGCATTAGGCATGTGGCGTTCCCCGATTGAAAAGCACTTTAAAATCCCTAAGGATTACAAACTCGTGTGCGGGCTGGCTTTGGGTTATCCGGACGAACACGAAGTGAATCAGTATCGTCCTGGTAAAATTAATCTTGATGAGCTGCTAATTCCTGAAAAATAGCATTCATAGGTGCCAGACCAACTGGCACCACTCCTTCCTCCTCCAACACCCTCTAACAGAACCAATGAACCAATATCTGCCAGCCTTGTCCTATTTTGCGACTCTGATTATTTGTAGATGGAAGGTTCACACTTCTGTTATTGGGCCTTATGATCTACGCCACTAATAAATTCATTCACCGATATTGATGCAACCACGTACGGTTTATTCAATGTCGATTCAGTCAACAACAAAATGCCGGAGCCTTGAATGCGCGAAGAAGTACAGGATTACTATGGTAAAACCCTTCAAAGCAGCGACGATCTGAAAACAGACGCCTGTTGTACGGACACCAACATGCCTCGTCATGTAAAAACAGCGTTGACAAAGGTTCATGATGAAGTACTGACCCGCTACTATGGCTGCGGCTTGGTTGCACCGGAAAAACTGGAAGGCGCACGTATTCTGGACTTGGGCAGTGGCTCCGGTAGAGATTGCTATGTACTGGCTCAACTGGTTGGCGAAAATGGCTACGTTGTGGGTGTCGACATGACCGACGAACAATTGGACGTTGCCAATCGACATGTTGAATTCCACGCAGATAAATTTGGCTACAACGCCTCTAACGTAGAGTTCAGAAAAGGATACCTTGAGAACCTTGAAGACCTAGGTCTGGAAGAAAACAGTTTCGACATCGTTGTCTCTAACTGCGTTATCAATCTGTGTCAGGACAAAGCGGCCGTTCTAAAACAAGCCTATAACCTTCTGAAGCCTGGCGGTGAAATATATTTTTCGGATGTTTATTCCGACCGTCGTGTACCTGCTGCTCTGATTAATGACCCGATTCTGTATGGCGAGTGCCTCAGCGGCGCCCTGTATTGGAATGACTTCCAAAATCTGGCTAAGCAGTGTGGTTTCCTAGATCCTCGTCTTGTGGAGGACCGCCCACTGGCCATCAACAATGAAGCGATTAAAGAAAAGCTTGGTAACATCCAGTTCTTCTCAGCCACCTATCGTTTATTCAAGCTCGATGAACTTGAACCTGCCTGCGAAGATTATGGGCAAGCAGTGATCTACAAAGGTACGATTGAACATCACCCCGAAGCCTTTACGCTTGATAAACACCACTTTATTGAAACCGGTAAGGTATTCCCTGTATGTGGAAATACCTGGCGCATGTTGCACGATACCCGTTTTAAAGAACACTTTGAGTTTATAGGCAACTGGGATAAGCATTACGGCATTTTTGATGGTTGTGGTACCTCCCTTCCCTACGATACCGAAGCGGGTTCCAACAACGAAGGCGGTGGTTGCTGTTAAGCCCGCCCTCGGAATATTCTGAACTGCTCGATTATGAGCAGTTCGCTCCCTTGAGGAATATCCCCTCAAACACCATTAAGCTCGATCCTGAGCGTACGAATCCTCAAAATACCACTAATGATAAAGTACTAAATAAGAAATCTGTCCATTTCAACTTTGTGAAATAATTCAAACAATTACATTCTGAAATACGATTGTCATTCTCCTGTAAGCATTCCTCCATTAGGCTTCACCATACAAAAAATTATGGAAAAAGTACTATTGTTAACGAAGGGACCTTCAATGAGAAAAACACCAGCCCATTTACCAGTTTTAATGACGGCAATGATTGCGTCTGCCGCACTGACCGGATGCAGTGACTCAGATTCAAAATCAAACCCTGGTAACAGCTCAGAATTTACCGTTTCTGGCACAGCCAAGAATTTTTACACTGGCGCAGAGATTGATAATGCTACGGTACGCGTTGCAGGTGTAGTCAACGGCGAAACCATTGAACTGGGTTCCACAGAAACTGACGCATCAGGCCGTTTCTCTGTCACCTATAAAACAGCTCCTACTCGTTTAATTATTTCAGGTGAAGGCGACGAGTATGGTGAATACTCCATAATCGTGAACAACGAGACACAACAACGAACGCTTAATGCAGGCGATTTACTGCTGCAACCAGCGCAGTTCGTAGACACCATTGATCCAAGCATTAACAACGACATTCAGCTTGGAACAACGACCATTGTTTCGTTAACCGCTAACAGTTTGGTCAATGAAAACGGTGATCCCGCCGAAGGTGAAGTAGCCACTCAATTAACCGTTATTGACCCAAGTTCAAATCCGGCACTAATGCCAGGTGACTATCAAACCATTGATGGTGACAGCGGAGACATTAACCTCATTGAATCTTTCGGTGCGATCAGTGCCACTTTCAAAGATGAAAATGGTAATGACCTGAATCTTGCCGAAGGCCAAACAGCCACCATTCGCATCCCGTTAGCCGAGGGCATTGATCCTGCGACTGCCGACGCGACGATCCCGTTGTTCTATTTTGACGAAATGTCCGGTTACTGGATCGAAGAAGGGACAGCCACCCTTACTCAATTAGCCAACAATGAGTATGTATACGAAGGTACGGTGAGTCACTTCACGGTATGGAATGCCGATAAGATTTACGAAACCATCGATATCATCGGCTGTGTAAAAGATGCTGAAGGCAACCCGGTGTCTAATGTGGATATCAGCTCTCAAGGTCTTGATTACATTGGTAGCTCGGATGCAATAAGCAACGCAGAAGGCATCTTTACTCTTCCAGCAAGAATGAACTCTGAACTGCTGATCAGCGCACGCTCTAACAGTGTCAGTAATACTCGCAAAGTTATCACTGAAGACACAGACGTTGACCTGACAAACGCCTGTTTAATTCTTCAACCGAACGCGGTAAGCATTAGCCTGACATGGCAAGAAGAACCCAGAGATTTGGACTCTCATTTATTTGGCCCAGCAGACTTAGAAGGCACGACTCAATTCCACATTTCTTACGAAAATGAAACAGAAACCGTAGACGAGGTGGTTATTGAGCTTGATGTTGACGATACAACCAGTTTTGGCCCTGAAGTCATTACCATTCCAAAATTCCCTTACCCTGGAACTTATCAATATTATGTACATCACTTTTCAGGTGAAGGCACCATCACCAGCTCACCTGCCCGAGTAGAAGTAAAAATTGGCGATGAAGAAGTCATTTTCTCACCAAGAAATGCGACTGGTGACATTACCGAAATCTGGGCGGTATTTAATATTGAGGTTGATGAAAACCTAACCCCGACAGTTACAGCAGTTCAAGAATACGTTGATGCCGTTCCTGGTATTGGAGATTCGAATGAAGGCGAAGGTGAAGGTGAAGGCGAAGGTGAGCAAGTGTTTGAAGCGACCGCTGCCTCTTTCTCTAATTCGAAAACGCATGCGCCGTCTGTTGTTCGCCGATTGAAATAAGCGTCATCGTTTTTCGAGCATCCTACTAGTGAAAACCAGATCGTTGATTCGACTTGGTTTTCACTTCTTAGGACAAAGCCTACATAGAACAGTAAGCCCAACATCCAGTCCCCAAGAGAAGAAACTGAATAGGCAGTAACGCGGCAATTGAATCTTTTTAGAACGGAGTTTAGTTTTCCTAAATGAGTATCTAAAAAGATTAATTTGACAAAGTTAATGCCATTCAGAGGCTTTTCACCTCATATCAGGCGGCGCGCTCTTCAAGAACGTACGTATGCAACCCATTAATATGAATATTTCCAATATATTCTTTCCACTCAAAACTCTTCGCACTGACCGTGTAATCGTTCTGATCTTCTATTGAAAAGCGACGCCACAATTGTTTGAGTTGTGAGTTATCAAAGCGATATTGGGGGGCAGTGTAAAACGCATAAATCTTCGCTAACTCGCGAGAGACAGAGACCTTTTCAGTCAGCTTTTGTCGCAATTTAGGCTGGAACACCCCTCGACAAAACGCAGCCACTTGTAAACCACGCATAAAGCTTTGGAAGGTAAAACTGCTTACAGTACGGAAACGCGCAGACGGTTTACGGTGGAACAGTTTTGGGTAGTTACGGTAATTCTGATGGGACTCATCCATCACTAAATCGATGAATTCCCTCAGTTGAATCGGGTTGTCTCTTCCACTACAGCATTGATAAATCCGATAATTACTGGGGTTGGCTAACTGTTCTGCAGCTGAAAGAATGATACTGTTCGCCACCAAGTCGGCAGGAATCACATCGATAATGCCGTTATCATCACCGGGGAAGAAACTAAGTCTTCCACGCGCAAATGCGAAAATCAACGCATCCGCCACTTTAATGCCTTCAAGCCAGCCCGCCACAGGATCACAGACCGTGCTTTCAATAATCGAAGGACGAACAATGGTAAGCCCTGATCCCTTCAATTGTTGAATCAGAAGCTGCTCCCCCATCCACTTTGTAAAGGTATAGGTGTCATTCCAACCATTTTTTCGAGCTTCTTTAACGCCCAAACGAATCTTGGCTTTTTCTGCTTCCTGTTTAGAAGACGATGAAATGTTGATCTTCTGACATTCCGCCAAATAGCGTTGAATCATAGGGCGAACATGAAAACTACCGTCTTCAAAAGATTTAATATCCGCAGACTTTGGTGGGTAGATCTGTTCATCAATATCCCCGGTGTTGTGACCATTCACATAACAGGTAGAGACTTGAACCATTGGCACACCATTACCGGCGTTGATAAGCTCCACTAAATGTTCAACAGATAAGGTATTAATGCGAATCGCGGTATCCAGGGACTCTCGAAAATTCACACTGGCAGCACAATTAATGACTAAATCAATGTCATTAGCGAGCGCCTGAAAGTCCGTGGCGGACATACCCAACCCTGGCTGGGTTAACTCGCCTTCGACCACAGAGACTTTGCTTTCAATAAACTCATCAAACATGTCTCCCATTTCCTGTTTCATTAGGTTGAAAACAGAACTGGAAAGCACTTCATTCCGTACACGTTCTTTCGCGGACGAATATTGAGCATTTGAGCGAGCAAATAAGCTGATCTGGTAGACATCAGGTACTTTTCTAAGTAGTTTTTCCAAAACTACTTTTCCGAGAAAACCAGTCGTACCGGTAATGAGAATATGTTTTCCTGCTAACTCAGATTGCACGGACAAGAACGCCGAGGGAACCATGTCGCAACTCCTTATTATTGTTATTAGACGACACTATTTGTAAATATTTACCACTTAATATACATCAACCTTATACTGAGCAAACCCCATGAAAGCGTTAAGTTTTGTAGGAAAAAGTAAAAACACTAACAAGTTGGCATTTAGAGTAATTACTCTGACAGCGATGTTTTTGGGTGTCGTGTTTTTACAAGGATGCGAACAAATCAGCTATTACAGCCAGGCAGTTCAAGGTCATATCAAGATCATGACCAGTCAAAAACCCATCGAAGAGTTGCTGGAAGCACCTGAAACATCCCCCAAATTAAAAGAACGCCTGCAAGATGTTTTATCGGCATTGGATTTTGCTGAACATCAACTCTCTATTACCCAAGCTCAAACCAATTATCGAAGTTATGTAGAACTAAATCGAAAATATCCGGTTTGGAGTGTCACAGCTGCACCCGATGACTCGTTAACTCCCAAGCAATGGTGTTATCCATTCGTAGGTTGTGCGTCTTACCGAGGCTATTACAGTGAAGAAGCCGCTCAGGCCTACGCACAGACTATCTTCAACGAAGGTCATATGGATGTTCATGTTGGCGGAGCCGATGCGTATTCAACCCTTGGGTGGTTCGATGATCCTGTACTTTCGACATTTTTCAGACGTGACAAAATTGGCCTTCACGCCCTGATTTTCCATGAATTGGCCCATCAGGTTTTGTATCTAAAAGGCGACAGCACCTTTAATGAGAGTTTCGCTTCGGCGGTTGAAGAAACCGGAGTAGAGTTATGGTTACAAGAACAGCCTGAACTTCTGGATACATTCCATCAGCGCAAAGTTCGCTCTGCGGATTTCATCGGATTACTTAAAGAAACTCAGCAGGAACTCAACACGGCGTATCAGGAACTCAGTACCCGAGAAGAAAAGCTTGAGCAGAAAGCAAAGATCATCGAGCAGCTTCAAGAAAAGTATCAGCAATTAAAAACGACTAAATGGGATGGCTACACAGGCTATGATCACTGGTTTAGTAAACCAGTAAACAATGCCCGATTGGCATTGGTCAGCACTTACAATCATTATGTGCCGGCTTTTAAGCGCTGGATTCAGGTCTGTGATTACAACTACCCTGCTTTTTATGAAGCAGCCAGTGTCCTGGCAGAACAAGACAAGCAAGAACGGGAACGCGTACTTACTCAATTTGAGTCGATTCAGCATCCAACCAACGATGATAAAGCGGATGCCCCATCACTTCTCTGTAAATATTCGCCGAATAATTAATGGGTGAGTGATCAGACAAACGCTTGGGGGGATCGGTCCAATTGCGCTCATGCATTTCAGCACGAGCATCCCCCACCCTCACTCGCCGATCATATTCAATGAACTCGTCGTCCGGGTTGACGTATTTGTTACCGGAATAAGAGAAATAATGCAGTTCTCCGACATGACGAAATCGAAACGGCGGTGTTGACGGAGGCAACCAGCAGACCATGTCATTATGATTCACCACACGATAGACAGGCGTGCCGGATAAACTGGTTGAAAACCCACTGTCGCCTACTCTGGGGGCGCCAAATGCGTATAAGGCACTGGGCGAATAATCAGCGGCAGCCAGTGTTGCCAAAGCCCCACCCAAACTGTGCCCGGCAAAGAAAATAGGCATTCTTCGAATTCGACGTAACCGATGCCGAATTGGCTCCCAAATACTGATCAAGGCTTCCAGAAAGCCCTGGTGCACTAGCCCACCACCAAACCAAGGGGACAAACTGGTCTTAAAGTTATAGATCCAGTTCGTCGGCTCCGAAGACCCTCGAAAGATCAGCACCGCCCAATACGGCTTCATTGATGATACAAGCAAAGAAGCTTGCATCCCCTTCTCTTCAATAAAATACATCTCTCGAAGATGAATCATTTCCAACTCAGGGTGAACCATACTGGCACTGAAGGCCGAACGGTATTGATCGCGATCGTGTCGATAGATCCATCGTGACAACTCACTCAACCACAGTGAATTTACTGGATCGTAAGTTGTCTTCTTAGGATCAAAAGGCCAGCGATGAAAGTTCGGGAAATAATGAGAACTTACATCGGGTCTCAATAAGGCTTGCCAGGAATGATCAAACTTCACAAATGGTCCGTTAAGAAATTAAGAATCGATCTAAAAATAGCAGTGTCAGCGAAATTTATACGCTTTATAAGCCATACTTTAATCGCCAAATATGGCGTTTTTCTTAAGGAACCTCTAGGGAACCTCTGAATAAGCAATTGCATTCGATTTAGATGCTTTAAAGCTGATGTCATTGAAATGGTAGTTTCGGCTTTTTGTGCACAATGAAATATTGTCGACAATATACTAAATTTAATTCCATCACCCCTATAAATAATCACATTTAAACACCCATTGTTGACAATAATCCCATTTTGTCTACAATCCGCTCATCTTTTAGAAGGTTTTTCAATAAAATTCTTACACCAAATTGAAGGTCGCAGGAACAAAATCGACCGTCTATGATTTCTATCTATTAGAAAGAACTCATAGAAAATTCAACTGATGAGGGTTACAAACCGTGTTAGAAGCTTATCGCGCGCACGTCGCAGAACGTGCTGAACAAGGCGTCCCACCAAAGCCATTAAACGCAGAGCAAACTGCAGGCCTAGTAGAACTGCTAAAAAACCCACCTGTGGGTGAAGAAGCCACCTTGGTTGATCTTCTTGAAAACCGTATTCCACCAGGTGTTGACGAAGCAGCTTATGTTAAAGCGGGTTTTCTAACTGCGATTACTAAGGGCGAAGCTGAGTCTCCGCTTGTATCCAAAGAAAAAGCAGTTCAACTACTAGGCATGATGCAAGGTGGTTACAACATCGCTACGTTGGTTGAGCTTCTTGACGATGCAGACCTTGCTGAGCTTGCAGGTGAGCAACTTAAGAGTACGCTTCTTATGTTCGACGCCTTCAACGACGTTAAAGAGAAAATGGACGCAGGTAACGCGGTAGCTAAGGCTGTAATCGAGTCTTGGGCAAACGCTGAGTGGTTCACTAAGAAAAACAAAGTGGCTGAAAGCCTCAAGATGTCTGTATTTAAGGTAACGGGTGAAACGAACACAGATGACCTTTCCCCTGCTCCAGATGCATGGTCTCGTCCTGACATCCCTGTTCACGCTCGCGCAGCCTATAAAATGACTCGTGACGGTTTGACGCCTGAAGAGCACGGTGTCACTGGTCCTATGGCTCAGATCGAAGAGATCAAAGCAAAAGGCCTTCCTGTTGCCTTCGTTGGTGATGTGGTAGGTACAGGTTCTTCTCGTAAGTCTGCAACTAACTCTGTTCTTTGGTTCTTCGGTGAAGACATCCCTGGTGTACCTAACAAGCGTACTGGTGGTGTGTGTATCGGTTCTAAAGTAGCTCCGATCTTCTTCAACACCATGGAAGACGCTGGCGCACTCGTATTCGAAGCACCGGTAGACAAAATGAACATGGGTGACGTGATCGAAATCTTCCCTTACGAAGGCAAAATCACTAACCAGAACGGCGAAGTTATCTCTGAATTTAAATTCAAGTCAGACGTAATCCTTGATGAAGTTCAGGCTGGCGGCCGTATCCCTCTGATCATCGGTCGTGGTTTGACTGAGAAAGCACGTCAAGCTCTAGGTTTAGGCACTTCTGATGTTTTCCGTAAGCCAGTTGATCCTGAAGCAGGCACCAAAGGCTTCTCACTTGCCCAGAAGATGGTAGGTAAAGCGTGTGGTGTTGAGGGTGTTCGCCCAGGTCAATACTGCGAGCCTAAGATGACCACGGTAGGTTCTCAGGATACCACTGGCCCTATGACCCGTGACGAGTTGAAAGACCTTGCTTGTCTTGGTTTCTCTGCGGATCTTGTTATGCAGTCTTTCTGTCACACGGCCGCTTATCCTAAGCCAGTTGACGTTGAGATGCAGCACACCATGCCAGACTTCATCCAAACTCGTGGTGGTGTCGCACTTCGCCCTGGTGACGGTGTCATCCACTCCTGGTTGAACCGCATGCTACTTCCAGACACTGTGGGTACAGGTGGTGACTCTCATACCCGTTTCCCAATGGGTATTTCGTTCCCTGCGGGCTCTGGTCTGGTTGCTTTCGCAGCTGCAACGGGTGTTATGCCGCTAGACATGCCTGAATCTGTTTTGGTTCGCTTCAAAGGCGAAATGCAGCCAGGTATTACTCTACGAGACCTTGTACACGCGATTCCTTACTACGGCATCAAAGAAGGTCTATTGACCGTAGAAAAAGCCGGTAAGATCAACGAATTCTCTGGTCGCGTACTGGAAATTGAAGGTCTTGATAACCTAACGGTTGAACAGGCATTCGAGCTGTCTGACGCATCTGCTGAACGTTCTGCTGCTGGTTGTACAATTAAGCTTTCTGAAGAAGCCGTTAAAGAATATCTACAATCTAATATCGTAATGCTACGTTGGATGATCGCGGAAGGTTACGGCGACCCACGCTCTCTTGAGCGTCGTGCTCAAGCGATGGAAGCTTGGTTGGCTAACCCAGAACTGATGGAAGCCGATGCTGACGCAGAATACGCACACGTACTTGAAATTGATCTTAACGAGATCAAAGAGCCAATCGTATGCTGCCCGAACGACCCTGACGACGCGAAACTTCTTTCCGAAGTGGCTGGCGACAAAGTTGACGAAGTATTCATCGGTTCTTGTATGACTAACATCGGTCACTTCCGTGCCGCTGGTCAACTTCTAGCTCAGCACAAAGGTAATCTACAGACACGCTTCTGGATGACGCCTCCAACTAAGATGGATGCCGCTCAGTTGATGGAAGAAGGTTACTACAACACCTTCGGCACTTCCGGTGTTCGTACTGAAGTTCCAGGATGCTCTCTATGTATGGGTAACCAGGCACGTGTTGCTCCAAACACCACGGTACTGTCGACCTCTACTCGTAACTTCCCTAACCGTCTGGGTGATGGCGCAAACGTTTACCTAACGTCTGCGGAACTGGCGTCTGTGGGTGCAATTCTTGGTAAGCTGCCTACCCCGGCTGAGTACTTCGAATACGCTAAGACTCTAGATGCTAAGTCTGCTGAAGTTTATAACTACCTAAACTTCGACCAGATGGAAGCGTATACATCAAAAGCTGAAACAGCTTCTGTTGAGCTTTAATCGATAGCCTTTTCTAAGAGAACGGATTCAGGAATAATCCAGAGACTTTAAGCCTGTTATTCTTGTGTAGATCTCTAAGAGCAACGCTTCGAATAAAAAAACCGCCATGCAAACGCTGGCGGTTTTTTTGTGATTCTGATTTATGGAGTCAAAAGTACTAGAAATAAATCAGCTATCACCTTACAAATTGAGAAAGGAGTCTCATTATAAAATAATATGAAATGATGCCGTTTATTTTTTCAGCACGGTAGCCTTGGTTAACACTTTATAATTCCTCCAATTTGGCGTGGGTAGTTTTCTGCGTTTATTTGATGTTAGAAATATTATCTTCAGTATTCCTGTCCGTGAATCCCACTTTTATTAAAAAACCGATCAAGACATTGATTATAAAGGATTATTAATTATGTCTATAATTTCTCATAAACTATTCCAACTGTTAGAAATATTAAAAAAACCTACATCTGAAAATAACATCCCCTATATGTACATAGACACAGTAGGGAAAGTTACTGTAGGCGTAGGGCACAATTTAGATGCACATAAGGACATGCTAACACTACCGTTTATGGTAAAAAGGTTTGCTCGACACCCAGTAAAAGGTGGAGATACAGGCATTGCGATCACTACCAATAAAGTCTTAGGTAGAGCAGCTACACAGGATGAAATAAAAAACGATTATAATTTCATCACAAAACATAAAGGATTAGGAAAATATAACCCTGAAAACCTTAGTAAATACACAACACTTGAGTTATCAGTAGCGGCAATAGATGCCCTTTTTAAGAAAGACCTTAATATTGCGCTTGCAGTAGCAAAACGAGAATTTGGCGCAGCTTTTGATAAATACCCTATCACCTGCCAGGCAGCACTCGTGGACATTGCTTTCAATGTCGGTAACTTCTCAAGTTTCAGAGGAACGTTTGTACCAGCCATTAAGGGAACCGGTATCTATTCAAAAAAATCTATGAGCGAACGTTGGAAAATTGCCTCACAGAACTGCAGACGTGGGCAAGTTAGTGCAGATAGAAATCGTCACGTTACACAATGGTTAATGGAAGGGGCAAAAAATACCCAATCATAAATTATCACTCCTACCCCGAAAGATTTAAATTAATAGATGAAAGGCTCGTTATTATGGTTTTGAACCTAAAATATATAAAAACAACGATTGCAGCAGTAATTATTAACGTGGCAGCGGCCTGCCATGCAGGTGGGGGTCCAACTCTTGATGGATTACAAGGCATATATAAGTATACATTTCCAAATGCGCTTATGGACAACACCCAATACACCTCTGAAAATCGTTTTTTGCTCATGCAAATATCGCCAGTTACCGCCTATTTTGAAACACATTTAGAATGGGCAAACGGACACAGTTGTGATTTATCTGGCATTGCCGATGTCCAACAACAAGCACTGACTTACAGTACGCCATCAATAATGGGTAAAACATGTTCTTTTAACATTAATCTAGGCAAAGACAGGCTTACCTTTAGTGATGACAATGGTGCATGCAGATTGATATCGTGCGGAGCCCGAGGATTACTAGACGGTATCGAGTTTGAATATAACTCCCGAAATGAAATATCACCTGATGCTATTAAAAAAACACCTGAATTTATCCGTGCTTTAAGTGAATATGAAAGCAACAGTAACTGATATTATGTGAATAAGTTCAGACCAAAACATTTCTGAAATTCTACAAAAAAGCCCAAACCATTTTCATTGTTTGGGCTTTTTTGTTTCCAGCTTCAGACGCCAGTCTCCCGACGTCTGACGCCAATCAAGTCATCCTATCTTAACCAACGATTTGAACCGACTATTTTTACTGGTTCGGTTAGATCTTCAGAAAGTGGCGCGAAGCTAGTTAGGTTAATAGCTTAGAGTCAATCACACGCTCTTAACAACGTTTCAGCTTTGCGTAATTGAGCGAATACACCTTTTGATATTGTAAAGTGAGCCGTCTTTATTGAGTCAGCAATATTCCCAACAACAGGAATCTTCGTTAACACTGAATATGGCTCTTGGCTTATTTCATGATGCATTAGGTCTGCGGTATGTACCGTTTTTTGAAACAAGTCTAGAGCTAGTTTCGAGCTGCCTCGTAATACATCCTCGTTCAAAAAACTGCGAACTTGTTTACCTGTACTTGTAAAGGGTTGATCTATTGCAGGTGAATAAGTGATCACTTTTGTTTCAGTGCTAAATTTTTCAAACCATTTGCGTAATGTGATGAAGACATTTTCAGATCTTGGCAGATTGAAGTGATCTATTTTTTCAAAGTGGGCGGTCAAGCTTGTTTGTGGCGCGTTGGCTGGTTGTGCGCTTTTTCGTTGGACTAAGCTGTCTCCAACATGCAAATCACGTAGTTGTTTATTGGAATTAAAAACGCCACCGCTGATAAAGCAATGTTGTACCTGATCGTGAAAGTTAATTTCTTGCTTGGATAAGCCGGAGTGCAGGCTTTTAATCCCGGTGCTTCTCAAATTTATCCATTCTTCCCATATGTTGAAGTAGCTCTTGGGGATCTGACCAAATAGTTTTCCGGTCAGGTGCCCAAGTCTTTCCAGTGGGGCACCCTCATGAGGAGTACCAATGTAGATGCATTGCGACACCTTATGTGTCCAGAGATTTTCGGAATCAATCTGGGCGCAACGTGCAACAAGCCCGCCCATGCTGTATCCGACCAGTACAATTTCGTCGACTTCAATGGGGTATTGATCAAGCAGTTGACTCATTTTATTACTGAATGCTTTGCCGTTTTCGTGAATATCCAAACCCGTGTTGTATCGTAGATAGAAGGGCGTGTATTTGAACTCTTGTTGAAGTCTTAAGCCATAGTTATCGAGCTTGTTTTCTTGTGTCGCAGCTTTGAAATTCCAGATTGATTCTGTATTGGTTAGGCCGTGAATAAGCACAATTAGCTTATTGCTTAATAGGTGGGGTAATTGGCTGTCGAGAGGTAATGCTAATTCTAGTGGCTGGTTATGATGATAAAAATCCATCTGGATAGCGAGTTCATTTTGAGTCTGGGCCAGAGTATCGCCTATCGCGCCATTTAAAATGCCTTGAATTACGGAAAAAGTGTCAGTCATAACGTCACCCGTTAATTGATTATTATTTAGGCTAACACGTGTAAACTGAAATGTATTTAGCTTGTTTTTGTTTTCAGCTTCAGACGCCAGTCTCACGACGTCTTACTTGAGAACCAGCACCAATCTACTCTACCCCGTAGATTCTTTAGGCTAAGCTAAAACAAGTCCTGCTGTGGTCTAACCAGGCTAACTGTATCGCCAATTTTGATTTCGCCCGTTTTTATCACCTTACAGCACAAGCCACCATGGCCCATCATGGCAGCAACTCCCCCTTTTCCTAGCGCGGCTTCCATACGTTGACACGGGTGACATAAAGCGCCAGCTTCAAATACGGCATCACCAATCTGAAATTGCTGATATCGCAAGGCGGACAGGTTGATGTTCTTCACCACCAAATTGCGCCTTAAGGTGTTCGGATACACCGGCTTGCCTCCCAAATAATGGGAGATCATGTCTATGTATTCCTGACTTATGAGGGTGACCTGTCGACCAGAACCCGGTGTCTTCTTCAGCCTGTGATCGCCTTCAAGACCAAGATCTTTATGAGCCGTTACCGAAGTCAATTCCTGCATAACGGCTTTACGCTCAGGGCGCACACCAATCCATGTGAGTTCACCTGGTGGCAGGGATTTAATAAACCGGGAAAAAAGGCGTTGTTGGCTGTTCATGTCGGGATAGATTTCAAATTGTTTGAAGGGACTGTATATACTGATCAGTATAGGAAATGGATGACAATCAATAGAAATAAATTGCGCAAGAAGTAATCAACTTACGCTGAACTCATTGACTCTAGTACTTTATCTAAAGCTCTCTGTCCCCAATCAAGATCATGCAAATGCTCATCAAGTATATCGTCTTCTCCTAGTGAATATATACCAACCAGCTGTCCTTCTTTTAATTCAAAGTAGGCTTTATATTCTTCATCATCAGCAAAAAACAGATAACAATGATCAGTCCATCTAGAAAGCGCTTTAATCATCGAATTCAATTCTTCAAACTCTGCATTTTCGAACAGTGAGTCAATCACTAAACCATCATTAATAATTTTGATGGGAGATGGCGCAAACTCCATAGTCTCAAAGACTGGCAACTCTGACACAGGCACATCTTCTTCAAAGCATGGGCGCGTGTCACTATCCAAATAGTAGTGAACCCGCTTTAAAGTTTCTGAAGAGGAGCAATCAAACCGAATCAATGCATGTGTTTCCATTCGTCATTTCTTCTTACGATATTTTTGAATTGTTTTCTTAGCTTCATCTGAAAACTCAGGATCATCAAAATAACCGTTAAGCTCTTCAGCAAGCCTTACAATATATTCATGATGCCCAGAAGGGGCAGCAAGCACCTTATCAACAGACTGAACTAAACGCTTTAGGCCCACATAATCTTCTTCAAAGGCTAAGACCATTGCGTCCCGCCACATACCTGCGTCCAATCTTGTAACATCATATGGGTGTGGTTCATCTTTAAGATTCAGATAGTTTCCTAAACCTCTACAAGTTCTTAAACTTTTTTTTGCTAAATGTTTAAACTGTTTTTCGCTGTAATCAGGATAATCGATTACATCTAATCGATGAAGGCCAAAAAAGTTATGCAACTTTTCCTCAAGACCATCAAAAAAACTACTCCCATCAGGAGCATATTTATGCGATAGCCCAACTATTATTTGACAAAAAATATTCCTAGCATTTTCAAAGTGTGGAGCTCTTGATGAATTCTTTATAGTATTCCAATGCTCTTCACTCTGATCAGGATCAAACCACAACTGAAACAAAGGATAACCTTGTATCTGTTGAAACAACTCTTGATCAGTATTTCCAGTTAAATAATATTCCTTTAGTAACTTTTTCTGTGATCGCTCTACATTGATCAACATATCAAGTTTTGGTTTTATGGATTTCCAATGCTCTTTGCGAGATTTTACCCACTCTTTATTATCTAGCAGCCACATACTCATATTATTAAACCTTTAAAATCATTGCCTTGAGTTTCCAAATTATTAATGAGATTAGTATCAAGTCGTCATATTAGTAAAACATTTAGCCTACTAAGAAATACCCATAAACATTGTCAGAAACCACAAAAAAACCGGCGCCTCTTTCGAGTGCCGGTTTTTTTATTCAGTCAGATTTTGCTTTCAGTAGAAGCCGATCAGTTCAGTAAGCTACATAAGTTGATTTAAACCAATCTTAAATCCGCTCTGTCGTCATTGATCTTTTGTGCGTCTGAATCAGCCCTTTTCAAAGCCTCAAAATCTAACCTTTATATCAGAGCCTCACCACTTGCAGTGAAGTAGTAAGGCTCTTGTCCAATCAAATCGTCTTAGCCAACGATTTTAACTGGTACAGCTAGATCTTCAGAAGGTGGCGCGAAGCTAGTTAGGTTAATTCCTTCAACCGCTGCTTTGTACTCTTCTAGAGTTGGGAAACGACCAAGGATAGTTGAAAGAACAACCATTGGCGTAGAACCTAGTAGAGATTCACCTTTCTTCTCAGCAGTATCTTCTACAACACGGCCTTGGAACAAACGAGTAGATGTTGCTAGTACAGTGTCACCAGGAGCAGCTTTCTCTTGGTTACCCATACATAGGTTACATCCTGGGCGCTCTAGATAAAGGATGTTTTCGTAAGAAGTACGTGCAGCTTCTTTTGGATGCTCGTCATCGAAAGTGAAGCCAGCGTATTTCGCTAGGATATCCCAGTCGCCTTCTGCTTTTAGCTCATCAACGATGTTGTACGTTGGTGGAGCAACAACTAGAGGCGCTTTGAACGTGATAGGACCGTTCTTCTCAAGGTTACGAAGCATAGCAGCGATGATCTGCATGTCGCCTTTGTGAACCATACAAGAACCAACGAAGCCTAGGTTAACTTCACGGCCATCGTAGTAAGAAGTAGGACGGATCACATCGTGCGTGTAACGCTTAGAGATGTCGTCATTGTTAACATCCGGGTCAGCGATCATTGGCTCGTCGATAGCGTCTAGATCAACTACAAGCTCAGCGTAGTACTTAGCGTTGTCGTCTGGAGCAAGCGCAGGTGCTTCACCAGATTTAACTTCAGCGATACGCTTGTCAGCTAGGTCGATAAGACCTTGTAGCATGCCAGCTTCGTTTTCCATACCTTTGTTGATCATGATCTGGATACGAGACTTAGCAAGTTCTAGAGACTTGATTAGCGTTTCGTCAGTAGAGATACAGATAGAAGCTTTCGCTTTCATTTCTGCAGTCCAGTCAGTGAAGGTGAACGCTTGGTCAGCAAGTAGAGTACCGATTTGTACTTCGATTACACGACCTTGGAAAACGTTTTCGCCGTTGAACTTCTTAAGCATTTGAGCTTGAGTCGCGTGAACGATGTCACGGAAGTCCATGTGAGGCTTCATAGCACCTTTAAAGGTAACTTTTACAGACTCAGGGATCGGCATTGCTGCTTCACCAGTAGCCAGTGCGATTGCAACCGTACCAGAGTCAGCACCGAACGCTACACCTTTAGACATACGGGTGTGAGAGTCACCACCAATGATGATTGCACGGTCATCCACAGTGATGTCGTTCAATACTTTGTGGATTACGTCAGTCATTGAGTGGTAAACGCCTTTCGGGTCACGTGCAGTGATTACGCCGAATGCGTTCATGAATGCCATTAGCTTAGGCGTGTTCGCCTTAGCTTTGTTGTCCCATACAGAAGCTGTGTGACAACCAGATTGGAAAGCACCATCAACACTTGGAGAAATAGTAGAAGCAGCCATCGCTTCCAGTTCCTGACACGTCATAGGACCAGTAGTATCCTGAGAACCTACGATGTTCACTTTAACGCGAACGTCAGAACCCGTGTGTAGTGGAGTCTTAGAAGTAACACCAACAGCATTACGGTTGAAGATCTTTTCAACAGCTGTTAGGCCTTGGCCTTCGTTAGAAATTTCTTTAGACGCAGCGTAAACAACTGGTGCTTCGATACCTAGAGTTTCAGCAGCAAACGTTTGGATTTTCTTACCGAACGTTACAGCGTAAGAACCGCCCGCTTTCATGAATTCCACTTTTTGTGGAGTGAATGCAGAAGAAACGTCTACAAGTTCTTTGTCGCCGTTGTAAAGCTTCTTAGCTTTAGTATCGATGGTTAGAACAGTACCAGTCGCAACAGAGTATGCTTCTTCTAGTACTGCATCGCCGTTTGCATCACGAACGATTTCGCCGTTTTCGTCTTTTTTCTGTACCCAGTTTTTAAGGTCTAGACCAATACCACCCGTTACACCAACCGTAGTTAGGAAGATCGGTGCGATACCGTTAGTACCCGCAACAACAGGACGGTTGTTGATGAACGGAATATATGGAGACGTTTTTTCACCAGCCCAAAGTGCAACGTTGTTCACACCAGACATACGTGAAGAACCAACACCCATAGTACCTTTTTCAGCGATAAGCATTACTTTCGCGTTAGGGTGCTTCTTACCTAGTTCAACGATTTCTTGTTGAGCTTCTGGAGAGATCATGCACAGGCCGTGTAGTTCACGGTCAGCACGTGAGTGAGATTGGTTACCAGGAGAAAGAAGGTCAGTAGAGATATCACCTTCTGCTGCAATGTAAGTAACAACGTCGATTTTCTCTGGGATATCGTCAAGCTTAGTGAAGAACTCTGCCTTCGCGTAGCTTTCTAGGATGTCTTTGGCGATGGCGTTGCCTGCTTTGAAAGCATCAGCAAGACGAGTTGTATCAGCATCGTATAGGAATACTTGAGACTTAAGCACTTCACCTGCAGCTTTAGCTTGAGCATCGTCAGAAAGAGCGATATCAAGAAGAACCTTAACAGAAGGACCACCTTTCATGTGAGAAAGCTGTTCTAGAGCAAACTCAGGAGAGATTTCTTCAACTTTTTCTTCGCCCAAAACGATGGCTTTTAGGAATTCAGCTTTAACACCAGCAGCAGGAGTAGTACCTGGAAGCGTGTTGTAGATGAAGAAGTTTAGAGACGCTTCGCGCTCAGCATTGCCAGTGTCTTTGATCTGGGCAATGATCTCAGATAGCAATTCCGCGCTATCGATTGGTTTTGGGTTTAGGCCAAGATCCGCTTTACGAACCTCAATCTCTGCTAGGTATTCTGAATACAAGCTCATGTGAACATCTCACTCAATATCAAGTTATTCCGTGACCATTATGTTTTTCCGGTCACTGGCCAGGGGCACACGTGGCTCCCCTACAAAAATATCGGCGGGATTATAGGTTAGGAGCCCCTATAAATTAAAGGCAAGCCTGGGTATTTTTAGCTATAAATGCAGAAAATCTTGATTATATCCGCTATTCATTTCATGAATATGGGTCAAAATGTACAAAGAAAGTGCATGGACATCTAGTGACTTCCAAATTGCACTGTTTTGGGTTTTCTTTTCCCCCTGTCTGCAAAGGGATAAATTTGATAGAATGCCGCCCGTTTTTTAACCAAGCACTTTTCACGATCCTTCAGATCCGGCGATTGCTTACATAATGAATAACCAGGTAGTGGCATCACTGAATACCCCTCAGTTCGTTACCTGATAAAAGGGCACAGAATGTTCTCTCTGATTAATAGATATACTCCTGCTAACGCAAAGAACGACTTCCTCTCAGGATTAACCGTTTCTCTTGCGCTCGTTCCGGAAGCCGTTGCTTTCGCATTTGTAGCCGGTGTTGAACCTCTTGTAGGTTTGTACGCTGCGTTCTTCGTTGGTTTGATCACTGCTGTCTTTGGTGGACGCCCTGGCATGATCTCAGGTGCAACTGGTGCACTTGCGGTTGTAATGGTGTCATTAGTGAGTCAACATGGTGTTGAATATCTGTTTGCCACTGTTGTTCTTATGGGCATCATTCAGATTTCGGCCGGGATATTTAAGCTGGGGAAATTTATTCGGATGGTGCCCCACCCTGTGATGCTCGGTTTCGTAAATGGCTTGGCCATTGTTATCTTCCTGGCACAGCTAGGTCAGTTCCAGATTGAGAATCCTACAACCGGCACCGCAGAGTGGATGGAAGGCAACATGCTGTACATGATGCTCGGTCTGATCGCTGTGACCATGTTTATTATTCATTTCCTTCCAAAGCTTACGACAGCTATTCCGTCATCTCTTGTTGCCATCATCGTAGTTTCTCTGGCCGTGATCGGTCTAGATTTGAACACCAAAACGGTAGGTGATGTTGCTTCTATTGGCGGTGGCCTTCCTGAATTCCACATCCCGATGGTTCCTTTGAATCTGGAGACTTTGTACATCATTCTTCCATACGCATTCATTCTGGCAGCGATTGGTCTGATTGAAAGTCTACTGACGTTAAGCCTGATTGATGAATTGACAGAGACTCGCGGCCGAAGCAACAAAGAATGTATTGCTCAGGGCGCTGCAAACGTTACTACCGGCTTCTTTGGTGGTATGGGCGGTTGTGCCATGATCGGTCAGAGTATGATCAACGTGAACTCTGGTGGCCGTGGACGCCTATCTGGAATCACCGGAGCTGTGTTCCTATTGCTGTATGTTTTGGTTGCCTCGGATTTGATTGAACAGATTCCGGTGGCCGCATTGGTTGGCGTAATGTTTATGGTGGTGATTGGCACCTTCGAGTGGTCCAGCTTCCGCATCATGAAAAAGATCCCGAAACAGGACGCCTTTGTACTCGTGTTGGTTTCTGGGGTTACAGTTGCAACCGACTTAGCCATTGCCGTCATCGTGGGTGTTATCGTTTCTGCTTTGGTATTCGCATGGGAACACGCTAAACACATCAATGTAGTGGCTGAAGATAAAGGTGCGAGCCGTATTTACAAGCTGCACGGCCCTCTGTTCTTTGGCTCTGTTGCCAACTTCCTGGAGTTGTTTGATCCATCGAAAGACCCTGATGACGTCATCATCGATTTCCAACACTCCAGAGTATCAGATCACTCAGGGATTGAAGCACTGGATACCTTGGCTGAACGCTACATCAAAGCTGGCAAAACGCTTCACTTACGTCACCTAAGCGGTGAATGTAAGGAGTTACTTGAGAAAGCCGGTGATTTGGTTGAAGTGAATGTTGTTGAAGACCCTAACTACCACGTTGCGTCTGATAAACTAGCTTAAGCCTTCAGATGGACCAGCATTGCTGGTTCATCTTCCCGCCTCTGAATTCCGTTATTTCCCTCTCCTCCTGTCTCTTTTCTTTTTCAATTAACCTCTCCTCCTGTCTCTTTTCTTTTTCAATTAACCTCTCCGACGCTCTTCCCTAATGTATACGTCAGCCCGTCTTTCGGTGAATGAAGCGATTCAAATGTTGTAGACTCAAATAGTTAACTATCAAAAATGGCTGTCCATCAAAAACAACAGACCACTAAAAATGACTACCCACAAAAACGACTAGCCATCGAAAATGAATAACCACCAGAGACGAAGGGCATTGGAAGCGACTTCATGAAGAAGAGTAAATACAAAGAACAGGTTAAAGCGCTTAGAGCTGAGTTAATCCAACTGCAGATAGCGCTGAAAGATGCGGATTTCCCTGTCCTGATCGTCATAAGTGGTGATGATCGTTCCGGCCGCCACGAGACCTTGAATTTACTGCATGAATGGATGGACTCTCGTTTCCTTCAAGCCAACGCCTACGGCCTTCCAACAGAAGAAGAGCAACAGAAACCCTTCATGTGGCGTTACTGGAAGGATTTACCACAAAACGGCGTAATTGGCTTATGCCTTAGAGATTGGACGTCCTACAGCATCATTGAGTATTTGATCGATCAGATCGATGAAAAACAATTTACTAAAAGAATTGAGTACAGTAACGCGTTTGAAGCCACATTAACTGCTCGCGGGATGTTAATCATCAAAATCTGGCTTCACCTTCCAGAAGAAGAGTTAAAACATCGTTTAAAGATCGAACGTAAATACCTTCATAAGGTATGGCAAATCCATCAAAAGGATCAGCTCATCTACAGTGATTTTGATCGAGCAAAAACGGTCATTCAAAAAACCTTAAAGGACACAGACAGCGATTCAAGCTCCTGGCACATAATTGAATCATCAGATCTGTATCAGCGTAATTTGCACGTTGGAAAACTTATCGCTGAAAAAATCCGTGCTCGATTGAATAGATCAGCCACCGATAACGTACAGCCAAATGAAGATAGCAAGACAGGCAGGCAACACGAAACAACCTCTCAAAAGAATCACCTTGATACGATCGACCTTTCAAAGCACTTGGACAAAAAGACTTATAAGCACGAGCTTAAATACTGGCAACACAAAGCCAGCCATCTGATTTATCAATTTCAGGAAATGGATAAATCCTGTGTCATCGTCTTTGAAGGTTGGGACGCCGCTGGCAAAGGAGGTTGTATTCGCCGTCTGACCTCATCAATCGATGCAGGCTTTTATCGTGTGATTCCTGTTGCCGCCCCAACCGATGAAGAATCTGCACACCATTACCTCTGGCGATTCTGGCGAAAAATACCAAGAGCTGGCCGAATGAGTATTTTTGACCGAAGTTGGTACGGTCGAGTCTTGGTTGAACGAGTGGAAGGTTTTGCCAGCGACAATGAATGGCAAAGCGCTTATGACGAGATAAACGACTTTGAACGACAACTGCACGACAAAGGCATTCCCGTCATCAAATTCTGGCTTCACATTGACAAGGAAGAACAACTGGAGCGTTTCAAGGAACGAGAGACCATTCCATACAAGCACCACAAAATTACCGAAGAAGACTATCGCAACCGGGAAAAGTGGACAGACTATGAAATTACCATCAACGATATGATCGACAAGACATCAACAAGTTACGCCCCGTGGCGACTCATCCCCTCCAACAGTAAACATTACGCCCGCATTGAAGTACTCAAGCATGTCTGTAACGTGCTCGAAAAAACTCTGAAGGATAGTTCAACAGAATAAAAACCCAAGCAACATCCTTTTTCTGAAAACGTCACTCTAAAGTCGGTACTCTAAAGTCAGTACTCTAAAGAGTTTGAAGTCCACTTTTTAGTAGTCGACCATTATGCTCTGCCAACTTTAGGTAGAAATCGATCCCTAAGGTTTCGCCAATTTGATACTCAAAAATATTCTTGGCCAGCATAGGCATCACAGCCAGACTGATCATATTTATTCCAATCATATCCGCATCCAAAGTAGCATCGATTTTGTCTTTCTCTTGCAGCTTTATAATCAGCTTACGAAACGAACGCCTCATTGGCTCAACCACATGATCCAAAATAAACTTCCGGCTTGGCCCCTGCCCCATTGTCAGCGTTCGCATTATCAGAATCGGAAACTGATGATCAGGCAACATCGTTTCGTAGTAGACCTTAAAGAAAGACTCCAGGCTGGTTACATCGTCAGAACTCTGTAACGATTGAATTCGCTCGGAAATAGGAACAAATTGGGTACGAATCAACTCCTGATACAAGCCTTCTTTGCTTCCAAAGTAGTATCGGATCATCGCGATGCTAGTATCAGCCTGAGCTGCTACTTTTCTGGTCGAGACCTTCTCATAACTTTCTTCCAAGAAACACTTCTTGGCAGCACTCAACAAGCGTTCACGAACAGACGAGTGACCTTCATTATTTGAAGGACGACCTACAGTAGCTTTTGACATCTTATAACTTACCTGCAACTACAACGTTTTAATTAAACAAGCGTTCAATCAACTTGGCACTATATTAAAAGCTGTCCGACTAAACAAGTTTGAAAAAGTTCTGTTGATTTTTGTAAATACTGTTAAGTTTGGTAAACATCTATTGTGAACCAGTTCACACAAACCGTATTATTAGGTTACTAATTAATCAAATTGTGTATTTACGCCATTTATGACCGGTAACGCCATCCTCAGACCACTGTGACCAACATCACAGTGATCCAAGAGGGAGCAGCTATACTCCCCCAAAATAACAATAATTATTAAAGGGTAACTATGAACCTTTCAAAGCCTCTGATCACACTGTTAATGACAAGCTGTATACCGCTTTCTCATGCAGAACTGGTTCCTATGGATGACGGGCTATTATCCGAATACACCGGACAAGCCTTTATCACCATTGATAACTATAACGTTACTCAGACAACGGCAGGTTTTAGCGGACAGCCTGAAGAAATTGATACCGAGTTTTACCGAATCAATATTGGCGCAGATATGGAAACGCATTTGTCCATTGATAATCTAGAACTGGGTAAATTTGATCGTTATGAAAATGGTGAGCCCTGCCCTGCATCCGGATGTGATCCAAGCCGTCTGCAAGAAGTGAATGACGCGGATATCAGCGTTAAAGACTTCGCGCTTGGTCACTATGAGAAACTGAGCGACGGATCTGTTATCGACCATCCGTTTAAAACAGTAAACCCTTTCTTAGAGTTTGCCTTTGAAAACCGCCCAGATGGCACACGTGAAGTTATCGGATTCCGTATCGGCTTCGAGCAAGCCGGCGGCGTATTCTCAGGAGATATCCAAAGTTTGACCGGTAACATTGACGTACTCATTAAAGGTACGGAATGGGTATTTGGTTTCATTCCCGTTCAGGTTGAAGGCCAAGCCTATCTGCAATACGGCGAAGACGGTGACCAAAACGGTGAAAACAGCGGTAGCCTGGACCCTATTCGTGCGAACTTCATTGGTATTCTGGACGGTGACGACATCAGTGCTGGTTTAATCCCGGATTCATATCTTCTGGAAATTACACCTGAAGACTGTAGAACCTCTACCGGAACAGATACCTGTCAGCCTTTAAATAAGTTCCAGTCGATGGAAGTAGGTAAAGCCAGTGATAATGGCATGGTAAATAACTTCTTCATATCATCACAAAGTAAAGACATCGCTTGGGCAATCGATCCAAACGGCAACCTAAACCCTTCTTACGGCAATAACGTGCGTACCGGCAACAAGACAATGGTTGTGGATGAAAACTTCACTCAGACCTTTCTGGGCGCCTTCATGAACATTCCATCCGGTGGCTTGGAACTAAACCCTCATGAAACCGTTGAAGGTCTACCACGTCAACCAACGCGCTACACAGATGCCGCGTTAGGTTTATTCTAATCTCTTCGAAATCCTTTCAAAAAAAGAGAGCAGCTAAAGCTGCTCTCTGAAATCCTTCGGTATCTTAATCTCAAACCGGGTCATCGTGCCCAACTCAGATACACACTTAATATGTCCGTACATTGCCTGAGTCACGATGTTATAGGCGATATGTAATCCCAAACCGGCAACGCCACTCATGCGTGACGAGGTTACAAACGGGTCGAAGATATGTTGAAGCATATGCTCATCAATCCCTTTACCATGATCCTCTACCTGAAGGATTAGAGACTCATCCTCTAGAGTTGCCCGGATATAGACGGGACCAATCTCATCCTGATCATATCCATGCTGAAAAGCGTTATTGATTAGAATCTCCAACAAGGTAGAGAGTTTGCTCAAGTCGATATAGACCTCAACATTCGAATCACACTCAAAAACACACTTCTGTTTCCATTCGACACTCAGATTAAGGTTGTCCGGTAACTTGGAAAGAAAGCCAACCAAGTTAACAGCTTCCCACATCTCCGGCTCAGGTTTGACTGAGAGCATCTTAAATGCAGACACAATGCTGGACGCTTTGTTAAGGTTGCGGACGATAAGTCCCAGTGATTCTGTGCTCGCAAAAATCATATTCTGGAAGTCGGCGGTAGATAACCGGCCTTCCGTATAGTTTTGGTTCACTTTCGCCATCTGCTCTTCAAGAAAGCTCACTGACGTAAGTGCAATACCGAGCGGCGTATTCATTTCATGTGCAACACCAGCCACCAACTGACCGAGTGCTGCCATTTTTCGAGCTTCGATCAAGTCTTGCTGGTTCTTAGCTAACTGAGACACCATTTGATTAAAATTCAGAGCTAAATCACGCATTTCATCTCTGGTGACTTCCGGCATTTGCGTATCCAACTCACCATTTGCCACCGCACGCGATTTCTCAACAAAAGACCTAAGCATCTGATGTACGGATAAATACATGCCCGCATACAAGAAAATTACGATAATTAGCAATAAGCCTGTTAATGCTATGAAACCTATGAGCTTATTACTTTCCTGATCCAACCGGCTCTTAAGCTGCTGCTCAACAATTTCCACTAACGTATCAATAAACTGATACATCACCTGATGGATATCGCTCATTTGCTGGTAATAGTCTTGCCAGATTAAAAGACGTTTATCCGCTTCTATGATCTCGTTGTACATCAGATCTCGCCCTTCCAAAACACCAGTAATGACACGATCAACCCCTCTCTGAAGAGGTAGATGGAAGGTTTTATTCTCTGCAACGGCATAGCCCAGGTTATTACTTAACAAGTGGAAGCTGTCCGTTAAATCGTCATAGATTTCATCCAGCTCCAAATAGGTATTGTGTTCAATGCTAAGTTGATTCAATGCATAGGCGCCATAAGCTCGCGCCCGCCCCAATTCTCTCAAGGCGATAGGCATATCATCAGACAACATATTAATCAGTAAGAAGGTGTTTAAGTTGGGATCATGAACAAGCTTGGTACGATAGCCAATGACATCTACCAACACCTGAATCGTTCGAACGAAGCTGTCATAGTACTTGAATTGAATATGTGGCCCACCCTGTGCGCCGGAGGAATAGCTGTTTAGCTGCTTCCAGCTGACATGCACCTGCTTGAACTGATGATCAATCTCATCGTCATCAAATCGATCCACCACTTCTTTTAACTCGTTGAGCATCAATTCAACTTGTTCTCGTTGCGCGTCTAACTGAAGACGTATGGCATCTAAATCATTCACTCTGAGAATAATTGAACGATCCCGGTATTCAGAAGCCTCACGAATTAACTTGAACGACTTGGAGAGCATCAACAACCCTTGCTGCTCAACCTTGGCAACGGCCAAATTTCTTTGAATTTCAGTTACCAGTCCATAACCCAACAAGGCAACCGGCAAGAGGAAAACAGCACTGATCAATGTAAATTTCTGAAGATAAGAGAGACGATCCATCAACCTACGTGCCGGATGAAACAGCACTTGTAGAAACGTTCTCTTCTGGGAAGGGTTCATAACTCGATCCTTGACCCGCAGCCAAATTAAGTTGTCGAAAACAAACTCGGAAGCGGTTCTTTAGTTTCTTAGTAAATTCAATACATTATAAAGCCTAATCATATTGTTTGAGAGAGCTAGCCTACAAAAATTAAGTAAAAACTAATCCTGTAGAAATGAACTAAGATTAGAATCAATAAAACCAAGAAATAAGTAGGACGCAAGGAGATGTTTATTCGTATTGACCAAGCTCCAGCAGACATCACAGAACAGGAAGTGATGAACCTGTTTAATGATAGCCCCAGAGTGAAAAATATATTGATTCAGGGCGATTTCGACAATGACCAAACCATAGTCTGGGTTCGTCTCAATGTAGAATCG
Source organism: Litoribrevibacter albus (assembly GCF_030159995.1). Taxonomy (NCBI): domain Bacteria; kingdom Pseudomonadati; phylum Pseudomonadota; class Gammaproteobacteria; order Oceanospirillales; family Oceanospirillaceae; genus Litoribrevibacter; species Litoribrevibacter albus. Next base: position 469,671 of record NZ_BSNM01000015.1, on the reverse strand, counting down.
AGAGCGGTCATCAATGGCATTGCCGAATACCTGAACGGCCGTTATATCCGAGGTATCAGACTGAATGTCAGCGCCCCTCTTTTCTTTAACGACCCTTGGGAACACGAAGACAATAAATCCCGTTAGATTTGCCGCCAGTTTTTAACAGCAACTTTCTCTTTCACCACTTCAATAGTTTGGATACTCATATTCCGGGTTAGCTGGTGAAGTCTTGGATTTTCTTCACTAAAGGTAGACAGAACCGCATCAATGATAGAATCCATATCCGGCTCTTTTCCATCCGTTGCTATATCAGAAATCAAGCCATCCATGACCTGCCAGACCACATCAGACACTACCCGCTGAATTTCCTGACTGATCTTATCACCAACCACAGGCAGCTTTTCCAACGTTTTAAGTTCCGATTGAGATTCCACCGCCGTTTCTACACGATCACGAATATTCTGCTCAATTCGAGCTTTATTCTGCTGATAATGATCGGCAATAAAGTCTTCGATGCCCGCAGAAATCCAACGGATCAGTTCTGCTTTGTTAGGTAAAAACACATTTTCCATGATCTTTTTACCCAAAGGATAATCCTGGTCAAATTCGGCTTTCATGCCATCAAGGACATTCAACACGACCTTATCAGAAACCTCTTCCACCAAAATATCGTGATACTTCACAAAGCGGCGATAAAAGTAGTTATCTTTCAGGTTAACCACCCCCATTCTGTGCAAGCGTAACAACACAGAGATCACACGCAAAAGACGCAACCATCTGAATTCGGCAAGCGGAATACAACCAAGCAGGTCGTACCAGTGAAAGAGAGGAAAGAAAAAAACACCAGGGTATTCTTTACGCTTAAGACTGATGGTCCATCGAATACAAAATTCAGCCAGGAAAAATGAAACAAATGCACCATCAATCCACACAAAATTGGCAGAAATAACATCAAGATACCATTGATACGCTTCGCCTGACATTGATTGCCAGAACGAGCTCAAAGTACTCCAGGTCAGCAACCAATCAATTACCAGAAAAGATAAGTTGGAAAACAGCACCAATATCATGATGACATCCCAGGCCACAAAGCGGCGATCAGTCGTACTGCTTTCTTTAAATTTTTCTAGATGTATGTGTTCAGACAAATCATTTCCCCTACTGACTGAAACAGGTAGAATCTTCCAGCTCTCCGTGTACACACAGGTCACTGGTTAATGAAGTTATATTTCAGATTGCTTCGATTATGGTTATTGCTTAGAAAATCCCGTTCTATGGCAATCGATGATACCTCAGTCTTCAAATCTCGGGTATGGCCAACTGACTTAGATTTCAACGGGCACATGACAAATACCCGGTACGCCAATCTATTTGACCTCAGTCATATACAGATTTTCAGCCAATTAGGATTGGTAGCGACCCTGAAGCAATTGAATTGGACTCCGATCATAAATGCCCGAACCATCAGCTACTTCAAGGAGCTCTCACCTTTTGAAGTATTTACAGTCACGTCAAAGTTAATTTGTTGGGATCGAAGCTATTTTTATCTGGAACACAGGATTTTAAATCAAGCAGGAAAGACTTCTGCCATTTGTTACAGCAGGGGCCTGATTCTGAACAAAAACTCTGAGAACAGCAAAGGCATCATCTCAATTAAGCAGGTTATCGAAGAAGCGTTTAAGGCAGGCAAAGGGCCTAACCTGAAAAGCTTAGATGAACTAACCACGCCGGATATCCCCGAGCATATTAAGCACTGGACAGACACACTGAAGATTCAAAAGAAGACAGCGAAAAGCACACTCTGATCATCTATAGATATGCACTTATTATCACGTATATTTTGAAACTGAGTACCCAAATCTCAGTACCCAAAATACTCATCTTCAGCGGAACGGCTTTGAAGCTGACGCCATTGTTCTTTGGTGAGCAAGTTACAGCTCTCTGACTCCTCATCAAAAACGATTAAGACATGTCCATTCTTTAATTGTTGAAGGAGTTGTGCTTTCTTCTCCGATAGGGAACATTCCACTTCACCGTAGTCTGTTCCTTCCCGCGAAATGTAAGCTTCCATCAGCCCTTCAAGCGCATCACTGGATAATTGTTGCCAAGGTACTTCAATGGCCATGAGGTATTCCTAAAAATTAAAGAAACGTGCGACTGAACCAACCACGTTCCAGATCTGCTTTACAGGTTTTGTACTGACGTAAGTACTGCGAGGCCCGACGTTGAACTTTATCCGACACCTTCAGCAGCCATTTCTTTTGGTTGTAGGTTCGACGAGAGTAACCGCCATGACCTTCATGATATGCAAGATAGAGGTGTTTGGCATTCCACTTCGAGATGCCATTCCTTTTATGACTGGTGAAGTTATACCAACCAATAAAGTCCACGGCATCGTCAAAATCATCCCGGTCCGCACCATAGTTTTTCGTTGAACTTATGTAGTGATCCCAGGTTTCATCCAGTGCTTGGGCGTAACCATAAGCACTGGAAGGCCGGGGGCCAGGAAAGATCCAAAGAAAGGTAGTTCTGGGAGGCTGAGCGTCACTAACGAACTTTGATTCCTGATGAATAAACGCCATTGTGACATGAATAGGAACGCCCCATTTTTTCTGAACATCTACAGCCGCTTCATACCAATCGTAGTTTTCATCAAAAATCGAGCACACATTATTGATGTTTTTTGGCTGCGATGAACACCCCGCCAAGATGAGCGATATTCCGATCAATAAAAACAACGGTAGACGAAACATTAAACCATCCAACATCCAATAAAACTCTCGAAAGTATTTAACGATCCACTACCAAGATCAAGTCCGGTTCACTCAAAAGCATTAAACGGTAATTCCATACTGGTTAAGCATTTCAATGAAAGCAGCTTCATCCAAGACATCTACCCCCAGATCTTGAGCTTTCGTCAGTTTGGAACCCGCGCCTGGACCGGCAACCACACAATGGGTTTTCTTAGACACACTGCCTGCCACCTTAGCACCTAACGCTTGCAGCTTCTCCTTCCCTTCGGTGCGAGACATTTGCTCCAACGTTCCGGTTAGAACCCAAGTCTGACCGTTCAAAGGGAGCTCAACAGGATTCAGCACTTCAACATCATCCCAAGCCAAACCTAACTCAACCAAGTCCGTTACCACTGCCCGGTTGGCTTCATTTTCAAAGAAATGAAGAATATGCTCAGCGACAATCGGCCCGATGTCTTCAACCGCCGTAAGCTGCTCCATAGAAGCATTCATGATGGCATCCAGCTTTCCAAATGCCTTAGCCAGATTTTGAGCTGTGGCCTCACCGACTTCACGAATCCCTAATGAATACAGAAACTTAGCTAAGGTGGTTTGTTTACTTGCAGACAAAGAGTTAATCAATTTCTCGGCGGATTTCTCCCCCATACGATCAAGGGCTGCCACATCCTTGGCCTCAAGTCGGAACAAATCTCCTAAACTGGTAACCATATTCTTATCGACCAACACTTCAATTAATTTTTCGCCCAAGCCATCAATATCCATCGCCTTGCGTGACGCAAAGTGGATAAAGGCTTGTTTACGTTGAGCAGCACAGATTAACCCACCAGTGCATCGAGCAACGGCCTCGCCCTCAACCCGTTCAATTTCTGAATGACAAACAGGGCAATCGTCAGGCAAGGATACAGCCACCGCATTCTCAGGGCGTCTGTCTTCAACCACCTTAACCACTTGCGGAATCACATCCCCCGCTCGACGGACAATCACTGAATCACCAATCATCAGCCCCAAACGCTCAACCTCATCCATATTATGAAGCGTCACGTTTGATACGGTCACACCGCCCACAAATACCGGTTCCAAACGCCCGACAGGGGTAATCGCACCGGTTCGGCCCACTTGAAATTCGACGTCTTGCAAGACCGTAATTTTTTCCTGAGCAGGAAACTTATGCGCCACCGCCCATCGGGGAGCGCGAGACACAAACCCTAAGCGTTTTTGCAGATCAAAACGGTTGACCTTAAATACAATACCGTCAATTTCATACGCTAAATCATCACGCTTTGCATGAAGGTTTTGATAGTAGGCTAAGCATTCATCAATTCCCTGAACACAGGCCATCTCTTTGTTAGTCAAAAAGCCCCAGGCTTTAAACTGATTCAATACCGCATAGTGACTCTCGGGCAATGAACCACCTTCAACCACACCGGCAGAGTAACAGCAAAACTCCAAGGGACGCTTAGCCGTTAATTTAGGATCAAGTTGTCTCAGGCTACCCGCTGCCGCATTTCGAGGGTTTACAAAGGTTTTCTCACCCGCCGCTTTGGCGATTTCATTGAGTCGGTTGAAGCCCTTCTTAGGCATGTAGACTTCACCACGAACCTCTAAGCGCTGCGGATAGCCCTCTCCTTCCAACTTCAAAGGAATGGACGGAATGGTTCGCACATTCAAGGTAATATCTTCACCTTGTGTACCGTCACCTCGGGTTGCACCACGAACTAATAAACCGTTCTCATATAACAAACTGACCGCAATGCCATCCAGCTTCGGCTCACAAGCGTACTCAATAATCTCAGAGTCCGTTATCCCCAACATTTTTTTAATACGCTGATCAAATGCCCGAAACTCTGACTCATCAAACACATTATCCAAAGATAACATTGGAAGCTCATGAGTCACAGTTTCAAACGCGGAAAGCGGCTTATCGCCCACACGCTGAGTGGGAGAATCCGGCGTTATGAACTCAGGATGCTCAGCCTCCAAAGACTTCAGTTCCTGAAATAACGCATCATATTCACTGTCAGGAACGCTTGGATCGTCCAGCACATAGTATTGATGATTGTATTTATGGAGCAGATGATGAAGCTCCGAGACCCGTTTAGATACGTCCATCATTGAACTTGCTTCATTAGCATCATTGTTCTCTGATTCACCAAACAAACCAATTTGCTCAGACATATCTGTTACCTTACAACCTACAAATTATTGAAAATAAAAAGGCTCCCATTGGAGCCTGATGCACATATTATTTTTGAGCTGGTAACTAACCAGCGTTTTGAGACAATCGACGTTTACGTTCGTAATCCAAAATTTCCTGACGAATGTGTTCTGCTGTTTGAGTTGTCATAACACTATGCTGCTCGTCACGCACTTCACCATGCATATTTTTAGCGATAACTTTCGCCATCTCATACATATAATCGAACGCTTGAATGTTGTTTGTTGGACCAGGTAAGCTCATGAAGAAGGTCACACCCGGCGTCCACTGATCGTCCACTTTATCAAGATCAAAACTACCAGGATTCACAGAACTGACCATACTGAACTGAACTTTGCCCTGACCGTTGTCTTCCTGATGACGATGAAAAATATCCATCTTGCCGTGACGCAAACCACAGGCTGCAGCAACATCCACCAATCGACCACAATTAAAGCCGCGTTCTTCATCTTTAGCCGCCACATGCAGCATAAATACGCGTTCCGGATTTTCTGTCGGACCTAAATGTTCATGTGTTAAGCGACATTTTTCCAACTGCTGACGGCGTTCTGACATTTTCGGAACGTTCAGTTCTGCAGGCGCCGCATCAGAAGATTTCATCAAAATGTCTTCAGACTGAGCACTGATCTCAGACAGCCCTACTGGTTCATTAGTTGTCTCTGATTCAGTATTTTCTGCTTCTGACACACCATCAGCAACGCCAGCTTGATCATCTGATACGGAGAAATCCAAGCTGCCTTGAGAGGACACATCTAATGGATCTTCGGAGACAGACACAGAATCCATCAAAACAGGAACGCCCGTTCCAGATTCATTATAAGAATCAGAAACATCAACAAAATCCTGGTTTAATGTGGGTTCATGTCTCTCCAGATCTTCATCACGTATACGAGCACCGCCATTAGGCAGCTCACCGTTACAATCGTCAGAAACGGGTATATTACTGAACTCAGAAGTGGTTTCCAGCTTATGACGACGCATATGCAGATAACCGTGGACAAGGATCGCTGCAACAACAAGCAACCCCACTAAAATTAACCATTCACGCAAACTAATATCCATGAATTCCTTATCCTAAAAATATGACGGTCTGACCTATACCGAATGAGCAAATACAAGCTCTGAATTCAGCGACCGAAAGCAACTTAAAATTAACAACGAGGATTAGTATTTTCATACTAGGAAACCTCGGAACAAATCGGGGCCCATTGTACCCTGTTCACTGTCGTTTGATCTAGGGACTAATTTAGCCGATTCAACGATAAATAGACGCTAAGCATCGATCATAGCGGCCGCTTCTTCAACATCTACCGATACAAGTCTAGAACAACCTGGCTCCTGCATGGTAACACCCAACAATTGCTCGGCTTTTTCCATCGCAATCTTGTTGTGAGTGATGTAAATGAACTGCACTTTGCTGGACATTTCTTTTACCAAACGGGCATAACGACCAACGTTGGCGTCATCCAAAGGCGCATCAACCTCATCCAGCATACAAAACGGTGCCGGATTCAGCTGGAAGATCGAAAATACCATCGCAATCGCCGTCAACGCTTTCTCACCACCTGATAACAAATGAATCGTGCTATTTTTCTTACCAGGCGGCCGAGCCATAATAGCCACCCCTGTGGTCAATAAGTCGTCGTCCGTCAGTTCGAGGTAAGCATGTCCACCACCAAATACTTTCGGGAACAACTCACCCATGCCGGCGTTAATTTTATCGAAGGTATCTTTGAAGCGAGCCTTGGTTTCACGGTCAATTTTGCGAATCGCGCCTTCCAGCGTTTCAAGTGCATCTGTCAAATCCGCGTTTTGCATATCCAGATAACGCTTACGTTCAGACTGAGTCTGATACTCGTCGATAGCGGCCAGGTTAATAGCCCCTAAACGCTGAATCCGGCCTTCAATTAAACGCAATTCTTCTTCCCACTCAGGCTCATTAATCCCTTCAGGAAGAAGTGTCAGCTGATCTTCCAGATTAACTTTCAGCTCTTCAAGCTGTTCCTTCATTCCATTTCGACGAACCTGAAGCCCCTGCCATTCCATACGATGGTTTTCAAGGGTAGATCGAACGCCTTGAGAAGATTGTTCGGCTTCTGTTCGTAATTTTTCAAGATCTCGCACATCGGAATCAAGCTGTTCCATCTTGGCTCGAGCCGCCGCCAGCTCATCTTCCACTGCGAAGCGTTGTTCAACCATTTCTTCCAGTTGCATACGGAGTTCTTCGCCTGGATCAGAGGACTCCTCCAACTCCATAATCAGCATTTCATTGCGCTCTCTCAAGCGCTCTACTTGCTGATCCATACGACTAATGGACGTCTGTACCGATTGGCTTTGCGTTCGTAACGACTCAACTTTTAAGCGGATATCCTGATAACGTTGACTGGAAGATTGAGATCGAACCCGTACAGATTCCAGTTGAGTTCGAGTTGTCTCATCTTCTCGTTCTAACTTCTCTCGAACAACAATATTGCTTTCAGCCAGTTCTAACGCGGCTTGCCATCGCATACGCGAGTCTTCAAGACTCTCTCGATCCAATTCAATTTGTTCGTTGATTTCCTGAATTTCAGAGTCAATACGCTCTTTACGAACCAGAACCTGCTCAACCCTCACCCGCTTGGTGTTCAACTCGGATTGAATTTCACTCAATTGGCGTTCTAAACGCATTAATTCTTTTTGAGCAAAATCTTTGTTCTGTTCTTTCGACTTTAACGTCAGACGCGCACTTTCAAGGTCAATTTCAGTGTCTTCCACCGAAATATCCAGCTCGTCAATGCGCTCTTCCAGCATTTCTAATTCTTTCTGACGACCAATAACACCGCTCTTATCCGCATCGGCTTTGGCAACGCGTAACCAGTTTGGCCCAAGCCAGATACCATCACGGGTAATCACAGAATATCCGGCGGGAATGTCTTTCTGAATTAACAGACCTTGGGATAGATCCTCAACCAAATAGACATGATCCAATAAACCGGTTAGATCCAGCCCTTGAGTCACAGAAACCACTGATTTAATGGGTGATAGTTCCGCAATAGAACTTGGCAACTGAGGGCTGATCGTGCTGGATTGAGCCTGAGTGAATACAGACAACGACCCTTGTTCAACGGCATCACCAAGGAAAGACGCCAATTGATCACTGACACTTTGCGTTCCCGTTGGCACCGCCTGTAGGAAGTCACCCAGAACGGTTTCAACAGCTTTATCCCAACCACCAGACACCGTTAAACATTGAGCCAAACGAGGCTTTTCAAACAGCCCGTTATTCTTCAACCAGCGCTCAATAACTTCATTTCCATCACCCAGCGCAGATTGCTGTAACGCCTCCAATGAAGCAAAGCGCCCTTTGGCACTTTGAAGTTCAGCCTGTTGCTGAGCCACCTGACGGCGAAGCACTTCAATTCGCTCTTGCTGGTTGGCAATTTCTTCATTGGCAGAATGAATCGAAATCTGATGCTGCTCAATCCGATCTTCCTGAATCAACACATCGTCTTTTATCGCTTCGATCTCAGCTTCAACACTACCAATCACCAGCTCTTCTTGCTCTTCGGTTAATCGGCGTTGTTTCTTCAGGTGACGATCAATGTTGTCTTCTAATTGGCGAATTCGTGACTGCTCAACCTCAGCTTCTTTTTCCGGCTGGGAGGCTTCCGCCATATACCTATTCCATTTGTCCTGCCAGCTTTGACGCGCCTCTTCCGCCTCCTCTAAAAGCAGCTGAGATTCTTCCCTGTCTTGCGTCAGCATTTCAAGCTCAGGTTCCATTTCATCCAGCTCATCCTGAATGATGGCCCGTTGCTCTTTTTCTTGCTCTAATTCTCTCAAACCTTCAGCGAGCTGAAGTTTTACTTCATCTAAATCACGCTTAAGTTTTTGGGAACGTTCCTGTTGGTGTTCGATGGATTGTTCGGTTCTGGCAATTTGAGAACCTAACTGATAGAAGTGCCCTTGCACTTCATTAAACTTATCAGACGCCTCGGTATGAGCCAGACGCTTTTCTTCAATATCCGCATCAAAAGAGCGCTGACCAGCTAATGCTGCTTCGAACTTGATTTCCAAATCCCGAATCAACTGTTCTTTCTCACGAACTTGCTGATCCAAACCTTGCCAACGCAACGTCAAAAGCTCGGTTTTTGTCTTACGCTCCTGAGCTTTAAAATTCTTATATTTCTCTGCTGATTCCGCCTGCTTCTTCAGGTGTTCCAGCTGTCGCTCAAGCTCATCCCGTAAATCGGTCAAACGCTCCAGGTTTTCCTGAGTACGACGCATGCGGTTTTCGGTCTCACGACGTCGATCCTTATACTTTGAAATACCAGCCGCTTCTTCAATGAAAGATCGTAACTCTTCCGGTTTCGCTTCAATGAAGCGCGAAATCATACCCTGTTCAACAATGGCATAACTTCTCGGCCCTAAGCCCGTCCCCATAAATAAATCGGTGATATCGCGACGACGGCATTTTGTACCGTTCAAGAAATATTGAGATTGACCATCACGAGTTACACGGCGTTTAACAGAAATCTCCGAATAACTCCCATACTCCCCAATCAAGGTACCGTCAGAGTTATCAAATACCAGCTCAACAAAGGCTTGGTTAACCGGCTTTCGGGTATTGGAGCCATTAAAAATAACGTCCGTCATGGAATCACCACGAAGATTCTTCGCGGAGGATTCCCCCATCACCCACTTAACCGCATCAATGGTATTGGATTTACCACAGCCGTTCGGCCCAACAATACCGCACATGTTGCTCGGGAAAGGAATCGTTGTTGCATCTACGAAAGATTTAAAACCCGCCAGCTTAATACACTTGAGTCTCATGACATTTCTATCTCTAGCCGATTAAGCATTTGCTTCCAAGGTTTTTAGAACGCCACTTAGCTGCTGGCCGACATAGTCCGAGATTAATTCAGCAGATCTATCCGCATCTCGTTTCACCACGGCATCCATCAAAGAACCAAAGAAAGCGAGATTATCGGTTAAATCATCAGACTGGCTTTGCAGCGCCATGAAATAAGTACGTTGAATCATGGGCTTGAAATTAGTCAGGGTTTCAGAAAGGTATGGGTTATCAACGATAGGATAGGCCAGCTCCATGATATCGAAGCCCAATTCAAAAATTCGCTCCAGTTGCTCACCACGATCCTTGGCCGTCCGCATCAACTCAAACTTTTTGATTAATGGATCGAGATCCGAACCAGACCAATTTTCAGCAATACCCCGAGCCAACAACCCAAGCAGCTGAGCATAAACCTGATATAAGCCTTTGACATGACCAACGGAAACCTGGGTTACCACAGCGCCGCGACGAGGAAGGATATCTACAAGGTGCCTTCTTTCAAGAATCAGTAACGCTTCCCGAACAGAGCCACGACTGACTTCCAGTTCGCCGGCAATACGTAATTCCTGGATACGCTCTCCCGCAGTAATTTCACCACGAATGATGTTATTTGCGAGATGAGAAGCAATTTGTTCAGAAAGACTTTCAACGGGTTTAAATGGCATGAGTTAAATTAGCGTCCTTGTTGATGAAACCGGTTCCAATCCTTGATATTTCCTGGACAGAAACACCAAAATAAAACCTCTGAAATTAACCCGCAATAGTATAACAACAAGGGCTTAAAAAGAACTCTTGGAAGGGCTTTGAAGGGAAAAGGAGATAAAAGAAAGAATCAAGAAAATGCAGGCTACGGATGTAGCCTGCAGAAGTATCTATTGGCTCAGTTCAAGAACGACCACATCAGGTATCGCATTCATGTCGATGGCCTTACTCACCACCTGAACATCACCTTCTGAAGGCATAGCGGAACCGGATACAGAGATACGCGCAACAATCTGCACTTGCTGTGCATCTGATAGCTTGGCCATCCCTGCCATTGAAGTAGAATCATCCAATTGCAGCGACACAGGTAAAGCACCCAAGTTCAAGCTTTGAATAGCAAGAGGCATCTTAGGACCATTAGCATGACGCGCATAGACAAAGACTCTAGTGTCAGGTGAGAACGCTTGCATTACCTCTTCAGTCACACCTACAGCAACCTGAATCGCAACCGCAGAAGCGCCAGCTGGTTTTGCACTGTCGTCCTCAACCACTTCACCATTTTGAGCAGCAAGACGAGACTTGGCTGTTTTAATACCTTGTCTTAAAGACTCAGCATTCGGCCCTTCTTCAACCAAGGCTAAAATTTTCTGCCACTGTTGAATTGCTTTCTCATAGTTCGCTTGCTCAAAGGCGAAAATACCAGACACACCCAAAGCCGTTGGTTCTTGAGGATCTAGCTCCAACGCCCCGTCAATCAACGCCTCTTCCTCTTCTGTAATAACAGACGGATTACTGAAATACAGTGATTGAGCTAATTGAGCCATAATCATAGCTTCACCTTCAGCACCTTTTGAAAGCGCCAAAGCTGCTCTTAGTGGAGTCACTGCATCAGCTGAACGCCCCAACGTTAAGTAGGTACGAGCCAATAACAACTGACCTTCCAGGCTTCCAGGGTCGGCTTTCAACTGATCTTCAAGTCGAGTCAGTAATTCTTGCTCAGACAGCCCAGCCACCCCTTTCAGGTTTTCAGCCATCTTCAAATCTTCAACCGCACCCAGTTTCCAATAGATAGCAACAGACGAAACAATGGCAAAGACACCAACCACTAACAGACCTGCAATACCAGATTTAGAGGATTGCTGTTCGCTGGCCGATTTTATGCCTTCCATATCCAACAGATAGCGGTCTTCCAATTCGCGTTTCTGTGCATCAAAAGCGTCTTGTTCAATTACTTGATCTGCCAGATCTTGCTCTAACTGGGCAAGGTGCTCGTTAAACACCCGAGTATTCAGTGCAGAAAGTTCAACATGATCCTCAGATTTTCGAGATAAGTGCAGAGGAAGAATGAAGAACAACAGCATTAATGCAGCCATTAATGCAATCGAGACCCATAGTAATGTCATTTATTCTTTCTCCGAGTTTTCTTTCAACAACTTGTTCAAACGAGCCTGACGCTCTTCTTCTGGTTCTGCTTGTGGCTCGTTCTTTGATGCTTTTCGCTTGTTCGCAACCAAAACAATTACAACCACCAACGCACCAAAAACCAAAAGAATGGCCGGACCAAACCAAAGCACATAGGTCTCTTTCTTGACTTCAGGGCGATACAGAACGAAATCACCATATCGAGCAACCAGATGCGCTTTAATTTCTTCGTCGTTCTTCCCTGCATCGATTAACTCACGCACTTTATTACGCAAATCCACCGCGATTTGAGCATTTGAGTCTGCCAGATTCTGGTTCTGACATTTCGGGCAACGCAGTTCATCAATCAAAGTTTGATAACGCTCTTTCTCTGCCTGGCTATCAAACTCCAGAATTTCAATCACCGCATTGGCCTGGAAAGAAGAGAACAGTAAAACTGCCCATAGACTGAATTTCACCAGACTGTGTTTTATCCCAATCATTGTGCCACCCATTTACGGTATTCAGGTTCAATCTTGGTCTTCCACACTCGCTCGTTGACATCACCCACATGCTTCAAACGAACGACGCCGTTTTTATCCAACAAATAAGTTTCAGGCGCGCCATACACCCCTAGATCCAAGCCAAGCATTCCATCTTCGTCTTTAATGTTAAACACATAAGGATTCCCTAGTTGTTCCAACCAGGTTACGGCCTTATCCGTTTCATCTTTGTAATTCACACCAAAGATTTTTATGCCCTCAGAAGCTAATTTATTCAGATAGGCATGCTCTTGTTTACAGGTTGGACACCAGGTTGCCCAGACATTCACCAGAGAAACCTCACCAAGTAAATCTTTTTCAGAAACCGCTGTACCGTCAATTTTCTCAGCAGTAAAGGCAGGAAACTGCTTTCCAATCAATGCTGATGGCAACTCTTTAGGGTCAAGACTCAATCCACGGAACAAGAAAAAACCTAATCCAATGAATAGAAGAAAAGGTACAAATAACGTAATACGTTTCATTATCTAGTTTTCCATTAATATTCGTTGTCTGAGTTACGCTGTCTGCTTTTTCAAACGATAACGTTTATCCATCACCGCCAATATTCCGCCGATAGACATCAGAATTGCGCCCAACCAAATCCAGCGAATAAATGGCTTAACATGCAAACGTACCGCCCACGCCTGACCGCCTTCGAGCGGCTCACCCAAAGAGATATAAAGATCCCGGCTCAATGCAGGGTCGATACCGGCCTCTGTCATCACCTGGCGACTTACGTTGTAGCGACGTTTCTCAGGATGGATTGAAGTAATCTGCTCACCATCTTTATAAACTCTAAAGTCCCCCACATCCGCCACATAGTTTGGACCTCTGTGACCTGTGGTTCCGTTGAATTCAAAGGTATATTCTTCAACATCCACTTTATCGCCAGCAGACATACGAACGTCTTCCTGATGATCATAGACGGCAACCATACAAATACCTACCAAGGTCACCACCACACCTAGATGCGCGAAATGCATACCGTAATAACTACTTGGCAGTTTCTTCATGCGATCAAAGAGCGATGTGCCGTTCGACGTACGGCCTTTAAGATCCACCAGCACTGATCCCAACACCCACAAAGCAAGTGTCATTGAGAACCAAACAGCCCCGTCAAAATCGCCTTTGTAAATGAACGGTACAGCAAGGCCAGCAACGATCGAAAGAGCCAAAATCGCAGTCAGCTTGCCGACCAGATACTTAGCTTTAGTTGCTTTCCAACGACTGATCGGCCCAATCCCCATGAACACAACCAATAGGCACATCATAGGAACAAACACCGTATTAAAATACGGAGGCCCTACCGAGATTTTTCCTAAATTCAAGGCATCGAACACCAGCGGATACAAGGTGCCCAACAAAATAACAGAAGCAACAATCGTTAAGATGATGTTATTGATGAGCAGAAAGGCTTCTCTCGACAACCACGAATAGTTGATTTTCGAATGTACTGTCGGAGCTTTAATGGCGTACAACAGTAGCGAACCACCGAAAGTAACAGCCAATAGACCCAGAATGAAATAGCCACGACTTGGATCAGTCGCAAAGGCATGCACAGACGTTAATACACCAGAACGAACCAGGAAAGTCCCCAGCAAGCTCAGTGAGAACGCCACGATGGCCAATAACACAGTCCAGCTTTTGAAGGCTCCACGTTTTTCAGTCACCGCCAAGGTATGAATCAACGCAGTACCCACCAACCAAGGCATGAAAGACGCATTCTCAACCGGGTCCCAGAACCACCAGCCGCCCCAGCCTAATTCGTAGTAGGCCCACCAACTACCAAGCGCAATACCCAGTGTTAGGAATACCCACGCGACGACAGTCCAAGGACGAGACCACTTAGCCCAAGCCGCATCTAATTTACCGGTCATTAAAGCTGAAATGGCGAATGCAAAAGCCACAGAGAAGCCAACATAGCCCATGTAAAGCATCGGAGGGTGAACAATCAAACCGAAGTCTTGCAATAACGGGTTCAAATCGGCGCCATCAGAAGGCGTATTCAACAACAGACGTTCAAATGGGTTAGACGTCATTAGAGTAAATAAAGCGAAACCGGTTAACACCATGCCCAACACAGCAAGCACACGGGCTAACACATCGTCTGGCAAACCTTTATTCAAAATGGAAACCGCAAAGGTCCAACCACCTAGAATCAGAACCCACAACAGCATAGAGCCTTCATGGGCACTCCAAACTGCTGAAAATTTGAAACCGAACGGCAACATAGAGTTGGAATGGCTGGCAACGTATTTAACCGTGAAATCGTCCTGAAGAAAGGACAAGGTTAAACACGTAAAACTAATTACCAAGAAGGTAAACACACCCCAAGACAACGGCTTTGCCGCTGCCTGAAAGGTTTTATTATTGGTGGCTGTGCCATAAAGTGGCAGGATTGATAATGCCACAGACATAACTAAGGCTAGGATGAGCGCAAAGTGCCCAAGTTCAGGAATCATAAGGGCACCTCTTAATACTGTGCAGGTTTTTCTGAGTCGCTTTTGACCTTGTGGCCTGATTTTTCAAGCGCTTCAGCAACTTCTGGTGGCATGTAATTTTCATCGTGTTTCGCCAGTACTTCACTCGCAATAAACACCCGATTGGCGTCCAACTTACCTGTCGCAACAATCCCCTGCCCTTCGCGGAATAAATCAGGAAGGATACCGTTATATTGAACAGTAACGTTGTTGGCATAGTCAGTGAGCACAAACTGCACATCTAACTTCTCACCACGTTTCACACTGCCTTCCAACACCATACCACCCGCTCGGATGCGCTGTTCAACAGGCGCTTTGCCGTCAGCAATATCGGTTGGAGAAAAGAACAAATTAATATTTGAAGACAAGGCGTAAAGAATTAAACCGATTGCGGCACCTGCGGCCAGTACAATCATACAAACGGCAATTAACCGCTTCTTACGTTTTGGATGCATAGCCATACTCTCTACCCCTCCAGTTCTTGTCGACGGATATATTTTCTGGCGCGCGTTTCTGCATTCTTTTTCGCCATATTTGCGCTAACCACATTGTAAATGATCACCGCAGCACCGATTCCATAGGACAACCAGACATACAATCCATGTCCGCCCATTTCCATCAAAGCTTGTAACGACTCAAACTGACCCACTATTCAATCTCCGCCGAGTAAATCAAATCATCAGATTTGCTCACCCGTTCTAATCACTTGTACATTTCTAGTAGTATTTTTCTACTATGACTTTTCTACTAATGTTTGCGTCACGTATTCGTTATGATTTTAATTTTTCCTGAAGCCATTTCGCTTTGAACTCGCGTTCAACCACTTCAGCTCGCATACGTTTAAACAACATCCAACCAAAAAAGAGATAAAACCCTAACACTACAAGTAACGCCGGAAACCACATTTCAAATGGCATCGCCGGTTTTTCTGTTAACTTGAAGGTTGCAGGTTGATGCAGAGTGTTCCACCACTCTACTGAATACTTGATAATGGGAATATTTACTAAGCCGACTAACGATAAGACCGCTGTAGAACGACCAGCCGTTTCTCTGTTATCGATAGCGGAATACAAGGCAATCACGCCTAGATAGAGAAATAATAAGATCAGCATCGCAGTCAGACGTGCATCCCAAACCCACCAGGCACCCCAGGTTGGTTTGCCCCAGATGGCACCCGTAGCCAATGCCAATACCGCAAAAGAGGCACCAATCGGTGCACAATGCTTGGCAGCCATGTCAGCGAGTTTTATACGCCAGATCAGATTAATACCGCCAACAATCGCCATCATCATGAAGATCGATTGTGATAAAAACGCAGCAGGGACATGCAAATAGAAGATTCGGAAACTGTTGCCTTGCTGATAATCTTCAGGTGCAAACACAAGCCCCCAAACCACACCCGTCAGGATTAGTAGCATCGCCGGAATGGATAACCAAGGTAACCAGCGTTCACTCTTTTCATAAAACCACTTTGGAGAGGCCCAACTATGGAACCAGCGCTTAAATCTGGCTTTCCAATTTGGTGATGTTGTCTCTGCTAAACTCATCCGTTCCCCATACTAATCTTCAAAGACGCTGCACATGCAAATGGCGCACTTGCTAAACTGAACAATAACAAAGCAGCTAATATACTTAATTGACCTGAAACAGGTTGGTCAACAATTACGCCTTGCACAGCGCCGGTTCCAAAGATCAGAACCGGAATAAACAAGGGTATGACCAACAAAGGCAACAAAAGTGCCCCACGTTTTAAACCTACGGTTAAGGCGGAACCAATCGCCCCCACCAAGCTTAATGTTGGTAACCCTAACAATAAGGTAACCATCATCACAACATAGGCTTTAGAAGGCAGGTTCAACATATATGCCAAAACTGGCGACACTATAACTAATGGCAAGCCAGTTACAAGGAAATGATTGATCACTTTGGCCAGCGCAATGAGAAAGCCGGGTAAAGGCGACACCAACATGCGTTCTAAAGAGCCATCATCAAAGTCGGAACGGAACATATTTTCCATCGACAACATTGACGCCAAAAGCGCAGCAACCCAAACCACACCTGGTGCAATCACAGCCAGCTCATCAGGGTCCGGTGAGATGCCCAGAGGGAACAAGGTAATCACCATCACGAAAAACATTAGCGGATTGATTACATCACTTTTCTGACGAAATGCTAATTTCAAATCACGTTTTAACAGTGCAGAAAATCCAAGATCAGCGGCCATGCTTACCTCCTGGCATAAAGTCATCCAGGTTCACACGTTTCACAACGTCAATATCCAATACATGGTGCGTTGTTAAGATTACAGCACCACCTTGGGCCGCATGTTCTGCAATACGAGTTTCCAGTTGAGCCACCCCGGCCAAATCAATAGCCGTAAACGGCTCATCTAGAATCCATACTGGTAAATTCAGAAGATATAACTGCGCCAAAGCAACACGGCGATTTTGCCCTGCTGACATGGAATGGCACTCAACATCCTCATAGCCACGCAAACCTACTTCAGCCAGCGCGTTCTCAATATTCTCAGACACTGACGTCTCATAAGGCGCTACCAGCCATTCGAGATTTTCTTTCGCAGTCAACGCAGATTTGATCGAAGGCTTATGCCCGAGATACAACAAATGATTAAAGAAATCGTCACGCTCTTGATATAAGGGCTTTCCTTTCCAAAATAAATCACCTTCGAAATCGGGCATTAATCCCAACAAGGTACGAATCAGCGAAGTCTTGCCTGAACCATTGCGTCCAACCAACTGAATGACTTCCCCTGCAGACAGAGTAAAATTCAGGTCTTTGAATAAAAGTCGATCGTCTCGTTCGATCAATAAATTTTTGACTGACAGATATTCTGTCATGCTGACCCCGCCGAAATCATTTATGGTGAACCTATCATTTGAGGAGTCAGGAATATACTACAAATTCAATGTATTATTAAATGATGTAACTCAGTAGATTAGGCGTTTCGGAATGCAAACCGTTTTTCAACCCGGACAATTCAAACTCGCAGCTATTCAGCCCGCACCGCAGAATAACAACGCACAAAATGTGCTTAGCTCCCTTACCCCTAATCAAATGATAAAAGCGGATGTTCTGTCTGCCACGCTGCAACAACGCCCAGCACAGCCAACAACGGCACAGCAAACAACGGCACAGCAAACAGCAGCACAGCAAACAACAACGCAACAAGCCACTCAACAAACGATTGCCCAATACAAAGCGCAGATTGTCATCCAGGGAAAGATCATTGACATCATTACCCAATTTCCGTTGGATAAAGGCGATCAACTTGAACTTAAGGTGACTCAGAACCAACAACTGAGCATTGAAAAAGTAACACCGCAAACTCAACGCCCGGATTTGAACAATTCAGTAAAACAACCCGCATCGCAAGATGCTCAATTACTACAAAATGCGGCAAAGACAGCCGGCACTCCCCAGTCACAATCTGCTGAGTCACTAAAACCCGAATCACTAAAGCCCGAGCCAATCAAACCTGATTCATTCAAACCAACAACGCCAGTTAATGTGTCTCAAGAACAAATTAATAACGTGATTAAGATGTGGCTCGGCCAATCCAGACCATCAACCGGTGCACTGCTGGATTTAAGCATCACCATGGAAGCCGTGGCGTCTATCATCAAACAACTCCCAAATGCACCTCAGGCTAGCATGACGGGCGGAGATGTCCCCAAAGCACTGCCATTAAGTAACTTATTACTGCTGGTCTCTCAGTCAATCCAAAAGGATTTGTTTGATCGGCTACCACATTCAGGACAAACAGACTTCAAAGCCAATATTCAGACATTTATTAGAGAGCTAGTAACCTGGCAGTCACCGCTCACCAACTCAAACAGGCAAAATGTTTCACCCCAAATGGCACCATTAACTGCAACTCCAGTTAGCCCGCAACAAACACTGATAGCAGGATTGATCCAGCTGCAAGGTTTAATCGACCAAGCATTAGCACCTAAAGGAACCGCCCCTCAACCCAGCCAATTAGCGGCTGCGGTTCATCAAAACGCCAACACATCAACACCACTGCCAAACATTCAGACCAGCACCGGCATTTCACCCTCGGCACAAGAAACTCAAGCATCACACATCCCGATCTTGAAAGAGTGGACGCAAGTTCTGTCCTTAATGACACCAACCACACAATCGCAGTCAGATTTACTAGATTGGATGTTGGAATCCATACGACGAATAGCCGGCAACACAACCACCACAGACATCGCCGCAGCGGCAAAAGAAGCAAAAGCACAATCGAAAGAAGCTCTAACACCGGCACAGACAGCCACCACAAGCTCAATGTTGCCTGCCAATAGTTCCGTCGAAACACAACGCGCTATTGATAGCAGCCAATGGCTTCGCCTGGCCGAGTTCCGCAAACACCAATTATTTACAGGCAACGTTAAACAATCCTTACTGCAAGGCACTACGGAACTTCAAATCAGCAATGTACTCCGTCAACTAATGGTGAACGTTGAGGAGTTAACAGGTCGAATGACGGCACTAAGATTGGCCTCAGCGGGCAGTCAGATTGACGCAAACACGCCCACTCATATTCATATCGACCTTCCAATTATGACGCACACCGGCCCCACAAGTGTCGGCATCGACATCAGTGAAGAACTGCCTAAAGAATCCGATACCACAGGCAGTAACAAATCCTTGAAAAGCCAATGGCTTGTGCACTTGAAGTTTGAACTGCCACCATTAGCACCCTTTATAGGTCAAATCATTTACGATGTAGACAACGAGCACCTGACCGCGAACTTCTATTCCGATCACAAAGAGACCTTGTCGGTACTGAATGAACACCTTGCCGACCTTGAACAACAATGCAGAAGCCATTTATCCTCTCAGGTCAGTGTTAACACCCGCTTTGGCATGATCAATATGCCAAGAGAAAGCATCGTTAAAACATCCAGCCAATCATTGAGTGTAAAGGTTTAATCTATGAAGGAAGGCAAGACTATTGATACCGCCGTTGCACTCAACTATGACGGAAAAAATGCGCCCAAGGTAACAGCCAAAGGGGAAGATGAGTTAGCTCGTAAAATAGTAGAAGTGGCTGAAGAGCATGGTATCCCGCTCTATCACGATGAAAAATTGGCACGCACTCTAAGCCGGCTTGAATTAGGTTCAGAAATCCCTGAAGAGCTTTATCTAACCATCGCAGAGATTATTGCCTTTGCCTATAAATTGAGAGACAAAGTACCCGAAGGATTTACTCCGCCAAACGATCCGACACTTTAGTCACGATTTAGCAGAGTAAAGAAGAGTCAAGGAAGAGAAACGATCACAAAAAGTGCGACTAGTGTGCAGCGCCTAACGGTTGACGATTTACCAACATCAAAAGTTCTGCTTCAGCTTTTGACAAGCCACAACTGTTCACCAAATCTTCAGCATCAGCCCCCATTTGAATCAAACGAGACGCCTGCGTATATGGAAGGGAATTTGGGTCCTGGAATTCAAAGTCTTGTTGCTTTTCAACCGTATCGGCCAGATCTTTTTCAAGACCCATCAACTTTTTACCAATACCGATGCTACTGCTTTTGAATGCTTTAAACTCTGACAACACAAGCGCTAACTCTTCCGTTACCTGCTGCCTTGCCAGTTCACTTTTACGATAACAACTGTATGCGATACCAACTGAAATCAAACTTGCCATAGCGACCAGACCAAAGCCGATAAACCAGGTGAATTCCATAACTCCTCCAACTAAACATAGTCATCAATATGAGGATACTGTTCACCTTGCTCAGATTCAGACACAGATTCAATCTCTTCCGACACGTCATCTGTAGTATCTGGTTCTTCTTGTTCGGTGTTTTCAGTATCTTCTTTATCTTCTTCTCGGTACTTCCGAACCTTTCTTACCCGATTAACAGGCAGAATGCTTTCGGTCTTACCGATGTTTGGAGGCAACATGAGATCCACCCTTCGTTTATCAGATGGCCATTCACATTGTTGATCACAACAACTACTGTAACAATGGCGTTACAACCGTAAGAATTTAAACTTACGAGTTACAACCTACCAGTTACAGCATGGCCATTTCAGCCCACTCTTCTTCGCTCATCAGCTTCTCAAGATCGACGAGAATTAATAACTCACCGTTCTTATTGCAAACACCCTGAATGAATTTGGCACTTTCTTCAGTACCCACATTCGGAGCCGTTTCAATCTCTGACTGACGTAGATAAACCACTTCAGCCACTGCATCTACAAGAATGCCAACCACTTGGTTTTCCACTTCGATGATAACAATACGGGTATTATCCGTCGTATCAGCAGAAGCCAAGCCAAAGCGAGTTCGAGTGTCAATCACCGTCACTACGCTACCGCGCAGATTAATGATCCCTAAAACATAAGGTGGAGCCCCCGGAACTGGAGCAATCTCTGTGTAACGTAATACTTCACGTACTTGCATTACGTTAATGCCATAGGTCTCGTCGTCCAATCTAAACGTGACCCATTGCAAAATAGGATCGTCACCAGCCTGAGATGAATGCGCTGCCATCTTCTACCTCATAACACCAAAATTAAAACCAGTAAGAAAATTAACTTCTCACCCACATACCATTCATTTTAGAGCAGTTTACTAAAATCTTTGTCGGCCATAAGAAAAATTTCCTTAGAAATTTCCGTCTTATATCAACAAATATTCTATACCACCCTAAAATTCGTCAAAATTTTGGTGCTATAAAGTTAATTGCAGCTAATGTGCCAAAATGAGATCGTACAAACCAAAAATGAAGGCTCGCAGAAATTTAAGATAATCGAACTTAAGAAAGTAGCACTTAATAAAGTAGAACCTAAGATAGTCGTTGAGAGTTTTGATTCAGTAAATCAACCAAACGATTTACGTCAAGAATCGCACACATATGATCAATGACCGTACCCGCTAACCAAGGTCGCTTACCCGCAGATGTTCGCCACTTCACTTGATCCGGTGTTAAACGAATAGAATCCGACAACTGATGACTTAACAATCCCCACTCGCTATCCCCTAGTGAAATCACATAGTGATTAATCGGGTCTACCTCAGGGCATTGTTTTTCCGGCATCACCCATTTCGCAGTATGAACAACCCGAATGTTTTGCTGACCATCCATCGTAGGTTTAGGATAGAGCCCCAGAAACCACTCAGGCTGACCAAACAAGGGCGTCAATTCTTTATCAATGCGATGAATACCACCCAACAAAATTAAAGGCACCGCCAGCTTAATGCCACCGACATAAAACAGTAGACACTCGAAGCCCGAGGCCGCCCATTGCGGATAAGCTAATTCAACACCTTCAGGAGAAAGGGCTTTTTGACTCAGTTGCTGCTGGAACGATGTTGGATCGTCAGCCACTTGAATTGGGGTTTCTGTGGTTTCCTCTTCAAGCTCCGGCTCTTCAGTTGCTATTTCCGGTTCAGGAACCGCACTTTCAGAGACTATCACGTCAGGAATTTCAATATCCGGGACTGCAATCACTGGCGATTCGGTGATTACAGGAGCCGTTTCAACCATAGTCTCAGTGACATGCTCAAAATCAGGCTCTTCTGGGGTATAAGTCTCGATAACAGGTTCTTCAACCGTTTCCACCACAGATTCAACATGCTCAATGGTCTGAGTTTCAACCTTCACCTCAGGTTCAGAAGTCTCAGTCTCTTGAACACCAACAGTCTCTTGAAGCACAACTGTCTCTTGAACCGCAGCAGTCGTTGTTGCCACAGCCAACATATCATCAAGATATCCTTGCAATGCAGCCATAGGCTTAACCGCTTCCGGTTTCACCTTGGTTTTTGATGATTTTTGACTGTCACTCATAACACTACAACCTGAACAGTATTCTCTGACGATAAACCGCTACGCATCACAACCAACTTAAGCAGATACGCAGTCTATATTTTCATGTTTCTTTGCGTGCGCCACTTTATCGTATTGAGCACGTAATATTTCTTTTAATCTCGACTCTGGAAGCTGCTTTAACAATGCTAACAATTCCAACATAGCCAAAGACAGTTCCCCATCACTCATTGACGGTAAAGGCCTGTGGACCAAGTCCACCAAACAACTGAGTTGTTTATCTCGATCTATCTCGTAACTGAGCTTATCCAATTCATTGGAAAACTCAGGTGTCCAATCGATATCCAACCCTTCAACTGAAATTTCCAACGGATTCAATACCGTTCCATCTTTCACTTTAGTGGCGGTGGATGAAATATCGACTTGAGCATTCGGTTTTACAGAGGCAGATTCAGCACTGTTCTTATCAGAAGAAACCGACGCTGACTTACTGTCAGAAACACTCAGGTCACTTTTATCGGCACTGGAATCATCATCTTGATTAGTCTTTTTTTGTTCAGCAGAAGGCGTTGTCACACCAAACATGTCATTTAAATAATCGGCAACAACGTCTTTTTGACTGGGAACCATGAGAGCGACCTATCAAGACTCTTGAGCTGTTAATGTCTTCAACAACTTGGCATAACTGCGAACGCCCCGGCCTTCGGAATCATAAGCACTCGGAATCACCCCAGCTTTAGACGCATCCCTAAATTGCGTATCTACAGGGATCATGTGATCCCAAACGGTATCCGGGTAGGTATGTCGCATTTCTTTGACGCTGTGCAAAGAGGCATTAGTTCGACGGTCGAACATGGTCGGAACAATATGATACGGCAGCGGAGTGGGTCTCGACTTGGTCACCATATTTAAGGTGTGTACCATTCGCTCCAGCCCTTTCAGAGCAAGAAACTCACATTGCACAGGTATGATCAAACGAGAACAAGCAGCCAGCGCATTGATCATCAGAACCCCTAAGATAGGCGGACTATCGATCAAGGCATAATCAAAGTCATCCCACAATGAAGCTAATGAACGAGACACCACAAGCCCCATTCCCTCTTTGCCAACCATACTTCGCTCTAGCGTTGCTAATGCCGTAGAAGACGGCAGCAAATTGATATTGGAATGACTAGTATCCAGCAATAGTTGGCTTGGTAATTCAGGTGGAATCGCATCAGATGCCTGGAACAAATCAAAACAAGAGTGTTCAAGCTCATCCGGGTCATAGCCAAAATAACTGGTCATTGATCCATGAGGATCAAGATCAACCAGAAGCACACGCTTCCCTTGATCGGCTAACAAGCCCCCAAGGCTAACCGCTGTGGTGGTTTTACCTACACCACCCTTTTGATTTGCAACTGCCCAAACACGCATTGCCGACTCCAATAAAAAAAGACCAACCTATAGAAGGATAGCAAGCTACATGCCATCCTTCCTTTGTTGAACCATTGTTTGATCTAAGTGATGTTAAGGCTGAGCTTGCCTAACCTGATCCAGATCCTTCCGAGTAACGGCAGACCTTGAGATCAGCAGGACGATGCGTCGATTCTTCCGACGATTCAAAGGCGTGGTATTTCTTACCAAAGGCTGGAACTGACCATACCCGACCGCAGCCAAACGAGACGGATCGAGCCCCTCTTCCTGCAATTGCCGGACAACACTTGCCGCTCTTGCAGCCGATAAGTCCCAGTTACTCTTATACTCACGATTGTTAATAGGCACATTATCGGTATGCCCTTCAACTTGAATAGGGTTGGAATAGCCCCCTAAAATCATTGCCACATCAGCAATCACGTCTTCTGCTTTACGAGTTGGTTCTGAACTGCCGGTTCCAAACAACACTTCCGACCCTAACGTCACCTCCAACCAGTCCTCACTGCCTTCCAGAGACATGACACCTTGCTTTAATAAGCCCTCGAAACCTTGCTCAAACGCTTCTTGCAGCTTAGGCATGTCGGCTTCCTGTGGAACCGTGGTGGAGGTTTCTTGCTCCGCCACTTGGTTTGGCTGAACAATCAATCGCTTCTCAGTAATGGGAATTTGTCGGGCCTGATCCCCGATCTGAATCGGATTACTGGAGGTCGGTGGCGCGTTGAATACGCCAATCAGGTTCGATGCAAGGATCTTGTACTTACCTTCATTAACAGAAGATATGCCATACAAGACCACAAAAAATGCAAACATGAGGGTGATAAAGTCAGCATAAGAGATTAGCCACCGCTCGTGACTTGGCCCATGTAAATTTATGCGTCGTCTTCGAGCCATAGTGTTATCTCTTAATGACCGGATGTAAAAAGCGATTATTTTTCAATAAAGCTTTGAAGTCTTGAGCCAATGGCTTTCGGGTTTTCACCTTCGGAGATAGCAACCAAGCCTTCCAGTATCATTTGTTTATACTCACCTTGAGAAATCACAATGCTTTTGATCTTTCCACCAATTGGTAAGAACAACAAGTTCGCCGAGCCCACACCATAAATGGTCGCAACAAAGGCGGTAGCAATGCCCTGCCCCAACAACTCCGGCTCTCCCAGATTGGTCATGACATGGATCAGCCCCAAGACTGCGCCAATAATACCAATGGTCGGTGCGTATCCACCCATACCTTCCCAGAACAAGCCTGCAGCTATGTCCCGATGTTCTTCAAGATCAATGACCATTTCCAAGGTATGACGAATGGTTTCCGGTTCTGCCCCATCCACCAACAGTTGAAGCCCTTTACGAGCAAAGGGTTCAGCTTCAGCATCAGCCATGCCTTCAAGCCCAAGCAAGCCTTCTTTACGGGCCGTGGTACTCCAGAACATGATCTGCTCTATGCCTCGTTCAAAATTCACCAAAGGCGGCAAGAATATCCACTTGGTTAATCTCAAAGCATGTCGAAATGATCGCGGCGTGGTTTGCAATAACATGGCACCGGACGTGCCCAGAATCACGATAACGAAGGCCGCCAAATTACCCAGCATGGTAATATGGCCACCATCAAGAAAGTTACCGAATAGAATCCCGCCTAATCCGAGAATTAACCCGAACAGACTCAAAACATCCATTGTTATGAAACCTCATCAACCAACTTTCGTGCAATCTGATTCAGACTCAGCACGTCGTCAGCAAAGCCCCCGTTGATCACTGCCATAGGCATACCAAAGATCACGCAACTTTCCTGATCCTGTGCCCAAACGGAGCTGCCCGTTTTCTTCAATAATGCCGAACCATCTTTGCCATCCGCGCCCATTCCAGTTAAGACGATTCCTAATACGCCTCCCTGAAAGACATTAGCGGCCGATCCAAAGGTCACATCCACACATGGCTTATAATTCAAACGCTGATCGCTTTCGATGATTCTGATGGTGCCACCATTACGGCGGTCAATCATCATTTGCTTGCCACCCGGAGCTAACAAGGCAACGCCAGGCGTCAATTGATCACCATCTTGCGCTTGCTTCACTGTAATCTTACAGATTTGATTCAATCGTTCCGCAAAGGCTGCCGTAAAGTTGGCAGGCATATGCTGAACCAAAACAATCGGTTTGGAGAAGTTTGCAGGCAAGGACGTAAGAATCTGTTGTAGAGCCACTGGCCCACCAGTAGAGGTGCCAATAGCAACGAGCTTAATATCTGAAGAACGAATGCTTGATGACGATTTTCTGGCAGGCGGCGTTTCTCTGACAGGCTCAGTTCTAGGTGCCGTTTGAGGAGTGGCCTGAACACTTGGCGTTGTTGCAGGTGCAGGAGAGGTTGAGGTATGAGAAGACTTCAAGGCTTCACGAATAGCTTCGCGTTTTGCCTTCATATCCGCCTTCTTATCGCCAGTTGACCTGAACTGCAAGGTATTAGACGTTTTAGACCCGGCCACACCACGAATTTTCTCGGCAAGAATTTTTTGGACTTTTCCCGGATCACGAGAAATATCTTCAAAATTCTTTGGAAGAAAATCGACGGCACCAGCTTCAAGCGCATCCAATGTCACCCGAGCTCCGTCAAATGTCAAAGAAGAACACATAATGACGGGCGTTGGGCGAACCTTCATGATCTCACGAACCGCTGTAATGCCATCCATAACCGGCATCTCAAAGTCCATTGTGATCACATCGGGCTGTAATTTCTGAACTAAATCAACCGCTTCAGCACCATTGGATGCAGTACCAACTACTTCGATGTTTCTGGCCGCGTTTAAGATATCACTGATGCGTCTTCTAAAAAAACCCGAATCATCAACTACCAGAACTTTTACTGCCATTGGTACTCCAAAATTTTATTATTTATAGTTGCTCATCGACTTAGAGGCGTAATTACCGAGCATACTTGGCACATCAAGAATTAACGCTATGCGGCCATCCCCGGTGATTGTAGCACCAGCCATTCCTGGCGTACCATGCAACATCTTACCAAGGGGTTTAATAACAACCTCTTCCTGTCCAATGAGCTGATCTACGACAAAACCAACACGCTGTGTGCCTACTGAAACGATCACAACATGAGCTGTTGCGTCTTCACTTTCCTGTGTACTTGGTCGACGAACTAACCAACGTTTCAAGTGGAATAGCGGATAGACTTTTTCGCGAACCACAATCACTTCCTGACCATCAACAATATTGGTCTGAGTGATATCCAAATGGAAAATCTCGTTCACACTTACCAGCGGGAATGCAAACGCTTGCTCTTCCAACATCACCATCAGTGTTGGCATGATTGCAAGAGTTAAAGGCACTTTAATGGAAATCCGAGTACCTTTACTGATCTCTGAGTCCACATCAATGGTACCGTTCAGTTGTGAAATTTTTGTTTTCACAACATCCATGCCCACACCACGACCAGACACGTCAGAGATCTCTTCCTTGGTTGAGAAACCAGGATGGAAGATCAGGTTAAATGCTTCTTTGTCACTCAACCGATCAGCAGCGTCCTGATCATACAGACCTTTCTCAACCGCTTTCTGACGAAGTTTATTCGGATCCATACCACCGCCATCGTCGGTGATACTTAATAAGATATGATCGCCTTCCTGCTCAGCAGAAAGAACAACCTTCCCGGTACGAGGTTTATTGTTCGACTCACGAACCTCTGGCATTTCAACACCATGATCCACCGCATTACGAACCAAGTGAACCAACGGATCGGCCAACGCCTCAACTAGGTTTTTATCCAAGTCGGTTTCTTCACCCACCAACTCAAGATTGACTTCTTTCTTCAAGGTTCTCGCCAAATCCCGAACAACTCGCGGGAAGCGACCAAACACCTTTTTAATAGGCTGCATTCGAGTCTTCATAACCGACGTTTGAAGATCCGCCGTCACGACATCCAAATTTGAAACAGCCTTTGACATATCTTCATTACTGCTCGACATGCCCAAACGAACCAGTCGATTTCGAACCAATACCAACTCACCCACCATATTCATAATATCGTCGAGTCGTTTGGTATCTACACGAACGGTGGTTTCAGTCGGTGCAGCATTATCTTTAGCTGGCGCTCTTGGTGCGGCCGGCTTCTGAGCAGCGGGTGCTGTTGGTTGCACAGCAGGTTTAGCATTCGACGGTGCAGGAGTCGCAGGTTTTAGTGCTTCAGGCTTAGGTGCCTCTGCTTTCGGCGCTGAACTGACAGCACCTTTATCTGCAGTGACTGAAGGGCCTTTACCAGCACCGTGCAACTCATCTAATAAATTCTCAAACTCATCATCCGTGATTATATCGCCACCTGAACCACCCGTTGCAGGCGCAGGGGCTGCTGGTGCTTCCGGAGCTTTCTCCGCCTTAGCAGCACTAGGGCCTTTACCGGCACCATGCAATTGATCCAACAGTGCATCAAACTCATCTTCAGAGATGTCATCACCGCCAGAGGATTTTGCCACTGGTGCGGGGGCAGGAGCCGCAGGCTCTTCATTAGCCTGCTTCGGTGCAGAAGGCGATCCTCCTTCACCGTGTAATTCATTCAGTAAAGCTTCGAACTCTTCTTCAGTAATTTCATCACTGCCAGTCCCACCAGACGCTGGAGCCGGTGAAGAATCCATATCAAACAAGTCGTCCTCATCAGACCCTGCCGGAGTGTCCGATGCTGCAACCATTTGATCAAACTCGGCATCAGCTGCATCTTCTACAGGTTCTGGTGCACTTGTTTCAGCTACAGCATCTTCACTTTCAGGTCTTGCTAAAGTTTCGAGGCTCGCGATTAGTCCAGGATCTGCTGCTGGAAGAGGTTCACGATTACGAACGCAGTCAAACATTTCATTGACGGCATCCAGTGCTTGAAGAACAACATCCATTAATTCGGATGTAACAGAGCGTTGACCATTCCGAAGAATATCAAACACATTCTCTGCAACGTGACAGCATTCAACCAGATTATGTAGCTGTAAGAAGCCTGCCCCGCCTTTGACCGTATGGAAACCACGGAAAATAGCGTTTAACAGGTCTTTATCATCTGGTCTCTGCTCCAGGTCGACCAACTGCTCTTGAAGCAGCTCCAAAATTTCACCTGACTCTACAAGAAAATCCTGGAGGATTTCTTCATCGGCCTCGAAACTCATTCAATGACTCCTTAGAATCCCAGGCTGGACAACAAGTCATCCACCTCATCCTGACTGGTCACTACATTTTCGCGCTCTTCTGCGTCAATGATAGGACCCTCTGCTAACAATTCATCGGCGGCTTCAGTAACTTCTTGAGAATTTTCGATACCGGTAATTCGTTCCACGAGTCCAGCCATTTTAACCAGGCGAACAAGATCATCTTCAACCCCTTTCACCAGTTTGATGACTTTTTGAATCACCTGGCCGGTCAGGTCTTGATAATCCTGAGCCAATAGGATGTTGGACAAGTTAGTGGACATAGTCCCACTCGAACCTTCTACCTTTTTAAGAAACTCATCTATTCGTTTGTAGAGGTTTCTAAATTCGGAAACATCCATTTCGCGCCTAAGCAAACGACCCCACTCTGAAGAAAGTTCAGAGGCTTCTGCTTTGAGATCATCAACCACCGGAATCGTGTCTTCGACAAGATCCATGGTTTTATTAGCAGCTTTATTGGTTGACTGAATCACATAATCCAAACGATCAGACGCATCTGCCATCTGAGACATTTCAGAATTGTGTTCAGAGATATCAATTTCAAAATTTTTGATAGAGTTATGCAAAGCTCGTGTCAGTCGACCAATCTCTTTATATAAGTTTTGGTCTCTTACATCGGACAAGCTTTGTACATGTTGGATAGCACTTGTAAAATCTTCCGCTTCGACAGCGTCAACAAGTGCTTTGGTATGCTGACGGATCGATTCCTGGAATTCATCCAGGTGATCAACTTTGTTATCAGACATTCGGTTCCCCTTAGAGAACGGTCACAGGCACTTAACTGGCTTCTACACGTTCAAAGATTTTTTCGATTTTTTCTTTTAACGCCTGAGCTGTAAACGGTTTAACAACATAACCATTCACACCAGCCTGCGCTGCCGCCACAATTTGTTCACGTTTTGCTTCTGCGGTAACCATAAGTACCGGCATATGAGAAAGAGCATCATCCGCTCGCACAGCACGCAACAAATCGATACCCGTCATCCCCGGCATATTCCAGTCGGTGATTAGGAAATCGAAATCTCCCGTTTTCAGCATTGGCAACGCAGTGCTTCCATCGTCTGCTTCATGGGTATTTGTGAACCCCAAGTCTTTTAATAAATTTTTGATAATTCTTCTCATAGTTGAAAAATCGTCAACTATTAGAATTTTCATATTCTTGTCCAAGATGACCTCCCAAGACCTTGATGGAAAATGAATTTTCCCTTCGAATATGGTTACAAGATAAGTGTAGCCGTTAGTTCTAGACTATCCAGTTATTATGCCGCTTTTAGGCAGTCTCGTCATTCCATTCAAGCAACCTAGATTTAAGTCTATGAGCTGCCTGGCTGTGGATTTGACTGACCCGCGATTCACTTACCCCTAAAATCTCACCAATTTCCTTCAAGTTTAATTCTTCGTTGTAATACAGCGCCAACGTGAGACGTTCACGCTCAGGTAATCGAGTAATTGCATCGGTTAACTTTCTGCGGAAACGTTGCTTGGCAACATCATCAAAAGGACCAGGGGTTGTACCGTGGATGTCTTCCTGTTGGTACTCACCTTCGGCTATCAGCTCTTCGAAGCTGAATAGTTTACTTCCCACCGAATCCTGTAGATAACTATGGTACTCATCGACCGAAATACCCATTTCTTTAGCAACTTCATGATCTTGGGCATCTCGACCGGTTTGACCCTCAACTTGTTTGATCGCATCGGTAACTCGTCGGCTGTTTCTGTGCACCGATCTTGGTGCCCAGTCACCTCGACGAATTTCATCAAGCATGGAGCCACGAATGCGAATCCCGGCATAAGTTTCAAAACTGGCGCCTTTGGAAGCATCGTACTTTTTCGCCGCTTCTAATAGTCCGATCATGCCAGACTGAATGAGATCATCTAACTGCACACACGGAGGTAAACGCCCCATCAAGTGAGTGGCGATTTTTTTTACCAGACCGGCATACTGCTGGACTAGGGCTTGAGAACTTTTTGGATCCGTCTCTGAATACATAGCAACCCCGTTAACTGCAGCCATAGCAATACCTTTGTTCTTCAGTCTTAGAATATTCCAGTACAGCCAACATAACGAAATTAACCAACGTTATATTGAACCAACTGTTCAGCAAAAAATTCCAGATGTCCTTTCGATGACGTTGGCAATGGCCAAGCATCTGCCTTTTGCGCCAAGGCTCGAATCGCGACTGAAGCTTTCGATCTTGGATAGGCTTCTAACACAGCTTTTTGACGTTGTACCGCTTTTTTGACGGATTCATCAAACGGAACACAACCGACATACTGCAAAGCTACATCTAAAAATCTATCTGTTACTTTGGTGAGTTTAGCAAACAAATTGCGACCGTCTTGCTGAGTCTTCACCATATTTGCAACAACCCGGAAACGATACATCCCATAGTCGCGATTCAACAGTTTAATAAGGGCGTAAGCATCCGTGATGGAAGTAGGTTCATCGGTCACAACGACCAGTACTTCATTAGAAGCCCGAACAAAACTAATCACATCATCTGCGATTCCCGCAGCAGTATCGACGATCAGAACATCCATCTGATTTGCCAATTCGCTGAAGGCATGAATTAGACCTGCGTGCTGCTGAGATGAAAGATTTACCATGTGCTTAGCACCTGATGAAGCAGGTACAATTTTCAATCCTAAAGGACCTTGCACCATAACATCTTGCAAATCACACTCGCCGTCCAACACATTTTCCAGTGTTTTATTCGAAGAAATACCCAACAAGATATCAATGTTGGCCAGCCCCAAATCCGCATCAAGCAGAACGGTTCTGCGTCCTTTTTCGCACAAGGCAATCCCAAGATTTAAGGCAACGTTACTTTTACCAACACCGCCTTTACCACCCGTTACTGCAATGACTTGTACCGGACTACTACTCATACCTACTCCCGTGGCACTTTTCACTTTCTAACCAGACACATCCTAATCAGACACATCAGGCGTAATTCTTTTAGGCAATTCTGAGATCAGATAAAGCCTCTTCAGCGTGTCTCAAATCAGAATTAAAGACGGAGACACCACCATTTAATTGCTGATACATATATACCGCTTTGCTAACCAGATTCCCTGCATTTGCATGTTCAATGTCATCAGGAATTCGAGGACCATTGGTTATAAAAGAGACAGGCATCACCCGCTCAACCAGGATACTTAGCATTTCTCCAAGAGAGCCGGTTTCATCAATTTTCGTGAGAATACATCCATTCAAGCTAAAGTCTTGATAATTATCAAGTATTCTCGACAAAACACTCTTATTTGCAGTACAAGGCAGGGTTAAAAACGCCTTAAAGTTCGCCGCGCCCTGTTTAATCACCCTTAATTGCTGATGAATGGACGAAGTGGACGGATCAACTCCCGGTGTGTCAATGATCACCAGATTCTTGTTTCGAACGGTATTTAGCAACACTTCCAGTGAGTGTTTTTTGTCCACAATACGAACAGGCACATTAAGGATTCGACCCAAGGTTCTCATCTGATCGTGTGCGCCAATTCGCTGGCCATCTGTAGAGATTAATACAATCCCTTCACTGCCATGCTTCAACGCAAATTTGGCAACCAGTTTGGCAATGGTTGTTGTTTTACCAGATCCTGATGGACCAAAAAACGCATAAACACCACCTCGTTCCAACAAATCACTTTTTGCCACCGGTAAATCGTCTGCCAACAAGGTCAAGGCTTCGCGCCAAATTGCCTGTTCATCATGCATCTCTGATACTCGATCAACAATATGACGGGCCAATGCCTGACTTAAACCCAGTTGCGTTAATCGTTTTAAGACAGCAGCATGCAAAGGATGGTAACTGGCGTAATCTGCCATTTCACGATCATCCAGCTGCTGTTTCAACATCTGTTTCAACCCAAGAATCTCTTGTTTCATTGAGTTTAATTCATCCGTTGGCTTTGGCGTCGCCTTAGTAAACTTTGAACGCAAAATTGACGCTTTCTTTTTAAACGGTGATTCACCACGATCAAAGGAATCTTCAAGAGATGAGTTTTCTAGTCGCTCATTCAGCCCAATCAAATCATCCGACAGATCACTGTAGCGGCCACGAGAAACCGTCTGAGACGTTCTGCGAAGCTCTGCTTCCAGCTCAGGGTTTACAATACGTTTTCTCTGAGTGCTTGCCGATGAAGACGATGAATACTGATCAAAGTTGTCAAAATCCACTTTACCGTCGTGCTTCGGGTCATAATCAAGCGCAGTAATAACCTCTACACCACCGTTCACTTTTCTGTTCGCTAAAACTACGGCATCAGGCCCCATTTGTTCGGTTACTTTCTTCAATGCTTGTTGCATTGTTGGAGCAAAAAATTTTTTAGCTTTCATGGCTTGTCACTCTCACCAACTCTTGGCTGAACTGTTTAAGCAATTTATTTGACGCTTAACTATTTGTTTTAAGTACAAATGCGAAATTAATGCCAGTTAACTCTTTTCATATCGAGACACTAACTTCCAACTGCTGCAACAATCGTAATTTTCTTATTGTCAGGTACTTCGTTGTAGGAAAGTACAGACAGGGTTTCAGATGCATTTTTCACAAATTTGGCAACCGCTGAACGAATCGCTGGAGACACTAGCAGTACTGCGGATTTCCCTGCCAATTCTTGACGCTGAGCCGCCTCCGTCACCGAAGATTGCAACCTTTCAGCCAAGGAAGGTTCAAGGACAATGCTATCATCTCCCATCGCCCCGGCTTGTTTCGCTTGTTGTACCGACTGTAACAAAATGTTTTCCAGCCCTGGCTCCAAGGTGATCACCGGCAATTCTTCGTCCCCTCCGATGATGTTTTGAATAATCATTCGGGATAGTGCTAACCGTACAGACTCAGTGAGATGGGACGGATCTTTACTACGTGCAGCCGCCTCGATGATTGCTTCTGCAATGGTTCTCATATCCCTAATCGGCACCTGCTCTGCCAACAGATTCTGCAATACCTTTAATAGCGCACTCAGGGTCAAGGTGTTTGGCACCAATTCCTCTGCCAACTTAGGCGACTTCTTACCAAGGAGATCCATTAACTGCTGAACTTCTTCATGACCAATCAACTCATCCGCATGTTTGAACAGTAATTGGTTCAAGTGCGTCGCCACAACAGTACTGGCATCAACAACGGTATAACCCAACGTTTGAGCTTTATCTTTTAGGTTCGGATCAATCCAGAAAGCATCCAATCCAAACGCAGGATCTTTGGTGGAGATACCATCGATTTCACCAAACACTTGCCCAGGGTTAATAGCCAAATCACGATCAGGGTGAATTTCTGCCTCACCCACAGTGACGCCCATCAAAGAGATTCGGTACACATTTGGTAGAAGATCCAGGTTGTCACGAATATGAACCGAAGGCATCAAAAAGCCCACTTCCTGAGACAGTTTTTTACGAACCCCTTTAATACGGTTCAACAGCATGCCGCCTTGATTCTTATCCACCATAGGAATCAAGCGATAACCCACTTCCAGGCCGACCGGGTCAACCGGCGTTACGTCATCCCAGGAAAGCTCTTTAATCTCTTCGGCCTGCGTTTCAGCACGACCTTGTGGAGAATCCTTATCCAATAGCTCTCCGGCTTTGGCTATTTGATCAGGACTGCCCTCTTCTTTTTGACGCTTACGATAGTAAAGCCACCCGGCAATACCAGCGGCAAGGAAGCCCAGGCTCAAAAATGCAACGTGCGGCATACCAGGCACCAAGCCCATCACGATCAACAACGCCGCAGATACGGACAAGGCTTTTGGAGAGTCAAACATCTGACCCACTACCTGATCACGCATTTCTTCCGCGCTGTTGACACGAGTCACCATAATCGCAGCTGCTGTTGAAAGTATCAGCGACGGAATCTGTGCAACCAGACCATCACCAATGGTCAGCAAGGAATACTTTTCAACCGCATCGGCAAACTCTAGACCATGCTGGCCCATACCAATCGAAAGCCCACCAATCAGGTTAATAATCAGAATCAAAACACCGGCAACGGCATCACCACGAACGAACTTACTGGCACCATCCATTGAACCGTAGAAATCCGCTTCTTGAGAAACTTCAGCACGACGTTGCTTGGCTTCCGCCTGATCAATCAATCCGGCATTCAAATCGGCATCAATGGCCATTTGTTTACCAGGCATAGCATCCAAGGTGAAACGTGCACTTACTTCGGAAATACGACCCGCACCCTTAGTCACAACCACAAAGTTAATGATCATAAGGATTAAGAACACCACCAAACCAACAGCGTAGTTACCACCAATTACAACTTCACCGAAGGCCTCAATCACTTTACCAGCCGCATCGCCGCCTTGATGACCTTCAAGTAACACCACACGGGTAGAAGCAACGTTTAGCGCAAGTCTTAACAAAGTCGCTACCAACAAAATGGTAGGAAACACAGCAAATTCAAGTGGTCTTAGGGCGTAGACCCCAACCAACAACACCACAAGAGAGAGTGCGATATTAAAGGTAAACAGCACGTCCAGAATAAACGGGGGCACTGGTAAGGTCATCATTGCTAACAAGGTTAGCAATAAGATAGGAACCCCCATATTACTACTGAATATGCTCCTCGCAGTTAAAAGCATATCTTTCGGTGTCGCATCCACCGTGCCAAGGAACGGCAACTTCATAGGTCTCTACTCCCTCATACGTCAGCAACAGTTTTTTGACGCAATTTAATGACTAGCAGTAGCATCGCAAAAAGCGTTCCCATTTTTATATGAGGCATAAAAAAAGAGGCTAAATCGCCTCTTTTCTCTATCTTTGAATGCCTTACAAGCAGGCCAATTTACCCGCACATAGCGGATAAACCTACTCGTGTTGCAGATCATCCGGGATTGGGAAATCCTTAGGATTCTGAGGTTTAGGCCCACGACCAGCCATGTATTGATCCAACTGAAAGACATAAGCCAACACCTGAGCCACAGCGATATAAAGCCCTTCGGGAATTTCATCGCCAATTTCGGTGTTGTAATAAATCGAACGAGCCAATGGAGGCGCTTCGAGAATAGGAATGTCGTATTCCTGACCAATTTCACGAATCTTGAATGCAACCTGATCAGCACCTTTTGCCAACATAATCGGTGCCGAAGCACGACCCGGGTCGTATTTTAATGCAACGGAGTAGTGAGTCGGGTTGGTAATGATTACATCAGCATCAGGTACATCACCCATCATACGTCGCTGAGCCATTTCCATCTGCAATTGACGAACTTTACGTTTAACTTCTGGCTTCCCTTCCGTTTCTTTAAATTCGTCTTTGATGTCCTGCATGCTCATTTTCAACTTCTTAGCATGCTCGTAGAGCTGATAAGGAACATCAATAACGGCAATAATCAGCGTCGATGCCGACAGCGCAATGGCACTCCAAAGAATAATACTGACACTATGCGCCAATGCGGATTCCATTGACTCCATAGGGAGAAACATGATCTCCGGCTCCAGCCAGTCTATGATCAAAACCGCCAGACCACCAACAAGAGAAACCTTGAGAATGCCTTTAACCAACTCCACCAAAGAACGCATCGAAAACATTCGTTTCAACCCACTGATCGGATTGATACGACTGCCTTTTGGCATGAGTGCTTTTCCCGCAAAGTTCCAGCCACCCAAACCAAGCGGACCGATGATCGCGGCAACGGCTAAAAGCCCCATCAAAGGTACCAGCGCCCATACCACCTCATGGGCTGCACTGGCTAAATGAATGGCCATTTGATTGGTGTCGTAGAGCGCAGCTCGCTCGACAGAGAGATTATCTTTCATCACATTAATGACCGATTCAGTAATGCGATCACCGAATACCCAGAGCCCGACTGAACCTGCCATCAAAACAGCGAAGGTACTTAATTCCCTCGACCGGGGAACATCGCCTTCTTCACGCGCCTTTTCTAACCGCCTGGGCGTCGCCTCTTCTGTCTTTTCCTGACTGCTGTCATCTTCTGCCATCTCTACACCTTATAAGGCAAGCCACTCATGGAGGACACAGTATTTAATTCTCCTTAATCCCAATGCCTTTCTAAAAGGATCGGGACTCAGGCCCAAGTATTACGCTTTTATAATTAAACGCATGAAGTGCAAGGTATCCGAAACAAAGGTCTGATACAGTGCCAGCATATTGATTTGAGTTGCCCACATAACGAATAAACCAAACACCAAGGTAAACGGAAAACCCAAAGCAAACATGTTCATCTGTGGCGCCGCACGACTCATTACACCAAATGCCAAATTCACGACGGTTAATGCCACAACCGCCGGCAATGCAATCAATACAGCACCAGCAAACATCCAGCTTCCCCACAAAGGAATCAAACGAAGGTCTTCAGCCGTCAAGCCTTTTACATTCACAGGAATGGTATAAAAACTCTCAATTAACACTTCCAGCACCACTAAGTGTCCGTTTGTAGAAATGAACAGCAAGGTCACCATCATCAAATAAAATTGGGAAACCACCGCCACGCTGATGCCGTTAGCAGGATCATTCATCAAGGCAAAGCCGAGGCCCATTTTCATACCGATCACTTGACCAGCAATAACAAACAGCTGTGTTAATAATTGCAGAACAAAGCCAAGACAGACACCGATTAACACCTGATTCATAATCAGCAACATATGTTCCATGGAAAGCGGGTCCATTCTGGGAACTTCCGGCAAAACAGGCGTCACCACGATGGTAATAACAAACGCAAGCAACAGACGAATACGAGTCGGAACGAAATTCGCGCCAAAGAAAGGAGCGGCCAACATAAAACCGGCAATACGGAACATCGGCCACATGTAACGCCCAACCCAGGCTGTAATTTCTGGCGTACTCACTTCTAACATGCGAAGCAGCCTAACCTATCACCAAAGGGATACTGGTAATTAATCGTTGGGTATAGTCAATTAATTCACGCATCAACCACGGCCCGGCAACGATCAAAGTGAATAAGGTAATGATCAACCTAGGTAGGAATGTTAGGGTTTGTTCGTTAATTTGCGTCGCAGCCTGGAAGGTCGACACAATCAAACCGACCACCAAACTGGGCGTAATAATGATCGCAACCATAATCATCACCAGGTAAATGGCATCCGAGAATATATCAATAACTACTTCAGGGGTCATAACAGCGCTCCGTCAAACGTTAAAGCTTGAAGCCAAGGTGCCAATAATCAGCGACCAACCATCCACCAACACAAACAACATGATTTTAAATGGCAAAGAAATAATGATGGGTGACAACATCATCATCCCCATCGCCATCAATACTGATGCCACCACCATGTCGAGAATCAAAAACGGAATAAAGATTAAGAAGCCAATCTGAAAGGCTGTTTTCAGTTCACTGGTCACAAACGCCGGCACGACGATTGAAATCGGCAGATCATCGGGCCCTTCAATGTCGGTCTTGCCAGAAATCCGCACGAATAATGCAATATCATCTTCCCGCGTCTGACCCAGCATGAAATCCTTAATCGGCTTTTCAGCCAATTTTAAGGCTTCCAACGAAGTCACCTCTTCATTGATGTAAGGCATCAGTGCAGTCGTATGAATTTTTTCCAAAACCGGCGTCATGATAAAAAACGTCAGAAACAAGGCGAGCCCGATCATGATTTGGTTGGATGGTGACTGTTGCAGCCCCATCGCCTGACGGGTAATAGAAAAGACTATGATGATTCGGGTAAAACAGGTCATCATCATGACGGCCGCTGGCAGCAAGGTCAGCATCGTCATGATGGCTAAAATTTGGATGGTTACTGTGTATTCCTGACTACCATCAGGATTGGTAGTAAGCGCAACAGCGGGTATTCCAGGTTCTGCCCAAGCAGGTAAGGCCGTCAAAAGACCGACAACAAAACTAATCGTCCACGCTAGACTTTTTAACCTCATTCGGCTGAGTCCCCTTCAACAATGACTGTAACTTAGCGCCAAACACGCTGTTTACAGATTCTGCTGAAGACCACGCCGCACTTTGCTTAGCACTCTTTAGATCAATAGGATGATCCAAAACCATAAGCGTTTGCATAGATTGCGCCGTAATACCCACCAGAACCTGCTGGCCTCCGACGTCTATCAAGCAAATACGCTCTTTTGTTCCCAAGGGTTGCGTTGCCAATACTTTGATAACAGCGTTACTGCCACCGAATTGACCGCCAGATAATCGTCGGACTCCCCATGCAACTACAAAAATCATGCCTATTACGGAAAACAAGCCCGCAACAGTGATAGCAAGCTGCGTTGTTGAAGTGGGAGATTGCGACGAGCTAGAATCATTTTGAGCGCCAACCAATCGCTGGACGTACTCGGAAGGCGCTTGTGCAGACACTGCATTTCCAGAAAACACTCCTTTTTCAGAAGACACTGCATTTCCAGAAGGTTCTCCATTTTCAGAAGGCTCTCCATTTTCAGAACGAACAGGCTGCTCCGAAGCGATTTCTGTCACATCAGAATTTAAAGGCGCATCTGCCCCTTCTTTTACTTCCTCAGCAAAAGCTGTCGACACAAAAATACTGATATACGCAGAGAATAAAACCGAAAGTAAACGTTTCACGGGCATCCTTGAGACTAGAATCTGACTGTTGTTATAGTGTCAATCGACACTAACAGTACTACTTACTGGATGTCGACTGTTATGGAGTTTAGCAGGGTAAAAATAAAGACTCTAGAGAGAGGCAAGGCTCGCCACTGATTTATATACGAGAGCAATTTATGAGAGCCGTTTATGAAAGCAGTAGACTTGACGTCATCATTTATGTGTATTGACCAAGACACCTGAATGGCCTCATCCGCTTTAAAGCAAAGTGCAGCCAACTCAAGTGTCAGATCTGGTCTGAACTAATTCAGATTAACGAAGCTTCTTGATTCGTTCGGTTGGGCTTACCACATCAGTTAAACGAATACCGAATTTTTCGTTCACCATTACAACCTCACCATGAGCAATCAATTGACCATTCACCAACACATCTAATGGCTCACCCGCCAGACGATCCAATTCAATCACAGAGCCTTGGTTCAGTTGCAACAGGTTCCTGATAGAGATTTCTGTATTTCCCACTTCCATCGAGATGGTGACAGGAATATCCAGAATCACATCCAGATTAGGATTCGAGGTGTCTGCAAGAATGTCCCCATCAGAGGGCTCATTGGAATTTTTGTTTAGTAATTCCAGCCCTGCGGATGTTTCAGGTTCTTCTGATACCCCAGCTTCTTCCATCGCTGCAGCCCATTCATCAGAGAGCTGATCCTGATCTACACTTTCTTCCTGATCTTCAGGCATATTTTCTTCTGACATGGCTACTCCCCTTATCTAAGTCTTTTCTTCACTGGTTTGATCACTTTTGCTGCCAGGTTCTCCCCTGACACGCCCAATTGACACTCAAACGTCGGCACATTATTGGCGAGCATGGTAATAAACTCAGGCATTTCTACCGGAATAATGTCACCTTCTTGCCACTCGACAATTTCTCTCAGTGTCATTTGGCGCTTGCACACAGAACCAGTTAAATCTGCTTTCAGTCCCAAGCAATATTCACGCAAAATTCGTTCCCATCGCTCATCAACTTCGTCAATATCACTCTGAACACCGGCATCCAGAATTTCTCTTAACGGCTCAATCATTGAGTACGGTAAGGTAAGCTGTAAGTCACCGCCACCACCATCCAATTCAATATGGAAGGTACTGATTACAACCACCTCAGCCGGACTTACGATATTAGCCATCGCTGGGTTCACTTCAGAATTCAGATACTCGAAGTTAACATCCAGAATCGAACCCCAAGCTTCTTTCATATCAATAAAGAGCTGTTCAAGCACCATCTGCACGATACGAGTTTCTGTTGGCGTAAATTCACGTCCTTCAATCTTTGCGTGACGTCCATCACCACCGAAAAAGTTATCTACTAGCTTGAATACCAATTTGGCATCCAAAACAAAAAGGCCGGTGCCTTTCAATGGGCGAGCTTTGACCAAATTAAGACTGGTAGGTACATACAAGGAATGAACATACTCACCAAACTTCATTATTTGAACGCCACCAGATACCACCTCGGCACTTCGACGTAACAAATTGAATAAACTGATACGCGTATAACGAGCAAAACGCTCATTAATCATTTCAAGCGTCGGCATACGGCCACGAACAATTCTGTCCTGGCTCGTAATGTCATAAGACGCAACGCCTTCAGCAGATCCTGAATCACTCTCAGTATCCACATCACCGTCGTCTACACCATGTAATAGCGCATCAATTTCGTCTTGTGAAAGTAAGTCCTGCACAGCTCGTACCTGCCATTTTGTAAGAAGAAAACTCGAGCGTTAATTATCTAAAGCACTAACGTGTCTTACCATCACTGCATAACAATATTGGTAAACAACACCTTCTCGACGCTTCCTTCACCTATGTTATCCGCTACCACCTTATTCACTACTTCCAGTGCCAGCGATCTTAATTTATCTTTGCCCTCAGGCGTTTTCAGTTCATTAAAGTCCTGCTCTCCAAACATCTGGAGCAGCGCACTTTGTAACGCAGGGTTGTTGTTTTTCAAGGCTTCCAGCAATACCGGATCACGAACCATCAGAGAAACATACACCTGCAGATATCGTTGTCTCATCCCAACCTTGTAGGTCACAACAAAGGCCGGTTGAATCTCCATATACAAGGCTGGTCGCTTAGCCTCTTGCTCCGGTACCGCCTCCTCAGCTGGTTCATCCTCTCCACCCAATACAAGGAAAAGAACACCACCAATGGACAGCAAGCTCACCAGCGCCACAACACCGATCACCATAAACAGCCGTTTTTTTCCTGACTGCTGCGGATCGGACATATCTATATCTTGTTCATCGGCCATAATTGCTCCATCTTATAGCTACATTTGATTGAGATTACGTTCTCGCTGCCCTACAGGGCCCAATTCATTCCAGCGAAACATAGATACACTTATTACAACAAATATTCCAGCCAGGTTTGAGTTAATCTACTGAAAAATCTGTAAAAAAATGTACTCCTAACTCAAATTGTAGCTAACTTCTGAAGGCTGTTGTGTTATGCGTAATAATCAACCAAGCGCAGAGACGCAGTAACGGCCTTCTGCTGATCCAAACTTTCCAGGAATGTCTCAGCTTCGTGCTCATCATTATGAGCGCCTTTTGCATTCATCTCCGCCACTAGTTCGTTGGTATTTGAACGACTGTCCTGTTGCTGATCGGACACATCCACATCCACCAAGTCCATCCCTTGTTGTTCCAACATTTCGCGTAGTCGGAAGCTTTGTTGTTCCAACGCTTCACGAACACTGTTATTCGGAGAGGTAAAGACAATACTCGCCTGATCGCTTTCAACATTAATCTTCACCATCAGGGAACCAAGCTCAGGCGGCGTAAGCTGGATCTCCGCATGCTGAATATTCTTAGTTGCCATCACCATGATACGTTCGCTTAACTCCTGAGAGAACTGTCGATTCGATGGTGGAACCGGAATACGTTGCAGATTTACTTCTGCATCTTCCACAGCAGAAGCCTGTGGCTGCGAGTACAAACTGACGGATGCCTGATGATTTGCCGCAACATCATCTAAAGACACTGACATGCTGGTTGCAGCCGTACTGGACAACATAGACTTCAAGCCATCAACCACAGAAGACGAACTAAAATTCTGGGACTCAACCGACTGTTTTAGTAACTGCAAAGACTCCAGAGGCGAGTTCTGAGCTAACGAAAAAGTGGTCGAATCAGCGGTTATTCCCTGCGACAGATTAACCATGCTGACGGCTGCACCTGGCGCACGATTCAGCAGCTGGGAGTTTATCGGTTGGCCGTTATAGGAAGCATTAGCAAACAAAACATCCGCACCACCCGTT
Source organism: Litoribrevibacter albus (assembly GCF_030159995.1). NCBI lineage: Bacteria > Pseudomonadati > Pseudomonadota > Gammaproteobacteria > Oceanospirillales > Oceanospirillaceae > Litoribrevibacter > Litoribrevibacter albus. The sequence continues at coordinate 426,528 of NZ_BSNM01000015.1, read as the reverse complement.
CCACCCGAGCCTTGAGCCAAGTTTTGGATAAATGAGGTCACAGATGCCGGGCTTAACGTCAAACCAAATTGACCGCTAACATCCAGAATTTGCTGACTAATGTCATCAAACGCCTGCTGAAGTTGCTCTTCAGTTAATGATTCAAGGTCACCTAACTCACCAAAGAGTTGCTCTAATTTTGATTGTAACTCTGCTAAAAAACCTTCTGGCAATTCAGCGCCATTTAACGTCATTAACGCATTCATTTCCGGTGGCAATTCGCTGCCTGCTTGCGGCGAACCTGTTCCTTGCGGAGTATCTACATATTGCCCCAGCAGCTGACTAAACTGCTCTTCAAAGGATGCCCCTTGAGATCCCGCATTGCCACGGCTTGTCTGGCTTTGAGAGACACTTTGGGTTTCAGTGAGAAAAATTCCAAGTTGTGGAGTTGCCATAAATCCTGCTCCAATAAATCATAACTTTCGTTACTGGAGCAATTAGCTTGCCAAAATAGAAAAGAGGAAGATTTTTAATACGGAATGAGGAGCAACTTATTGACTAAGTTGCTCAGAAAGTAGGTTCTTAACCTGATGATACTCATCCTTAATTTGCTCATAGAGCACATCAATATCGGTGGTATCTTCATTACGACCTTTGTCTTCAGAAATTTTACAAAGATCACTTAGGTAGGGAGCACCGATGTTGCTGCATGAACCTTTAAAACTATGACTCACCTTGCCTATTTCAGAGGGGTCATTCGCTTCGATTGCCGCTTTCAGAGCAACCAATTTTTTGTCCGCATCCGTAATAAAGGTTTCAATCAAGCAATCGAACTCATCTTCCATAACATCCCTGAGTTCTTCTAATGCTTCAATATCTAGATGTTGAAGTCCTGTCATTATTCTTATCCTTTTACATCGCACTACGGAGGCTTTACGAAAACATGAAGAACATTACCGGGGCATCGCCCATGTAGCGACATTCACCTTGTTTCCGAGTCGAATAACCACCTACGATTGTGTTTCTATAATCCGAACAAAAGATAGTACTTTATCATTGTCTGAATTCATACGTTGTTTGTCGAAAACCCTTACAGACCGATCGTGTTCAGTTAACTGCCCGTCTGCTGATAATGCCATTCAAACACGACTTCCACTTCATTGCCCTTGCCCCGGTACTCCACAGAACGGCATAAACTTGAAATCAAAGGAATTCCCCGACCACAATACTGCTTATCATCGGAGCCCATCTTATCTTTGAAATCAAATCCCTCTCCGCTATCACGGATAATCACGGTCAACTGACCACCGGTTTCTGTAGGAATATGATTAAGTTCAAAATTCACATACCCTTCTGACAAGTTTTCAAGGCGTTTAGAGCGCATTTCATAGTACTCACTAAAGCCTTGAGGATTTTTCTTTAAATCCGAGTCCAGCTTTAATACGCCATGCTCCAGAGCATTCGAAAAGAGTTCAGCAAGTATAGTGTAAACCTGGCCACTGCAACGCCGTAATCCCGGCACTTCCGTAATTAACTGCAAAACAAAAGGAAGCGGATTAAAATATTTCAGACTCAACGGATTCAATCGGTAATCCAGGAACCAATCCATCGGGCCTTTATCTGAGATGTCGATAAACTCTTCAGGCAGCGCTTCGACTTCTACTTGGTTTGGGATTCGAACCTCGACCAGAGTAATATCATCGTCGCGCTTGTCTTTTCCAAGAAAACTTTCAACAGAATCATGAATCGAGTCAAATAGCTGATCAGGGTGTTTGCATTGATCAAACACCGCCATTAGCCGCTCCTCACCAAACATTACATCCTGATCGTTACGTGCTTCATGAATACCATCTGACCACATAAACACGCGATCGCCTTCAGAAACTTCAAACACCTGCATCTTAACTTTAAACTGATCGTTACTAAGCACACCGAGAGGCAAATGATTGGAAGCCAGCTCAACACACTCCCCTGTTTCACTTCGGTATAAAACACAGCTTGGCAAACCACCAATCCAAACTTTCATTTCCCGCTCACGGAATTCCACATCAAGCATACAGGCACAACAAAAAACACCCGTTGGCAGAATGGCTTTCAGTTTGCTGTTGATTTCCTTAATGATCTCTTCAATGGTGAAACCTTTGCTGGTGAGCGCATAAAAGATCTCTGCCATCGGCATTGCTCCAATGGCCGCAGGTAAGCCATGTCCAGTGTAGTCACCAAGCAATACGTGCATGCCCCCGGACGGTTTTCTGGCCGCCAGCAACACATCCCCATTAAACACCGCTAACGGTGAAAGTAAGTATTTGATGTTAGGAGAATCCAAGCAGCCTGAGTGGGCTACATTATCGAATACGGTCTTTGCGGTTTCCTGCTCATGCAACAAATGTTCATTGTGCTGAGCAATTTGATCACGTTGCTTTTGAAGCGTTAAATGCATGTTCCGCATTCTGCGAAATGCATTTATCTTGGCTTTAAGAATAATGCGATTGTACGGTTTGGAAAGGAAATCATCACCGCCAGCTTCCAGGCATTTCGCCAGCGATTCAGCTTCTTTAAGAGAGGTTAGGAAAATAATCGGAACCAGGTCTTCACCTGCTAATTCCTTAATTCTTCTGGCTGCTTCGAAACCGTCCATATTCGGCATCAAAGCATCCAATAGAATCAATTCAGGCTGATCTTCGATGAAACGTTCAACCGCTTCCAAACCATCACTCGCAGTCACAACCTCATGTCCCTGGCGAGTGACAATGGCCTTTAAGATCATTCGATCAGTTTCATTATCATCTGCAATGAGAATCTTTAGCGAGCCAGAATCATCATCCATAACGGCTAAACTCCTCAATCATTGAGATTCAAGAAACGGAATGGGTCACCAAAGAGGCTTAACTGATCTCAAATAGCTGTTCGAAATTAGAGATCGTTAGAATTTTCTTAACGTCATTATTACAGTTAGAAATCTTGATTTTGGCTGCATCGCCACCAGCATGGTCACGAAGTAGCAACAGCATACCCAATGCAGAACTGTCTAAGTATGTTGTCTCTGCCATATCAACCATATACAAAGCCGGAACACTGTCTACCTTTTCGTAGGCATCGCGAAATTCCTGATGTGCACTGAAGTCAAAACGCCCTTTTACTTTAATTGTTAGCTCACCAGTACTGCCATCAAGCGATGAAACAATAGCCATAGAAAACCTCATTTCTGAATTTTTTATCGATTCCATTCCTACCTTTAAAAAGGTAATTATCTACATAATAGCTAAAAATTCTTGTTATCCAACCATTTTAGCTAAGAGAATCATTATTTTATGAAAAAATAGAAAATCTTATTTCAAACAAGACTTTAAAATCGCCTGCGTCATGTTCGGCAATGCGACTTCCCGATCAACTGCACCCAACTTAACCGCCGCGCCAGGCATCCCCCACACTACAGAAGTGGCCTCATCCTGAGCAAAGGTGTTAACGCCATTCTTTTTTAATCTGAGCATCGCCTGGGCACCGTCAGCCCCCATTCCTGTCAACATGGCGGCCACACAATTCCCTTTAGTCACCATATTCATCGAATCAAACATAACTTCAACCGAAGGCTTATGAAGATTAACGCGCTCACCGTCATCCAGACTGGCAAAATAGTTCACGCCACGACGCTTAAGCACTAAATGACGATCGCCCGGTGCGATTAAAGCGAGTCCAGGCTCCAGCTTGTCACCTTCTTCAGCTTCTTTGACATGAATCTTACTCACCGAATCCACGCGCTCAGCAAAAGACTTACTAAACCCCGCAGGGATGTGCTGACTAATGATGATAGGAGGACAAACTTCAGGCATGCGAACCAATACTTCCTTAACAGCCTCAGTACCGCCAGTTGAAGCACCTATGCCAATCACCCGGGCCAGATCGAGACGGCTGCTGATATGTTCCGGAACTTTCAGGCTACTCTTAGGCGCAGCATCCTTACTGTATTGACGAACATTTGCATTCGCAGCCGTTTTTACCTTAGAGCAAATTTCCTGGACGTAACTACCCTGGATAAGATCTGTCGCAACCTGAGGTTTCGCGATGTAGTCCACGGCACCTATTTCAATGGCTTCCAGTGTCAGAGGTGCCCCCTGTTCGGTCAGAGTAGAAACCATAACCACAGGCATTGGACGTAAACGCATCAAGTTTCTCAGAAACGAGATACCGTCCATTTTGGGCATTTCAATATCCAGCGTTAATACATCCGGGTTTAATTTTTTAATCAGTTCACGTGCGACATAAGGGTCTTCTGCTGCCCCGACCACTTCAATCTCAGGATCTGACATCAACACCTTTTGCAAAACACTTCTTACTGAGGCTGAATCATCAACGATCAAAACCCTAATTTTTTGCATTCACACCTAGCCTTTAAAAACACATGCCTTTAAAACACATTACCTAAAAACACAGAACTCTGTAGAGATAATTTAATCAAAAAGCTCAATACTGCCTTGTTTCGTATCACCGATATCATGATCAATTCGGCGCATGTAGTCACGCTCACGAGAGGCGATAGTGTCGTTAGAGACTCTAGTAATACGCTTGACAAGCACTTTGCCCGTATCAGTGAAATACATGACTTTTCGGGGCTGAACGCCTCCAAGATCCCTCGCCATGATTTTCATCCCTTCACTTGCCAGATAAGTTTCGATGAAATGGATATTTTTGGCGCCAACGTCGGTCATATTCGCTAACACCTGACCGCCACCAAACACTTTGATCTCAAGCCGATCTCTCGCTGCACCTGCTTTCAAAAGCTCATTAATTAGATATTCCATTGCCCAGTTACCGTAACGGGTTTCACTACTGATCGGCGCACCTTCCCATTCAACGGAAGAATGACCTCCATGCACAGGCAACATAAAGTGATTCATACCTCCGATCCTTAAGACAGGATCTCGGACACATGCAGATACACACGACCCCAGAACGGTAGAAATCACCTCGCCCGCACCGGAGACATAGAATTCACCAGGAAGAATCTTGGCAACATAGACTTGATGCTTTGGGTCCCAGAAGCGCTTAATATGATCAAATCCTGGTAGCACAGGAGGCAGCTCAGGGCGTTCCTTTAGACTACAAAGCATAAATGCTCCTTAAGAAATTTTCTTATACCGAGTACCACCTAATGCTTTGAATCGGTCTGTCACTCGGTGAAGATTCTCCGAATGCCCTATCATCAAATACCCAGGATCTTTTAATACATTGGCATAACGATCAAACAATACTTTTTGAGTGCTTTTATCAAAGTAGATAACAACGTTGCGACAAAAGATCACATCAAACTGACCTTTCATTGGCCACTTATGAAGTAAGTTTAGTCGGTTAAATGTAATCATGTTTCTGATTTTGTCTTTTGCAATCAGTTCATGATTGTTTCCTTGATCCAACTCATCAAAGTATTCCCGACGATCTTCAGTACTTAAACCATCGGAACCTGATATATGATAGACGCCTCTTTTACCATGAGCCAATACATTCGAATCCAGGTCGGTTGCTAAGATCTTTACATCCCAACTTCTGTACCTGACGGCATTCTTTTGTAGAAACTTGTGAAGAGTAATGGCAATGGAATACGGCTCTTCACCAGTAGAGCACCCCGCCGACCAGATTCTGACGCGACGGGACGCTGTATTAGCTTCGAACACATCGGGAAGCACGGTCTCAAGTAAAAATTCAAAATGATGTTGTTCACGGAAAAAAGAGGTCAGATTGGTCGTTATGGAATTCACAAAATGGCTCAGTTCATCGCCATCCGACATTTCTAAAATACGAATGTATTCATCAAAATTAGAAGCACCTAAAGCGCGACAGCGACGCGCTAATCGGCTGTATACCATTTCCCGCTTATGATCACCTAAGACTATCCCAGTTCGTTGATAAGCCACTTCGCGAATGTGCGCAAAGTTGCTGTCTGTCATTGGAAATTCTCGATGCTTATGGCTCACGATCGACCCTCAACGTCTTATACCATCAAAAAAGGCCCTCATTGAAGGTTGTGTGAACATTGCTGTATTCAAATACATTCACACAACCACTCAGTGAAGGCCTTTCCCGTAGCTTTACCTTAATCCCTTAAATCAGAATTCATCCCACTCATCATCTGCATTCGTTACGCTAACACCTGCGGGTGTTCCGCCACTGGCTACCACAGTTTGCTTCACCGGTGCACTTAACGGGACAGTTGTGTCAATGCGAGCGGTATGAGGGTGTGAGGAATCCAGCAGATTAAAGAAGCCCACCAAATTGGACATTTTGCGAGACTGCTCAGCCATCGCCTCTGCCGCCGCAGACGCCTCTTCAACCAATGCCGCATTCTGTTGGGTCATTTCATCCATCTGACTCACAGCCGTATTAACCTGATCAATACCTGAAGTCTGTTCCTGGGCCGCATTAGAGATATCCGACACCATAGAAGTAACTCGTTCAACCGCATTTACGATTTCTGACAAGGTATTACCGGACTCGTTAACAAGTGCGGTTCCGTCTTCCACTTTGGTTACGCTGTCACGAATCAGGTCTTTAATTTCTTTTGCAGCACCGGCTGAGCGTTGTGCCAGATTACGAACTTCGCCAGCAACAACCGCAAATCCTCGGCCTTGTTCACCAGCTCTTGCCGCCTCAACCGCCGCATTCAGTGCCAATAGGTTCGTCTGGAAGGCAATCTCATCAATGACACCAATAATGTCTGAAATCTTTTTACTGGCGACATTGATTTCTTCCATCGCACTTACCGCATTACTAACGACATCACCGCCTTCCTGCGCTTTCACTTTGGCTTCGTCAGCCAAACGGCTGGCTTCCATCGCGTTATCAGCAGACTGCTTAACGGCACTGGTCATCTCCTCCATACTGGATGCGGTTTCTTCAAGAGAAGAAGCTTGCTCTTCGGTTCGCTGACTTAAGTCCGCATTACCTTGAGCAATCTCATCAGCCGCTGAAGACACATTCACAGAAGACTGGCGAATTTGACCAATAATTTCAGAAAGTTTTTGTGTTGTTTGATTCGCATCTTGTTTCAGCTTGTCGTAGATGCCCTCGTAATCCTTATCAATAATCTCGGTCAAATTACCATGCGACATGGCATCCAGTACCCGAGCTACATCATTAATGACCCCTTCGGCAATGGAGACAAGCTCATTCAAACCGTCACTGATCACCCGGAAGAACCCTTCCTTACCTTCCGTCTCAAGACGAACGGCCAGATTACCGGTTGCCGCAGAATTAATAAGGTTTCGAATCTCACCTTCCGCTTTCACTTCATCTGTACGGTCATTCCACTCAACAACGGTTCCGATGCGTTCGTTATTATCGTTATTAATTGGATTGGCAATTAATGAAAAGGTCCGCCCAGCGACTTCAATTTCCGTGTTATAGGTAGACTTTAATGATGAAAGCAGATTACGTTGATGAGCAGGGTTCGCATGGAACTGGTCAAAGTTACTACCAATCACTTTATCCGCAGAGAAGTTAGGTAAGGCTTTACGAACATCGACTTCCGCATTTCTCAACATGCCTAAAACGGCATTATTGGCATACACAATATTGCCATCACCATCAGCCACCATGGCATTTGCTGACACGGAATCTAAAGCCTGTTTAACACGAAGGTTTTCTTCAGCCACACGTTGTTCTTCTTCGCGTTTGGCAAGTTCATCGGTAATATCATTCCACTCAACAACCGTGCCTAAACGAGTGCCGTCTTTATCAATTACCGGCGATGCAATCAAATCAAACGTTAATCCCGCAAGGTTTAAACGAGTGTTGTAGGCTTCTTTCAAATCAGACAATAACCCACGTTGATGGGCCGGATTTTTATGAAAATCGTCAACACACGTACCAATCAAGGAATTCACACTGAAACCCGGAAGCACTGATTTCAGTTTAGCTTCACGCTCTTTCAGCATTTCCTTCACGGAATCGTTGAGATAGGTAATGACTAAATCGGTATTAGCGTACATGACGTTTGCTTGACAGGTATCCAACGCCATTTTGATGCCCGCATTTTCCATTGCGACTTCACGTTCTTGCTCTTCACGGGCCAATTGGTCGGTAATGTCATTCCACTCAACCACAGTACCGAGTCGGCTACCGTCTTCGGACAACACGGGTGTAGCGATCAGATCAAAGGTCAAGCCAGCAAGTTTCAGTTTGGTGTTATACGGCGTAGTTAAACGCTCAAGCATCGAACGCTGATGGGCCGGATTTTTATGAAAATCATCAACACAGGTTCCGAGAAGAGTCGATACACTAAAATTCGGTAAAACAGATCTGAGCTTAGTTTCTCGCTCAGCCAACATCCTTTTCACTGACTCATTGACGTAGGTAATCACTAAGTCCGTATTCGCGAACATGACATTGGCCTGACATTTATCCAAAGCCAGTTTGATACCCAGATTCGCTTTTGCTTGTTCTTCTGCTCTTGCCAGTTCTTTTGCCTGTTCTTCTGCTTTAGCCCGAACTCTTACCAGTTCTTCCTCAGCTTGAGCGTTGTTAAAAAGAGATTTAAACCAACTCATTATCTTCTCCTTAAGAAGCTGACGTGGAGGTAACTGGAGTGCGAGTATTAAAACCACGATAAATCTTAGCGCTATTCAATCGCAGTCGAGGTAGAAATAACCGGTTATAAGCCGGCTCTTTGTGTTGAGTGGTAGTCATTTCCATCTTGATCCCCTATCCAGCTGATCTTCCAGTGAACTCCATGACATCTCTTTCTAAGAGAGTATTATCTTTTTGAGCACAGCATTTGGGATCATCAAGATGATAGACGTTGAGTATCCCATTACCCCAAAACGAAAATTGAGTTCGTTTAAGAAGTCATCGGCCAAAGCTTTATTTTCATTAGTGTTTTGTCGTTATTAGAATTAGTCAGTGACGATTTTTTTCAGTGTATCCACATCAGGCAATTCTTTTAGATTAAGCAAAACATCGATATTCAGAAGAATGACCATTTTGCCTTGAACATCCACCAGTCCTTTGATGAAAGAGGTGTTCACCTGATCTCCCATCTCTGGTGGCTGCCGCATATCTTCAGAGCTCAGTGAATACACATCCGAAACAGCATCAACCACAATACCAATTACTTTATTTCCCTTGTCGTTAGCGACTTTAAGTACAATCACTACAGTCATAGGACCATAGTCAGCCTGATTCAGACCAAACCTGAGCCGCAGATCAATGATCGGAACAATGGTTCCCCTGAGATTGATCACGCCTTTCACAAAGTCCGGACTGTTTGGGATAGGCGTGGCCGCCTCCCAACCCCGGATTTCCTGAACACTCAGAATATCTACGCCGTATTCCTCATTTGCCATAATGAAAGTCAGATACTGATCCGTAGCAGCATCATTTGCTCCCAACGCAGTTTCCACATCTTCATTTGACGGAGCACTCGCTACATTACTTAACGCTTGATCACTCATCGTTTTCCTTCCCTATCAAGCCGCTTGATGATCTTTATTTTTCAAACGGCCATTATTCTGACTTGCCATTTTTAAAACGCCTGAAATATCAACAATTAACGCAACCTTACCGTCCCCTAAAATAGTTGCGCCGGAGATGCCTTCCACTCGTTGGTAATTTTGTTCCAGACTTTTGATTACCACTTGTTGCTGAGCCAGTAGATCATCAACAAACAGCCCAACTTTGGAGTTATCTGCTTCTACTACCACCAGCAAACCATTTTCTAATTCGTAATTATCCGGCTCGACATTCAGTAATTCATGTAACTTAACGATGGGGACATATTCGTCTCTCAGTCTCAGCACTTCACTTTGACCGCCCACGTTGTTGATCATACCGAGGTCGACCTGAAGGGATTCAATGATTGAAACCAACGGCAGAATGAACACCTCTTTACCAACCCGAACCAGCTGACCATCCAGAATAGCCAGAGTCAGTGGTAAGCGAATCGTAAAGGTAGAGCCTTCACCCGGAGTAGACTCCACTTCCACAGAGCCATTAAGTTCCTGAATATTCCGTCGAACCACATCCATTCCCACACCCCGACCACTGATGTCAGAAATCTTGTCTGCCGTGGAAAATCCTGGGTGGAAAATAAGCTCATTGATTTGATCGTCACTGAGACGATCCGATTCGGAAATTAACCCTCGTTCAACGGCTTTGCTTAGAATTCGATCTCGATCTAATCCCTTACCATCGTCAATAATTTGGATGACAATATTTCCGCCCTGATGAAAGGCATTGAGGGTAATCGTGCCAGTTTCAGGTTTACCTGCGGCAGTACGCTCTTCTGGCATTTCGATTCCGTGATCCAAAGAATTTCGAATCAGGTGAACCATCGGATCACCAATCTTCTCCATCACGGTTTTATCAAGCTCGGTATTTTCCCCTAACAGAACAAGATCAATTTTCTTATTCATTTGCTTACTTAAATCACGTACCAAGCGAGGGAAACGACTGAAACAAAAACTGATCGGTAACATACGAATTCGCATGACACTTTCCTGAAGCTCACGCGTATTATGTTCGAGCTGAGCCAGCCCTTCTTGCAGACGAACCAGCTTGTCCATGTCAAAACTTGAACCGAGCTGACCCAGCATTGATTGGGTGATGACTAATTCCCCGACCATATTGATCAAGCTATCAATCTTATCGATCCCCACCCGAATAGAAGTGGTTTCAGAGGACTTAGCGGTGGATTTTTTAGCCGGTTTCGCATCACCGCTAGAGTTTTCTTCTGCGGATACGACGGCTTTCTGTGGTTCAGGTGTCGCCGCGCCAGCCTCTGGTGATGCAGCATTAGCCACATCATCATTACCAATGGACTCTTCTGCGACCGCTGCATCAAGAACAGGAGCACCAAGAACAGGAGCTTCAGGAACAATTTCGTAAGGAGTATTATCACCGGCTGAAGTTTCAGTATCTTCAGTCACCACTCCATCAGCAGATTGAACGACAGAATCAGAGGCGGTGTCAGTAGAAGTGACTGACGTTTCAGACGTACCATCGACCCAACGTATGGATAATTCCGACTCATCGATGACCCACTCAAATACTTCATCCACTTCAGCACGACTTCCCCCTTCTACAGTGAGATTCCATGCCAAATAACAAGACTCAGGATCTAATTGGCCAAGCTCAGGTATATCACAGACAACCGCTTCAGCCTTGAATGCACCCAAGCTCTCAAGCTCACGAAACATTCGAACTGGTTCATTGCCCGTTCGTAAGACATCGGCATCAGGCTTGAAGTATATGGCCCAATAACCGTTAGAAGGCTGGTCAGGAGATAACGCAGGTGGCTCCTCCGGTATTTCCGCCTCAGCAGGAGTCTCTCCTGCCAATACAGCTTCAAAACTGACTTTCAATTCGTCAGCCAAAGACATATCAGGCTCTTCGCCATCCTGAAGGGAGTTCATGATTTCTCGTAGACAATCCACTGATCTCAGAAGAAGATCAATATGAGGCGCTTCAAGCGTACGAGAACCAGCACGAATTTCATCAAGAAGGGTTTCAACCACATGGGTAAATTCAGCAACCACCTGAAAACCGAATGTACCTGCGCCCCCCTTAATAGAATGAGCTGCCCGAAAAATAGTATTGATGGTTTCTACATCGAAGTCATCGGGGTTAAGATCTAACAGCCCCTCTTCCATAGAATCCAGACCTTCAAAGCTTTCTTCAAAGAAGACCTGGTGAAACTGACTGAGATCTATACTCATTCTTCCTCCCTTTCAACAGGAAAGTCCGTTTACCCCAATACTTTCTTAATGGTATTAAGCAGCTGATCGGGGTTAAAAGGTTTTACGATCCAACCGGTGGCACCGGCTTGTTTACCTTCCATTTTTTTGTCGCCTGCCGACTCAGTGGTAAGCATCAAAATTGGGGTAAATTTATATTCAGATAAGGTTCTCAATTCCTTAACTAATTGAATACCGTCCATAACAGGCATATTTACGTCAGACAAAACCAGGTCAAAACTACCCTGCTTAGCCTTAGCTAACGCTTGTTGCCCATCCGCCGCTTCTTCAACCTCAAAGCCGGCACCTTTTAAAGTAAAGGTCACCATTTGTCTCATTGAGGCAGAATCATCTACAGCTAAAATTTTCGGCATTTATTCAGCTCCTTTCATATCGTGTGGACACCACACGTAATATCAATAAATCACTTACCTAGTGATCAAAGTCTTGCCTAAACATCTTTTTGAACAACCTGATTCCTTTAAAGTTATTCAATCAGTACTTCCCAACAATGAATTCAACCCTAGTAACTTTACACTTGAAGATACGGACTCCGTAGGATTCAACAACACAAGTCTCAAACCTGCTTTTTCCGATGCTACCTTAAATGCATATAACAGCTGCAAACTGGCAGTGTCGGTCTGTGCAACCTTAGAGACGTCCAATTCAACGGACTGATGATTACTTAAAGCCAATTCCAGTTGTTCATGTAAACGTTCCACAACTGAAATGTGTAGCTTTTCTCCAGCATCAATCTGAAAAAGATCGGGCACGTTGGTGGCTCCTCAGGCAGTTATTCCTCAATGCAACCTAACTTAGTCTAGTCACAAATCCTTGATTTTCTAGGTAGACATAGCAACAGAAGCTGTTTTTCAAAGTGAGCCATATCTGAACTGGCTATCGGCGGGGGAAAAGATATCTTTATTAATTTATCTCAGTTCTTCGTCTGAAGGCTTGAGCTTGAGAAAAGTCGTCCAGCATTTTTTGTTCGCGAACATTTTCTTTGCGCTCCTCCTCCATTATTGATTTTTCAATCAATAATTCAATCGAGCGCACTCGGGCATAAACCTTCTCGTAATGTTTGCGAACTTGTTCCAGCTGGCGTTCATACAAATTTATAGACTGGGCCTGCCCTTCCATTGCGCCCATGATACGATCCGCCAGACGCTGACGGTTACGAAAGTCGATTGCACTGACACCTTGCTTACCAATTTCCTGAGCCTGGTTTAAATAGTCCGTTCGGTATTCTGTCAGTTGAGATAAAGAGTCCTGAGCTTTCTGAAGATTACTGATCGCTTCTGCCAACATTTTGGCAGCCTGATCCTTTTTCTTTTTTTCAAGATCCAGAACCAATTGCAAGCGATCAGCTTTACTCATTATCTATTCCTGTTATCGAGCGACTTGTGGCGCCTGCACTGAAGCAGCTGCGTCGCCCTGCAAGGTTGGCCCACCCGTGGCCTGTTGATTCATATTACCTTGTGCCGCAGCTACCGCTCTGAACTGGCCCAGCCCTTGAATACTGGTTTCCAATGGATGCGCTTCTTTCATACTCTGTTGAAGGAAGGCTTTCATAGCGGGATGCAGTTTGATCGCAAGATCCGTTTCAGGATCACTGCCAGGTGCATACGCCCCAATGGTGATGAGATCTCTGTTTTGTTGATAACGGGAGTACATTTGCTTGAATCCTTGTGCGGATTTCAAGTGATCATCCGTTACAATTTGCGGCATCGCACGACTGATCGACGCCTCTACATCGATGGCCGGATAGTGCCCTTCTTCCGCAAGGCTTCGTGACAGCACAACGTGACCGTCCAGAATCGCACGAGAAGCATCAGCAATAGGATCTTGCTGATCGTCGCCTTCGGTCAATACGGTATAAAACGCAGTAATCGAGCCACCCTGGTCATCTCCGTTACCAGCCCGCTCAACCAACTGAGGGATTTTTGCAAACACACTGGGCGGATAACCTTTCGTTGCCGGAGGTTCACCCACAGACAATGCAATTTCACGCTGAGCTTGGGCGTATCGAGTCAAAGAATCCATCAACAGAAGAACATCCTTGCCTTGATCACGATAAAATTCAGCAATGGCCGTAGTTAGCATTGCAGCCCTCAAGCGCATGAGCGGCGAATCATCCGCCGGTGACGCAATGACGACCGATCTGGCCAAGCCTTCCTCACCAAGAATTTCATCGATAAATTCTTTTACTTCTCGTCCCCGCTCCCCGATGAGTCCAACCACCGTAATGTCGGCTTTGGTGTGTTTGGTCATCATGCCCAACAACACACTCTTACCCACACCAGAACCGGCGAACAAACCAATCCGCTGGCCTTTTCCAACGGTAAGTAATGAATTAATCGCACGAATGCCAACATCTAATGGCTCGCGAATGGGACGACGGGCTAACGGGTTAATAATATCCCCAACCAATGGTACTTCATCACTGGAATCAAGCGCGCCTTTTCCATCCAGAGGTTGGCCCACACCATTCAAAACACGACCCAATAGGCCAAAACCGACAGGAATCTTACTTTGACCAGGCAATGGAATCACCTTGTCGCCAGGCTTTAAACCGACGGTTGATTCGGTTGGCATCAAAAACAACCGACCTTCTGCAAAACCAACGACCTCTGCTTCAACATGTTTTCCGCCCCCAGACACAACTACGCAGTGGTCCCCAACGGTAGCAGTACATCCGGCAGCTTCGATGGTCATTCCTACCATGCGAATCAGGCGTCCCTCAGTACCTAAGACTTGGGTTTCAGCGACACGCCCTTGTGCATCCTCAAGAAAAGTCAGTAAATCAGTCATTGAACGTCACTCTTCCCGGCTACAGCACTGGATAAGGATAAGCAGCAAAGCCTTGCGTCGGCTGGTTCCCACCTTGACCAGGCGTGGAATAACTAAAGGCACTGAAATTTCCTTGCTGGGCAGGTACTAATGGCACTGGCTGAACAGGCATCCCCTGATACGTTCCCCATTGCCCTGGCTGCATCGGTTGAGGTTGCATTTGACCCATTTGAGGCTGCATAGGATAACCACCTTGCTGCGGATAACCTTGCTGCATCGGCATACCAGGTTGCATTGGCTGTCCCATCATAGGTTGTTGAGGCATGTATTGAGGCTGATAGTTCATATGCCCCTGCTGCATTTGCTGACTCATCGCTTGGGCCTGTGCTTGAGCTTGAGCTTGGGCTTGCGCCTGAGCCTGTTGAGCCTGAGCTTGTGCATGATGCGCCTGCATTTGAGCTTGCTGGGCCTGTGCTGTCGCCGCTTGAGCTTGCATCTGAGCCTGTTGAGCCTGTTGATTCATCGCTTGGGCATGAGCCTGTGCTTGTTGAGCTTGTGACGTTTGCCAACCAAACGCCGCAAACCCAGTATTTTGTGTTTGTGGTTGCATCATTGATTTAACCTCAGGGGCCTCTATCTCAGCAGACTCTATACCAGTAGACGATCCATCTGTAGACAATCCATCTCTAGACATAGTGTCAGCCGCTAATGAATCCGTTACAGCTGATTCGTTTGAATAACTCGCTTGGTCGTTTGCATCAAGAAGATCGATTGCAGAATCATCGTCTGCTAAAGACTCTTGCGCCATTGAAGACATTTCTTCTTGAGCCATTAAATCTGAAACTTTCTGGTTTTCAGGGTAAACGGTTGTATTCTCGTCATGTGAGGATGCATCGAATTCAAAGACATCGGTATCTTCGCCTTCATGATCGATCACTTGAGCATGATCAGAAACGCCTTCCGACTCCCCCTCTTGAAGCATGGAAGGAACATCATCCGTTTCTTGATCAGCTTCCGGCATTACATCGTCAGAATCATCAACTGGCATTTGCTCTTCTGAAACAGCCGAACTTTGTGGTTCTTCGGAAAGCGCCTCTTGTGCATCATCCATCACCGTTTCTAAAACGTCTTGTTCTGAATCACCTGGTTCGGAAACATTAGGTTCGGAAACATTAGGTTCAGAAACAATAGACTCGGACTCAGTTGCGTCTGTACTCACAGACTCAGCCGTTTGGGCGTCTGAAAGACCTGCCTCATCAGCAGTTTCGCCTGCCAAGGTTGTTTCTTCTGATAGCGCTTGTTCTGATAGCGCTTGTTCTGGTAGCGCTTGCTCTGAAAGTGCTTGTTCCGGGGTCGTTTCTTCCAACTGAGCACGGTTATCTAATTCAACACTGGCTTCTGGTTCTGTAGGATTCTCGGAATCTGCATCACCTTCTAAGCTAACCTGATCTGAATTGTCATCTTGAGCAATCATTTCTTCAGATACAGGCAATTCATCTGATCCAGTATCAGGCTCAATGTCTTGGTTTGTCGTATCCGAAGCAAGATCAGGTACGTCATACCCGTCTGCTAACGAGGATAAATTCTTCTGAACGTCATCCGCTTGATCCGCTGCTAAATCAATAGCCCAATCGGTTCTGCCCAATAAATTTAAAATAGCCTGCTGAAATCGGTGTTCAGCCGTGAGATCGACTAATGAAGGGCCACTCTTGAGCTTTAAGCCGCCAGGTAGAATGCTGTCATCAGCGGTAATTTTCCATTCAGCTCCCGCCTCTTCTGCGGCGTTTTCAATTTGAATCAGATCAGCAGGATTCACTGTCACTTCGAGTTGATCTCGAATCGAGTCCATCTGATTCAAACCTTGCTTCAATAAGTCAGACACTTGTGACGAGTCGGTCTGTAATTCACGATGGATGACCGTACGGCTAACAGCGGTAATAACATTCAATAATGACGCCTGCACATCCGGGCCAATATCAGCTAATGGCTGATCAAACTGAGACATAATGTCCGCCAGTTTTTTGACCTCCGCTTGAATCTCTGTCTGACCCGTAGCTAACCCTTCTTTCTGACCTTTTTCAAAACCTTGCTTATGACCGTCTTCCGTACCTTTGGCCAGTCCTTGGGCCTGCCCCTCTTGCTCACCTTTGGAGAATCCTTCTTGGTAGCCTTTCTCCTGACCTTGTGAAAAGCCGTCCTGATACGCTTCTTGTCGAATCTGATCAACTTCTTCCGCTGTAACCGGCTCTATCTCAATCTCATTGGCCGCTTCATCCCGATCGTCCAAAGACGGCAATTCCCAGCGCTCGTACGCTGTCATCGCTCCTGTTTCAGGAATACGGCCGATATTGTTTTTGTTGGTCATAGAGCACCTTTCTTACAACGAACAAGGAAAAGCATCTGGAATACTGACTTTTCTTTGTGATCTCAAGTCACCGCACATGCGGGGCTACCACTAAAAATTGACTCAATTGAAATCAATACCTTACTAAATGCAAAGATCGTGACAGGTTTGACTGCCAATTTAATGTCGCCGTAATTTCTTTATGTTCACCCGTCTAAACCGCTTAGCCTGGCTCGCTTGCCACCAAAACACTGAAAGTACTGTCAGCAATAAAAAAGGCCAGTTCTCCCTCCTTTGCAGAAAAGATTCCTGGCCTTTCTCTGAACATCGCAGGATATTCACAAAACACGGGCTAGTTACCCAACTACACCATGTCTTCTGCTCCGCCCAGAACAATCTCACCTGCTTCCGCCATTTGACGAGCCGTTGCCAGAATTTCACGCTGCGCCGTTTCCACTTCACTAACGCGAACAGGGCCTTTCGCTTCAAGGTCGTCCATAAGCAGCTCGCCAGCACGTTTTGACATGTTCTTGAGGAACTTGTCTTTCACACTGTCGTCGGCACCTTTCAATGCAACAATCAGTGAATCCGACTGAATTTCACGAAGAAGAGCCTGAATACCACGATCGTCCACATCCACCAGGTTATCAAAGACGAACATAAGATCTTCAATCTGATTACCAAGTTCTTCATCCACTTCTTTAATGGCATCCATAAGATCGGCTTCGATAGAGCTGTCCATCATGTTCATAATATTGGCAGAACACTTCACACCACCCATAGACGCGGTCTGACCACCTGCCGTACCAGAGAACTGTTTCTCCAGAATTGAGTTCAGCTCCAAAAGCGCGCTTGGCTGTACCGCTTCCAATGCCGACACACGTAGAATGATGTCGAGTCGTTGTTTCTCATCAAACAAGCCCAACACTTCGGCTGACTGATCCGGGTCCAGATAGGCAATTACAATGGCCTGAATCTGCGGGTGTTCGTACTTGATAATATCGTGCACAGAACGGCCATCCATCCACTTAAGGGTATCCAATCCTTTGGTGTTACCACCCATCAGGATTCGATCGATCAAGCCATTGGCTTTTTCTTCACCAAGGGCCTGAGTCAACATGCTCTTGATGTAGTCGTCCGAACCGATACCGAGACCGGTATGCATGCCTACATCTTCAATGAAACTGGTCACTACAGCTTCGACAACATTCCTTTTTACGGTAGGAATCTTTGACATGGCACTGCCGATTGCCTGAACTTCTTTAGGCCCCATGTGCTTAAGAATTTCCGCAGCATCCGACTCACCCAGAGTCATCATCAGGATGGCTGCACGTTCAATTTTTGGCATGCCTGAAACATCAGGTAAATCATTACTCATCGTCGTTAATCCAGCCTTTCACTGCTTGAGCCACTCGCTGAGGATCTTCAGCAATAAGCGCCTTCAAAGCATTCAGTTGTCGTTCGAAACCTTCCGATGGTCCTGGTAGTATGGAATCGCCACCTGTTAAGGACACCAGATCATCCCCCATATCTTCACTGGACGCTTCCAGAGCTGCCAGATCCGCATCTAATTCATCATCAAGCGTACTGTCATCATCCCGACCACTTAGGTTTCTCAGGGTTGGTCTGATCACTAGCAATGCAATCAGAACAACAAACAAGAAGGCCAGTGCCGGTTTGATAAAGCTATCCCAGAACCATTGTTGAGCGTAAAACGGCTGCTCTTCCAAGGCAGTATCTTCATCAGGAAGGAACGGACTATTAATAACAGTTACACTATCGCCACGAGCAGCCTGATAACCAACTGCGTCTTTAATTAATATAGTCAATCGATCGATCTCTTCCTGAGTCCAGGCAGTACGTTTCAGATCACCGGTATCCGGATCAGGCAATAACAGATCATTAACAGCAACTGCAACACTCAAACGACGCACTTTACCCAACTCGTGATTGGTATAGCTGATAACACGATCAAGTTCATAGTTACGTGTTGCTTGTTTGCGCGTGTTCGTTGGAACTTGAGATTGTCCTTGCTCACCATTACCGGCAATTTCCGGAACACTGACTTCACCCGGAGGCTGATTGGATAACGCCCCCGGAATCCCGCCTTCAATTCCACCCACTTTCTTCTCATCGAGTACTTGTTCAGAACGCAATGCTGGCAGATCCGGGTTGTATTGCTCCTCTGTTTGTTCACGGGTGGTAAAGTCGACATCTGCGGCTACTTCAGCCTTAAAGTTTTGACCACCAACAATAGGTTCAAGAATACTGTAAATTCGACGCGATAATGTGTCTTCCAGTTTTCTTGTGTAATCAAACTGTTTCGAAGCAATGGCCAAATCTGAGTCTTCATCCTTAATAGACAGCAACCGGCCCTTTTGATCTACAACGGTTACATCTTCCGGCTTCATTTCAGGAATACTGGACGCAACCATATTGACGATAGCGGTCGATTGCTCACGAGATAACGCACGCCCGGCGTACAACTCAAGGAATACCGAAGCCGTCGGTTTTCTGCTATCACGTACAAATACAGAACGCTTAGGAATGGCTAGGTGCACGCGAGCACTTTTAACCTGGTTCATGCTGGTGATGGTACGCGCCAACTCGCCTTCCAAACTACGACGATATTTTGTCGTCTCCATGAACTGGCTGGTACCCAACGCCTGCTCTTTATCAAGCAGCTCATATCCCATTGCTTGTGTTTCAGTGATACCTTGTGCTGCCAGTTTCAAACGAGCCTGAGCGAATTGCTCGCTCTTAACCATCAGCATCCCCGTGTTTGGGTCAACGTGATATTTAATGGTCGCCTGATCAAGAATTTCCATCACCTCATCGGTATCATAACGACCAAAGTCATTAATGAGCGGCTTATAAGTCTCTTCCTGTGTCCACATCACCATAGCAACTGCCATCGCGATACTCGCAGCTAAACCAATGATTAAACCTGCTTGACGCATTACACCTAAACGCTCAAAACCTGCGACCAATGGATGCATAGGTTTAGCCATTGGAGCATCAATCGACTCAAGCTCACTTAACCCTGTATTTCCCATTGCCTGCTGCTGATTCTGCATTGATGCGGAGCTTCTTGGCTGCGCGACGTCAGTGTTTCCTACCTCTGCCGGTAGTCCACCTGATGTTGCATCTGCTGATACCGTTGCCATTCTCTGATACCTTATGTTTTCAGGATTCTGTTATTGAGGCTGACCCTACAACAACGACCTCTTTCCCTAATTCCTAATTCAAACCCCTATCTAACTGATATTGACAGTTAGATAGGCATTTTCATGATCTCTTCATATGCGCTGATGAGTTTATTTCTCACCTGAGTCATTGCCTGGAATGCAACGCTGGCCTTTTGCGCCGCGATCATAACTTCAGGAATATCCACGCTCGGATCACCTTTTTCATAGGCAGTAGCCAAACTGGATGCTTGCATCTGAGTTTCATTCACCTGATCAACCGCCATTTTCAGCAACTGAGAAAACTCAGGAGCATCATCTTTTTGGACTTCTCTTGGCTTATTGATTTCACCCAGCTGCCCAAGCTCAACACTCTGCTTGGACTGTTCCTGAACCTGACTTCTCATCTGGCGCATTTGCGACAGTACTTGAGTAATATCTGATCTGACTTCCATTGGTTACTCCTTAGCCCTCTGGCGGTTTCTTGTCACTGACACCAACCAGCGGTGTAACAGAATAAATAACGTCAAAAACCTGTTAAATTTTTTTATCTAACAGTGTTTCAGCACAAAGCAGGCCAAGTTTGAAAAATTAATTAAGAAAAATGTCTCAAGAAGCGAAAAATTCAGACGATAAAAAATAAGAATTCTCAACAGATCTAGGATCTAATCCGAAGAGATGTTTTCAAGGATATAAAATGAAAAAAGCCCGACCTGAAGGCCGGGCTTAAACGGAGAATTCGATCCACGCCACATGGATCTAAAACGAGGTTTGCCGACCTCGTATTGAGGTTGCTTCCTACATCAGGAAGCAGCCAACAATTCATCTACATCAAGGCCACTTTCACGCATTTTTGCCAATTTATAGCGTAAAGTCCGTGGACTGATTCCGAGAATTTCAGAGGTCTGCTTTCGGCTGCCGTTTACTGATCTCAACGTATTGAGAATCACCTGAAATTCGCGCTGTTTCAGATCATCTCCCAATGAAGCTTCTGGAGAAGAATCCAGCGCATGCATAGTGGAAGTCGCAGGGGCGCTACTTTCCATTATACCATGTTTTTCATAGTTGCCTATTTCACCCTGTGAAACAGCTCCCATCTCAGCCATATTAGGCACATTAGGTTGCACTGGCTGCTGAGGCTTCATATAGGAGGCCATTGATACCACAGGAGGTGACATTTCCAGACGAAAATCTTCCGCACTTACCACATTCCCCTGTTGCAGCACTAACGCGCGCTGCACAGCATTATCAAGTTCCCGAACATTTCCAGGCCAGTTGTATTGCGTCAGCATGTGCACAGCACTTGAGTCAATTTTCAACGAGCCCTTGCCCATCTTCTTACCGTGTTTTTTCAGAAGACGCTTAGCCAAAGGAACGATGTCTTTTGGACGCTCACGCAATGGTTTCCACTGCAGCGGGAAGACGCTCAAACGATAATAAAGGTCTTCACGGAATTTACCTTCCTGGACATATTCACGAAGATCACGGTTGGTTGTTGCAATCACTCGAACATCCAGTTTGATGGTCTTACGGCCACCCAAACGCTCTACTTCCCTTTCTTGAAGTACACGCAGTAATTTCGCTTGAAGACCGATCTCCATTTCTGAGATCTCATCCAGCAAGATGGTACCGCCATTCGCTTGCTCGAATTTACCTGGTGCACCATTGATGGCGCCAGTGTAAGCACCCTTCTCATGACCAAAGAGAATTGCTTCCAGCATATTCTCGGGAATTGCTGCACAGTTAATCGCAATAAACGGCTGATCCGCTCTTAGCGAATTATCATGAATATAACGTGCAAGAACCTCTTTACCTGTACCACTTTCACCAGAAATCAGTACGGTTGAATCCGATTCTGCAACTCGCTTCGCTAAACTCAACAGGTCGATGGAACTTTGCTCTTCCGCCACAGGCAGATTCGTACCCGACATTGGTGTTTGATTCCCCAATGTCGACTTTACTAAATCAAGCAAGGTTTCTGACTCAAACGGTTTTACTAAATAATCCGCAGCGCCATTTCTTACTGCATTAATTGCTCGCTCAATGTCACCGTATGCGGTCATTAAAGCGACAGGTAAGCCAGGATGATTCGCTTTAATTCGCTTAAGCAATTCATGACCGTCAATACCGGACATATTGACATCACTGATCACCATATCGATCGGCGTGTCTTTAAGAATATCCAGGGCAATTTCACCTGATGCCGCTTCTTCATAGGGATAACCCGCAACATCTAAGGTCAAGCAAAGCGCTTCTCTTAAATCACGATCATCTTCTACGACCAATACTTTTTGCTTTGCCATTACTCTACTCCTTCAATCTCTGCTGAAGTTAATTGCACCAATGGAATCTTCAATATTGCCTCTGTGCCGTCCCCCTCTTCTGAAGCAAGCGTAAACTCGCCCCCATGAGCAGACACAACCGCTTTCACCACAGCCAGCCCAAGACCTGTTCCTTGAGACTTAGTTGTAAAGAAAGGTTCCATTACCTTTGAAAGTGTTTTCTTATTCATGCCAGGTCCATCGTCTTTTACAGAACATATAAACCAAGCTTTATCTCGGGATTGAGTTAGAGAGATCTGAACCGAGATCTTATGAGACGTAGCCTGAGCCGCATTCTCCACCAAATTCAATACCGCACCAACCAACGCCTCAGAGTTGCAATAAAACGCTTCCTCCGGACATTGATTACGTAATTCAACATCTACCGTTTCTGGCCAATCATGGGCGGTAATAGCGTCCTGTAACGACAGGCAAAATTCTCTAACCTGAATCAACTCTGCCGTTTTCAAATCACCTTTGGCAAAAATCAGCATATCTCGCACTTGCTGTTCCAAATGCGACAATCGAGACATTAAGCGTTGAGCAATAGCTACTCGCTTAGTATCTTCCAAACCGGGGTTCTTTAAGTGTCCACCAAACAACATGGCCGCAGACAATGGTGTACGAATCTGATGCGCCAAGGAAGCGACCATCTTACCCATCGCACTCAAACGCTCATTACGAGAAACTTCTTCCTGCAGATGGCGCGTTTCTGTCTGATCCGTCAATAGCACAATTTGACCAGGTTGGTTCTCCAAAGAACGCGTTGAAATACTTAAACGACTGCCACCAACCGTAGACACCTCATGCCCATCATCCTGCCTTGGTCTAAAACAGCTACGAATCACATCGACCCAACGACTACCAACCAGCTCACCTGAAAATGCATCTAATAATTCTCGGGCGGCAGGGTTACACTGTTCAATGAGTCCATCTTCATTAATTACGACCACACCACCTGGCAACAAGTCTAATAAGCTACTTAACCGCTCAGCCAGCTGCTCTTTTTCTGCTAATTCTTTTAGGCGCTCAGCCGTTTGTTTTTCTAGCTGTGAAGACAAGTGCTTTACTCTGTCTTCAAGCATTAAATATGACTGACTTAACTGTTGAGACATCTGACCAAACAATTCAAATGTTTTATGCAGCCCAGCCAATTCCGCAGGCGCCGATGACTCATGCATACTACCAATCGGGCTAAGCGCTTCCATCAGAGACAAGCTCTCTGCAAGCACACCACCCTGCAAGTCTAAATTCCGTTGTGGATCTATCACTGTCATATTTACTACGTCCGATCTTGTATAGGTTACCAATTGTCTGGCACTTAATTTGGATCCAACATAGAAATAGCAATGTACATGCCAGTTTATATTTTCCTTATATTTCAATAAGTTAAATAACAGCAATTTAAATACGGCGGTTAATTGACAACAAATCCCAGATAAACAGCCAACTATAAAGTCAAAAAAATATCACACCGCCAATCACCAACCGCCAAGCGCCAAGCGCCAGCGCCAGCGCCAGCGCCAGCGCCAAAAAAGTGAAAAATAGTCAGACATAAAAAAACCCCGCGATGCGGGGTTTTTTCTGAGGCTAATTACGCTTTAAATAATTAACCCGTGTTCAGTGGAACAAGCTCATTAGTCATCTGCAATCTGACGCTGCTGACGCAAACGCTCTTTCGCAATGATCTGATCCGGACGAATCAGGAAGCGAGCCAACGCAGGTAGCAACCAAAGTGCACCCACCATGTTCCACAAGAACATAAAGGTTAGCAAGAAGCCCATGTTGCTTTGGAACTTGATCGATGACCATACCCAGGTCACAACACCAATTGCCAAGGTAACACCAGTAAATGCAACCGCTTTACCTGTAGTTTTAAGGGTTTCAAGATAAGCAGCCTGAAGACCCAAACCATCACGAATATAGGTTTCAAGACGGGTATAGATATAAATACCGTAGTCAACACCAATACCTACACCAAGTGCAATCACAGGCAGAGTTTCAACCTTAACACCGATGCCTTTGTAGACCATCA
Organism: Litoribrevibacter albus; assembly: GCF_030159995.1. Lineage (NCBI taxonomy): Bacteria > Pseudomonadati > Pseudomonadota > Gammaproteobacteria > Oceanospirillales > Oceanospirillaceae > Litoribrevibacter > Litoribrevibacter albus. Next base: position 402,151 of record NZ_BSNM01000015.1, on the reverse strand, counting down.
AAGCTTCACACAATACAGACGTAATGCCCAGCGGCGTGATAATACACAGAACAGCACGCACAGAACGGAAAGTAATGAAACACAAGATGGATACTACCGCATATACGAATACCAACATGCGATCCTGAGCGGCTTCAATCACCTGGTTAGTTGCTGCATCAATACCCGCAGAACCGGCAGCAAGCAGGAATTCCAACTCACCATCGATGTTATAATTTTCTGCAAAGTCCTCTGCCGCAGCAGTCACATGCTCTAATGTTTCAGCTTTGTGATCAGACAAGAACAGGATCACAGGTGCCAAACTACAGTCCGCATTCAACAGACCCGCAGGTGCACGTTGAATTGAAGAGTTAAGAATTTGTTGGTTACGAGACAGTGAACGCCATTTCAAGTTACCTTCGTTCATACCCGTGCTAACAATCTTCGAAACAGTTACTAACGAAGCCGTACCTTGAACCCCATTTACGTTTTCCATTTTCCACTGGAAGCGATCAATAGCATCCATGGTTTGATACGCAGAACATTTCTCTGTCGGAGTCTTAACCATGATTACCATTACATCTGCACTGGTAGAGTAATTATCGGTAATAAAGGCATTATCAAGGTTATAACGAGAATCAGGGTGAAGCTCAGGAGCCCCCTTATCCAAGTCCCCGATTTTCAGATCTTGTCCATAGAAGAAACCAAAACCAGCGAGTGCGATACCAATCAGAATTGAAATCGGAGCAACCGTTGGATGAGCAAAATACGAAAGCGCTTTCGCAACTTTAGGCTCAGAGTTCGCACTGCGTTGCAGATAGCTAACGCCTGATTTTGAAATACCAACGTATGACATCAAGATTGGCAACAACACCAAGTTAGTGAAGATAATTACTGCCACACCAATACTTGCGGTAATAGCCAGTTCTTGAATTACATCAATCTGAATCAACAACAAGGTCAGGAAGCCAATACCGTCACTCATTAGAGCCAACATACCAGGCACATACAAATCACGGAACGCAAGACGAGCTGCGCTTAACTTGTCTTTACCTTCTGCTGATTCAATAGCAATCGCATTAATGATCTGCACACCATGAGAAATACCAATGGCAAACACAAGGAAAGGAACCAACACCGAATATGGATCTAATCCGAAGCCCAGCAGATTAAGAATGCCCAACTGCCAGAACACTGCGATAACAGAACAGATAACCGGGATGATCGCACCTTTGAAACAACGTGCGTACAAAACCAAGAGAACAAAGGTAATAGCAATTGCAATAAGAGCAAAAACACCAATGTCTTTAATACCATCCATCAAGTCGCCAATTTTCTTAGCAAACCCAACGATATGGACTTTTACGTTTTGTCCTTCAAACTTAGCGCGAATACGCTCTTCTAACTGATGAGAGAACTCTTGATAGTTTAACTGCTCACCGGTTTCCGGGTTCTTTTCGAACAATGGCGCCTGAATGATTGCTGATTCAAAATTGTTAGCAACCAAGCTACCAACAGTACCAGAACGCAAAATGTTTTGACGAAGCTGCTCTAGGCTTTCTTGAGAGCCGTCGTAGGTTGGTGGGATAACAGGTCCACCCTGGAAGCCTTCTTCAGTTACTTCAACCCAACGAACATTAGGCGTCCAGATCGATTTCATGCCAGAACGATCAACACCAGGGATATAGAACAGTTCGTCAGTGATTTGACGTAACGTTTCCATATACTCTGCGGTAAAAATATTACCGTTCGGATTTTCAACCGAAATACGGATGCTGTTCCCCAGATTCTCCAAGCTATCCCGATTCTCCATCATGTTCATGATGTATGGATGCTTCAAAGGAATCAGTTTTTCCAATCGCGCGTCAGGCTTAATATTTACCGCACTGTAGGTAAGAAAGATCGTTAATCCCAAAAAGATCAACAAGAAAAGTAAACGGTTATTAAAGAATAACTTTTCTAAAAACGGTTCTGTTTCAGGTGACAGAATATAGTTATCTGTATCGTTACGATGCTTTGTCGACATCTAATTTCAACCCTATTTCTTAGTTATTATTCAGCGTTTGGCAACGCAAGATACAGGCCGTCTTGGCCAACTAGCACAATGCCGCCATCATTCGATTCTGTAATTCCAACCAATGAACTTCGATCCTCTCGAACCGTTGCGGTGAAATTACGACCAGAATCATAACTTTTCAAAACAACACCATTATTGCCCACCAACATGATGGTTCCATCCTTGAAGGCACTGCCTGAATTCAACGTTTGCTCCGTATTTACTTCAATTTGCTCCCAGGTGTCACCCAGGTCTGAAGATCGGAACACATGGCCTCTCAAACCATAAACCAAAAGGCCATTAAGTTGTCGGGTTGATACTGCTCCAAAGAAAGAACCATCGTATGGAGAGTCCAAAGTTTCCCAGCTATCACCATTATCAGTAGAACGCATGATTAGCCCTGCTTCACCGACGACAACAAGAGCGCCTGGCTGGGTCTGTTCAATTGAGTTCAAGTGAAAACGATCCGGGTTATCTAATTTGTCGGCTACGTTATGCCAAGTAGTACCACCGTCTGTGGTTTGGAACATCTGGCCATAAGCACCTACTACAAGGCCGTAGTTCTCATCCTTAAACCAAACATCAAGGAAAGGTTTGGTTGAACCACCTTCGACATCGAATTGAGCATCTTCAAGCGCGAATTGAGCTTCTTCTAAAGCCAACTCAAGTTCTTCAAGTTTACTGTCTGATGCTTCTTCAATTTGTGCTTCCAGCTCTTCAACAAACTTCTGTCGCTGAACCAGTGTTTGTTCATTTGCTTTAAAGCCATCAAACTGACGTATCCATGACTGCCCACCATTGGTGGTTTTTAGAACAACACCGTCATGGCCTACCGCCCAGCCAATAGAATCATTTACAAAATGCGCAGAAATGATATTCACAATGACAGGAACGTCTGCTTGAACCCAGCTTTTTCCATTATCGTCAGAATAAAGGATGTGCCCTCTTTCCCCTGCGGCGACCAAACGACCTCCTGACAGTTTATCGACATCCAAGAGCAAAGACTCTGCTGCTTTGGGTGATTTGACTGCGGGTGTATCCAGTACGTCGGAAAAGGATAAGGCTTGCTGACTAAGGCTGAAACCCGACGCTGCCACCAGAGGTAGGAGCAAGGATTTCAAAGCCCGGGTTTTTACAGTTTTGACCATATATGGACTCATACGACAGTTTTCACTAATACAATTACAACAAGAGTAGCTTAACTCGCTACTCTTGCATCTAAATGACTTACATTAGACCAAAATCCTAACGTGTACCTCGTCTCCTTAAAGAAGAAGGCTTGAAGTAACGTGAATTAGGTATCGGCTGACTGAAGTCAATGGTTGAGGATTCTTCCGAATCCAAATTCTGCACTGCATATCGACGAGCTTGCAAATCATGGAACACATCCAAAGTGGTCCAGGTTACAGGCATTTCGTAGTAGTTCTTCAAATACGCCATCGATACGCGCCAAAGCTCGCCACGACCATCGTATTGATCAGCAGAAGCTACACTCCAGCTATCTTCATCGATGTACAATCTACGTTTAGTATAGATATGACGTTGGCCTTTCTTCAAAGTCCCTTCAATCACATGAACACGATGTTTTTCATAACGCGTGTATTTTGGATTGATATGACCTGCCCACAACAAATCTGAGTATTTAGTATCAGGATTACCAATCATGTAATTGTTGTAAGGAATCAGTTTTTCTTCCGTTCCGATATATTTCCAGTCAAAACGATCCGGCGAACCGTTGATCATGTCAGTATCATCAGCCGTTCTTAGACCATCCATCGCTGCAATTGGAGTATCGTAAGCCAAAGTCGGTGCACGACGTACACGGCGTTGCCCTGCGTTATAGCCCCATGCTTTACGAGGTTTCTTCACCTGATCTACTGTTTCATGAACCAATACCGCACCACCAGCTAGGCGAGGAGGCGCTTTCACGAAAGACAAGTAGTAGAACAAGATGTTATCCAGATCTTTTACAGAACCTTCTGGGTTGTAATAGTTAAAATATGCCTCTTGCTGAGAGGTCACCATATTATATTCACCATTACGCTGTACCGCTGTCTCAGAAGCACGACGAACGATGTAGACACCACGCCATCTCATTACGTGGTTCCAATACATTTCCAAACCATCTTTCGTGGTTTGAGCTGCTAAAGGAAACGGGATACCACCATAGGCTTTTTTAACCCCATTACCTTTGTTCGCCAGCACAGCCGTCGTGGCATTGCTGATGTTGTTTTCATAAACCCACTCAGGCGCTGCATGAGTTCTTCGCGTCTTATAGACAGGTACTCTGAATGTTTCAGGGTACGCTGCAAACATGGCTTTTTGGCCATCAGTAAGCAGGTCAGAATATTTATTCATATTCTGCGAGGTTACCGTAAATAGAACTTCATCTTCCGGGAATGGATTAGCGTGATGATCTCCAGGCCCTTTATATTCTGGCGGAGGCGTTGTTAAGCCACCTGCCCACTCAGGAATACTGCCATCAGCATTCCCGGCTCTAACAGCCCCAAAGGGCGTCAAATCTGTTTTTAATCTTTCAGCGTCTGAAGATGACACCTTAGCGTTAGCCATAGGTGCAATCAAAGCTATACCCGTAAGGGCAATTAATGTTTTACGTAGCGTCGACATACAATCTTTACCTGACCATTTTATTAGATTTCTTTTGGCAGAAACTTACCGATCTCAGAGCCCTCCTGGCTTAGAGAATCAACAATACAAAAAACTCTCAACAATATCGAGCTCACCTGCACGAAAATAAAGGATTGAACAAAGCAAGTTAACCCTTTGTTACAAAGGGCAACAAAAATCACCCGACCCTTTTAAAATCAGTACTTATGTAAACTCGCTTCTGAGAACCATTCGCTAGACTATCCAAGGCTTTTACTTACGACTTCATATAAGTCTTTTGAAAGCACTTTTGTCGCTAACAAATCAAGCTGAGCCTTCATCTTTTGTCCTCGTGAAAGGTCATAGCTCTTCCACTTTGTCAGAGGCCCCACAAGACGCGCAGCGATTTGCGGATTCATCTGATCAATCTTAGCCACCTGCTCTGCTAAGAACTCATATCCTTTGCCATCTGCTGCGTGAAAACTCTTCACGTTCGTCATAGCAAAAGCTCCGATCACCGCTCTGATCTTATTTGGATTCTGATATTCAAAAAGTTCGTGATCAAGCAATGTCTTCACTCGTGAAAGTGTATTTTCATCGGAACGACTCACCTGTACACGGAACCATTGTTCAAGAACCTGAACATCGTCAGCCCACTGTGATAAGAAAACAGAAATGACCTTATTAGCTGCAGCTTCATCACCGTACTGAACAATATACTTAAAGGCGGACAGTTGATCCGTCATGTTAGAAGCCTGCTCAAATTGGGCTAATGCAATGCCTTGATATTGTTCTAAATTTGCCAATAAGAGGTATTCCAACAGGGTATTTTTTAGTTTTCTTACACCTACCTGCTCTGGCTCAAACGCATAATCCGAATACGACTCTAAAGAACCAAACATTTGCTCAAAGTCAGCAAACAATTCTGTAGCAATCCAGAGCCTTAGTGCTTCACGAGCCGCTTCTACTGATAAAATATCAATATTTGGAACTAACTGGAGAAACTCGGATTCTGCCGGCAAACTCAAAAGCTCTGCCTTAACAGCATTTTCAACCGCATCATCTTGCAGTAACTGACGAAGAGACTGTTTCAGCGCCTTCAATAATGCCTCATCAAACTCAGCATCCACTTTTTGAAGAATGAGCTTTTTATAAATAATCTGGCACTGCTCCCAACGGTTGTATCCGTTAGGATCATTCCCTATAAGCAAAATACGCTCTTGATCTGTTAAATCATCTTCCAGAAGAACAGGTGCAGAAAAATCTCGCAATAGCGACACTGCGGGTAACTCAGCTATACCATTGATAACCAGCGTTTGCTCAGCCTCTTCAACCAACCACACAGCTTGCGCCGCATTAAATCGCTTATCCTCAGACTCTATCGCCAAGGCATTACCATTTTGAGCAACCAGACCTAAAGCCACAGGAATCACAAACGGCTCTTTTTTCGAACCATCGGCGGTTTCAGGAGTATGCTGGGCAGCCGTTAACGTAAGCGTTTGAGAAGCCGCATCAAACGCTCGTCGTACGGATAAACGCGGCGTTCCAGCCTGGCTATACCAACGTTTGAATTGAGTTAAGTCTTTACCACTGACTTGTTCCATAGCCCAAACGAAGTCATCCGTGGTAGCTGCCTGGCCATCAAACGTATCGAAGTAGAGATCGGAACCTTTTCTGAAAAGATCTGCGCCCAGGATGGTTCTTAACATACCAACCACCTCAGAGCCTTTCTCATAAATGGTCACGGTATAGAAATTAGAGATTTCCATATAGGAAGCAGGTCTCACAGCATGAGCCATAGGTCCGGCATCTTCAGGGAATTGGTGCTGTCTCAAAAAGCTCACATCTTCAAGTCGCTTAACAGCACGACTGCCCATATCAGAGGAGAACTCCGCATCACGGAAAACGGTAAAACCTTCTTTCAGGCTCAACTGGAACCAATCACGACAGGTAACTCGGTTGCCCGACCAGTTATGGAAGTACTCATGACCAACAATACCTTCAATGCGAGCAAAGGCGTCATCCGTAGCCGTTTCTGGCGTCGCCAAGACACACGAAGAGTTAAAGATATTTAGACCTTTATTCTCCATAGCGCCCATATTGAAGTGATCAACGGCAACGATCATGAACAAATCCAGATCGTATTCCCGACCATAAACCTCTTCATCCCATGTCATAGAACGCTTCAATGAAGCCAAAGCATGATCACATTTATGCTCATTCCCCTGCTCTACAAAGATCTGGAGAGTGACATTACGACCAGATTGGGTGGTAAACCGATCTTCCTGACAGATTAAATCCCCGGCAACCAGAGCAAATAAGTACGAAGGTTTAGGGAACGGATCATGCCATTCAGCAATGACCTTCCCGTTTTCCTCTGTCCGGGTAACGAGATTGCCATTGGATAACGCGGTTGGGTATTTATCCAGATCCGCCGTTATTTTGGTTGTAAATACAGACAAGACATCAGGGCGATCCTGGAAGAACGTTATTCTTCTAAAGCCTTCTGCTTCACACTGAGTACAGTACATTCCGCCAGAGATATAGAGACCTTCCAAGGCAGTATTACGATCAGGGTAGATCCGAGTCGTACATTCAAAGACAAACTGATCTTTATCAATCTCTAAGCTCAAAGAGGTCGCTGTTTGTTGATACTCGCTCTCACCCAACGGTTGGCCATCAACTCTAACTTCCAATAACTCAAGCTCATTTCCATCCAGCAAAAACAGGTTCGAAGGCACACCACATTTAGGGTTCCTCTCAACCAATAACCGGGAACGTACAATCGTATGCTCTGGAAGAAGTTCGAAGTCCAAAAAGGTTTCTTTGGTCGTAAACGCAGGGGGTAAATAGTCTTTGAGAAATATAGCTTTGGCTGGTGCTTGTGACATGAAGTGTCTCCGGGTGACTTATCCGGTTACGAGCAGCCGGCATAAAGTCACATCCTTTTTATTATTTATCGTGGTAAAGATCCAGATCGTGGTCTCGGCAAGATCAAATCGCATGACTGCCGTAAACTTAAGCCACAACCTCAATATCAATTTCATAACCTGTAAAACGGCGTAGATTAATCACGCCAGTATCAAAGATTAAGTATTGCCCTTTAATTCCTTTAAGAACACCACTGACTTCAGCCTCCTTATCAAAATTAAAGGAACTGACTTTATCAGGGTATTCAGAGACAGGGTAAGCAATATCAATAGATTCAGAGTGCAAAAGAGGTTGAATCGCATTTAGCCCATAACGATTGGTAATTTCTTCTAATTCGGACTGACACTCTGCCAACAAGCGATCACGCTCTGCTGCCAGATTTAACCGTTCAGGAGCCCCTTTCAGCATCGTGCGCCAATTGGTTTTATCTGTAACATGCTGCTTGATAACCACTTCAACCAAACCGGACAGGTGACGATTCATCGTACGAATGATAGGAATCGCCTGAGATGCGCCCTGGTCAATCCAGCGCGTAGGCACTTGAGTCCCACGCGTAATCCCCACCTTAATACCGGATGAGTTCGCCAAATAGACATAATGCGACTGATTGCAGTACTGCTCACCCCATCCTGGTTCACGACAGGTATTATTATCGAAGTGACACTTTTCCGGCGACATAATGCATGAATCGCACGCGGCCTTAGTTGTGAAGCACTTGTAACAATAGCCTTGGCTGAAGCTCTTATTGGTATCCGCACCACAGCCAATGCATTTGATGTGGTGCTTATAAGTTAGCTTCAGTGAATGACCAATCAAATCATTCACTCTAAGATCACCCAGACGGTACTCTGCAGGCTCTTCAAGACGCACTCGCATTTTATTAAGATGACCAGAAAAAACGACACCCGGTGACATTTTCTGAGTCGAAGAAGCCGACTCGGTAGAAAGCCCAGATGATGGCTCACTTGGGCTATCAAACAAATCACTTTGCATATATAGACTCTAGAGGGGAGAACCCCGGACACTGAAATTAGTGGAGATTTTGAACGGCAATCTGACGCTTCAATTGCTCTTCTTGTTCCGCCTTCTTACGTTTGTGCTCAGGCATCGACTCACGACTGATATAGCCAACACGCTCTGAATCTGGCAAATCATTAGTCTCTTCGTAATGAAAAATCGCTTCTAGACAGAGATTCACCTGCTCTTTGGTCAGCTTCACTCCGTTTGGCCAGCGCCCCAATTCCACAGCGGTTTTTAAGTTGCTATAAATTTCAGGATTAATTGAGCGAATAAGATCGTCTAAGGTCATTAGCCAAACTCCAGCAATGAATAAGATGCGTTATTGTATTAGCACTGGCTAAAATTTGCCATTCCTAAGCCATGTTAAGACACTTCCGTCTGATCTTTACGATGAAAAATCAAACGAGCCAGAACAGAAATGCCAACACCTGAAATCAAACCTACCGTATGAGCAGCATTTGCAATACCACCCAGCCCAATGAACTTGGTAAATTGGGTAAAACCAAGAGCCAACCAAACCAGCATAAATCCAACAAGGAACGTAGGAATCTCGTACTTAGGATGAGTACTAAGCTTATCCGTCACCACCATATACCCCAGGAAGGCATAAATCACACCTGACATCCCGCCAAAATAGACTGAGCCGGCGAAGTATTGTCCTAGATTTGAAATCACGGCTGAAGCCAAAAGCACAATAAACAGTCGCATCTTACCTTCAACTTGCTCGATCCTTCGACCAAACTCCCACACCCATAACATATTAAATACAAGATGAAGCCCACCAAAATGAATCAAAGCGGGGGTAAATAAGCGCCAGAATTCACCCGTACTAAACACCACATCCAAAGAGCCAGGAAGGAATCTATTCCCTATCACTTGAATAGGCACTATTGAGAACCAGGCCACCATCTCTACATTAGCCCCAGCCCGGGTCAAAAGTGCTACAAGTACACAAGTAATAATAAAAAACCAGGTAACCTTGGCATATGACAGCGAAGCTACCAAAGGTGAACGACCATTAGATTCGGAGACTTTGTTCGTTTCGGGGGAATTGAGAATTTCAACGGCCAGCGGAAGATCCTCTTCACGAACTAGCCATATTTCTGACAAAGGCGCTTGCTCTGTTCCTGTAGAAACCACCTGATGAGGAATTTTCGCCTTCCAAAGACGCTCACTGATTTTTGCAACCAGTTCAGCAGATTCCGTTTCACCCAGTTTATGCAAGCAAACCTCCTTAGTATGAACGTCTAAAAAAGGAGTAAGAAAAGAGAATAAGCATCGTTAATACTGTCGAAAGTCTACGCCCTGCTAAACCTTACTAAGATCTTCCAAGCCTGAACTTTCAGGTTTAGGGAACTCTTCTGGTGTGACATCAATATAAACAAACTTATCATTGGATAGGATTTTCTCGCCATCAAATCGGTACGCAACCAGCTTGCCATATTTCACGGCCGAATAATCCAGACACGCTAAGTTTGGCTTAATACACTCCGGCCTACCCATTCTCCAGTAATGCCCGAAAAATAATGGAGGGCGCTCTTCACCGTAACTTAGTAATTTGGATCGATCACCAGGTGTTAAGTCCCGTACAGCAATTTCTGGTGGCAACGGATCAGGCTGGAATACGATATCTTGGTACACTTCCGGCGATTCGGACCAGAACTTGGTGCGGAAAAACTGTCTTACATAACCATCCTTGCCTTCAATGCTCATTCCATTCGGCAATTTCAGGTTCGTACCACGTAAAAGACGATCCATGACATCAAACTCAAATGAATCAAGGTCAGACGAACGGACCAAGAAATCAAGATCAATCTTGTTGGTGTTCCTGCGACGCTTAAATTCATCGATTAACGCCTCATCCCAACAAGCATGAACCACTCTAAAACCAGGCAGTTCAAGAAACAAAGGAATCGTCAGGAACCATTCAACCAAATACTTCCACTCGTCCTGATAATCAGAAAACTGATCCAGAGTCTCTCGCATGATTCGAGTATGTCGTTGGTTGTGCTCTCGCAAATACTCATGTGTCCCACCCTCTGGAGAAGGCGTCATGTAGGCAATCGCGTTGTATTCATGATTCCCCATAGTAATCAGGGCGTTCCCCGCTTTCACCATGTCATGAACCAACCAGACCGCCTGTCGAATATGCGGCCCCCGATCCACGATATCACCAACAAATACGGCAATGCGATCAGGGTGCGAATAAACACCATTTACTTTTTGGTAACCGAGTTTCTCTAGTAAACGTTCTAAGGCCTCGGAACATCCGTGGATATCCCCTATGACATCATAGCCCTGAACTGTTTCCAGGTTAGCCATCGGATCGCCTGAAGTCATACTACACGCCTCTTTGGTCCTGCCAACCTAGTTTGTCTCGACACGTCTGATAGAAGTTGTGATCCAACGGATGAATCAACTTCAGCTTATGCGGCTTTTTGTGAATATAAATCACATCACCCGGTGCCAACGTAAAGGATTCTTGACCATCGCAACTAATGTGCGGATACGTTTTATTATTCTCGGAAACAATCAATTTAATTTCAGAGTTGCCATCCACCACAATCGGACGACTACTTAACGTGTGAGGGAACATGGGAACAAGCACTACCGCATCCAATTTAGGATGCATAATCGGACCACCGCCAGAAAGAGAATAAGCCGTTGAACCGGTAGGCGTTGAAACAATTAAACCATCGGATTTTTGGCAATATACGAATTGACCTTCAATATATAGGTCAAACTCAATCATGGTGGTCGCTTTACCAGGGTGAAGCACAACATCATTCAAGCTGGATAAAGTAGCCACCGGCTGTCCGCCACGTCTTACCTGAGCATCCAGCAAGAAACGTGTTTCGGTAATAAAACGACCATCCAATACTTCCTGAACCTTATCTTCCATTCCCTCATCAGGAGAAATATCCGTCAGGAACCCCAATTTGCCACGGTTAATACCTAATACCGGCACGCCATATTTAGCCAATTTACGGGCAGCACCTAACAAACTGCCATCACCGCCAACAACAATCACGAGATCACACATCTCACCCAAAAGCTGAGATCGCCCAACCTGACGATTATGACCAGGAATAACCTCCGCAATGCGATCCTCAAGAATCACATTCATGGCATTATCATCAAGAAACTTCATCAAGCGACGAATACTTTCAACAACTTTTGCGCTACCTATACGGCCGATAATGCCGATATTTCTAAACTGATCCATGACTGTTAAGCTAACTTCTTCAAATTGAACGGTAATTTTCTATACCTTGGCATGCTACTCTTTTCAGCCAGGGACAACAACCGAAATAGTAACCCGGCCCAGGTTATGACTCGATGACAAAACACGTGGAAAGCCATGAAATCAGCACTGAACATCTTTAATTTTTCACATCAATATGTAGCTGACCTGGCTTGGATCATCGATAGCCTACCTCTTCTGAAAAACACATCATTAACACCTGATCTGCTGCCACCCAGCTTTACTCGAAAACAACCAACAGACAAGCTGAGAGATAACTGGCTTGAACAATTAAACCAACTGAATCAACACCCAAGCAGTCTTATTCACTACATTGAAGAACGCCCAACGACACGCGTAGGTTTCTATTACGAAGCCTTGGTCAGCTACTTGTTACACGCGTTTCCGGACGTCACGCTTTTGGAAGAACACCTTCAATTACAAGACAAGGGACGAACCTTGGGTGAAATCGATTTCCTGTATTTAGATGAGATAAGCCAGAAGACTATTCATCTCGAAACGGCAGTAAAATTTTACCTTGGCAGTTCAGCCTGGATCGATCAAAGCAATTCGACCAAACATTGGCTCGGACCAATGATCAAGGATCGACTTGATCTCAAAACGCGACATTTAATATCGCACCAAAGCCAAATGTGCTTCACCGACGCATTCAAAAATCACTCTAATGAACTTGGCACACCAACACCGTCCCTAAGACAAGTGCTACTTCAGGGCTATCTATTTCTGCATCCAAAAGATCCAGCCCCCTTGCCCTACTCTAAAGAGAATAATGAATTCAATAAATCGCCTGAACCACTATGGTTTAAGCAAGATGAAATGACCAAATACCTATCTGAGAATGACCGCTTCCTGATTCTGAAAAAACCCTACTGGCTAGGGCCTTTCCACAATAAAGAACACAACGCCTTACTTGAAAGAAATGCATTAGAAGAACAAATCAAAAGTTTAATCCAGCAATGGAATCGCCCTATTCTCGTCTCTATTTTGAATACAGAAGACACCACAAACGGATCAACTACTCTCTATAAGGAAAGTAATCGCTGTTTTATCGTACCTAACAATTGGGCAGGCATGTCGCCACCGGATTCTTCGTCCAAATAGCCTAACCAGCCATGTAACCCACCGGTATGAATGCATAATACCTTCTGACTTTCTAAGCAATCCTGTTGACACCAACGCTGAACAAAAGCCATTAATTTGAGCGTATATACCGGATCTAACAAAACTCCCGTATCTTCAAGAAACTCTGCGCCGAAATGCATAAGTTCCTGAGAAAGCCGACCATAACCAGGCAATGACGCATCGGCATGAAGCTGAAAACCTCTGGAAGATCTCCCCTCTGATTGCCCCTCTTCCAAAAATTGCTCCACTTCTTTGGTTAACCAACCCGTGCCAGCTGCAACCGAACGCATGCCAAATGAAGAAAAACCATGCACCATAGGCGCATTGTCATACCCTGAGATCCCACGCACCACACCGGCCAAAGTCGCTCCTGTACCGCACGCCAACATGACATGATCAAATTCAGTCGCCTGATTCATCACCAGTTCGCCAATAGCCTCTGCACCAGACACCCCCGCCTGATTGCTTCCGCCCTCCGGTATTAAACAAAACTCTCCGACTTGAGATCGATAATACGTCAATCGATCCTGTTCATACTTGCGACGGTAGGCTTCTCTGTCGACAAAAATTAACGTTGTCCCCAAGCCTTTAACGGCCTTGAGCATGGGATTTGAATCTGCCGACAGCTCTTCACCTCGAATAACTGCAACCGACGACAATCCCGCTTCCGCACACGCACTTGAAAAAGAGAAAATATGATTCGAATAAGCGCCGCCGAAGCTCAATAACTGCTGATGACCCGCACTTTGAGCGTCAATTATATTCTTTGCCAGCTTAAACCACTTATTACCGGACACGCTTGCATCCGTTAGATCCAAACGCAACATATACAACGCCACCTTGGATTCATTTAACCAGCGGGGAGTCACTTTCTGAACAGGTAAACGAGACAGTAGATCAGTCACGTTAAGTGGATAGGAAGGAATCATAACAACGCAATAAAGATCACTAGAAGAAACAAACAGGCAAAAAAAAGCCTCTGATCACCAGATTGTAACCAGAGGCTGTAACACAGAAAACTGTTTTATGAATTGATCACGAAATCATGCCCAGCTAAATTACGCGCTCTTGGACGCCATAGGCACAACTGTCGGAATATCAGTTCCTTCCATATCACGCATTTTCTTATTCATTGCATTGCAGATGCGTTTTAGTTGCACTAGTTGTTGGGTCAGAAGGTAATTCTCCGCCTTGGTTTGAATTAACTCCATTTGCTCTGCATTTCCATCTCCAGTAGAGAGGTCAGCCAAGTTTCCCACAGCACGCAGATCATCCAGATGTTCTTTAATCACCTCTGCGTCCTCAACATCCAACATACGGGCAATCAAAGACACCGCATTATTAAGCTGTTCTTCACGTTTGAGGTAACGCACTTTCAGTTGCTCAAATTTCTGAGAAAACATGCGTTTATGTTCGTTGTACTGAATCTGGTCATGACGACGAGCACGCTCCAACGCATCAACCTTGTCCTTACATTCGTTGGTCAAAGCTTCAATACGGAAACGCTGACTCTTAATGATTTCAGCTAACTTATCACGACGGTTTTTAGATTCCTCAGACTCCACAACCTGTGACTGAGCCAATGCCACATCAATGCAACCCATCGATGAACTCTGGCTTACTGCCAATTGCTGATTAATGTTCAGCTCATTTTGCTGAATCGCCTGCTTTAGGATTTGGAAATGATTCATACCAGGTTGAATCGAAGGGTCCCACAATTCCTCACGCATTTCAGGCTGAGGGCAACGAGTACGACAAACCAATTGGATAGGGCCAGCACCCAAATCAGGACCTTGACCCGCCATCCCCATCAAACGACGTAGCGGCAGGCTCCACGAGCGATCAGCATAACCATGCTCATCAAAATCAATATAGAAAAAGATGATGCCAGTAATGGCCAGATCAGGCGTTACATTGGCATAACATCCTTTCACTCGTTCATCCGCATAGTCTGGAATGCACGTCACGTGATCCAGAACACCTTCGAACTCGGAGTAAAGCATTTGTTCAACTACTTCCGCACCCTTAAAAAGAAGGATTGCTTCAACAGTAGGTGTTGTATCGTTAGCGGAATTCATGGCATGACCTCAATCATCATTTAAGCTATTGATGCTAAGTTTAGTGCTTTCTGTGAAATGAACTGTGACACGGTTAGCAGGGAAAACTAAGCTCACGCTTATACACCATTCGTTACAAAGCTGTATACTTTGTAACCAATGGCATTTAGGTCAGAGTCCAGATGAATTCCATAAATAAATCATTATAAACAATAACCTACCGTCAAATTTCAGCAGCTAGGCGAGAGCCCTGATTGATTGCTCGTTTAGCATCCAATTCTGCGGCAACATCCGCCCCACCGATTAAATGAACAATTTTACCCGCAGCTTCTAATGAATCTTGCAATTCGCGAAGCGGCTCCTGTCCGGCACACAAGATAATGTGATCCACATTTAAGATCCGATCCTCTCCGTTCACCGTTAAATGCAGGCCCTGATCATCTATCTTCTGATAGTCAGCACCATTGATCATATGAACGCCTTTCTTTTTCAGACCAGTACGGTGAACCCAACCAGAAGTCTTACCAAGATTTTGCCCAACTTTGCTCGACTTCCTTTGAATCAAATACACTTCTCTTTCGGACGGCGATACTTGAGCTGGCACCACGCCACCACGATGACCAACCGTTAAATCAACACCCCACTCCTTCATGAACAAATCAATGTCCAGACTTGGCTTTTCATCCCCATGGGTCAAAAACTCAGCCGTATCAAAACCAATACCACCAGCGCCAATAATGGCAACCCTCTTACCAATTTGCTTGCGTCCCAGAATGGTATCCAGATAGCTAACCACCTTAGGATGATCAATCCCTTCAATGGCCGGCACTCTTGGGCTAATTCCTGTCGCCAATACCACTTGATCAAAACCACCGGCCACTAAGTCATCAGCACTGACTCGTTGACCTAACCTCAGGTTGACCCCTTCTTTTTCGATCATCACTTTGAAATAACGAAGGGTTTCGTAAAACTCTTCCTTACCTGGGATTCGTTTTGCTACGTTAAACTGACCGCCTATCTCACTTTGATCATCAAACAAAGTGACCTCATGCCCCCGAGACGCTGCTACCGTCGAGAAGGACAGACCTGCCGGCCCCGCCCCCACAACCGCAATTTTTTTCTTAGCTTGCGTCGGTTTATAAACCAGTTCCGTTTCATGACAGGCTCTTGGATTCACAAGGCACGAGGTTAATTTCATGCTAAAGGTATGATCGAGACAGGCCTGATTACAGCCAATACAGGTATTAATTTCTTCCGCACGCCCTTCGGCCGCTTTTAAAACAAACTCGGCATCCGCCAAGAACGGACGTGCCATAGAAACCAAATCAGCATGACCTTCTGCCAGGACAGACTCGGCAACACTCGGGTCATTAATACGATTGGTGGTTACCAAAGGAATGGTAACTTCCCCTTTCAAATGCTTAGTCACCCGGGTAAATGCCGCGCGCGGTACCTTGGTAACAATGGTTGGTATTCTTGCTTCATGCCAACCAATCCCTGTATTGATGATGGTTGCTCCCGCCTTCTCAATCTCTTTCGCCAGCGCGACTACCTCTTTCCAATCACTGCCTTTTTCAATCAGATCAAGCATCGATAAGCGATAAATAATAATAAAATCATTGCCGACCTTTTCCCGAACACGCTTTACAATTTCGATAGGCAAGCGAATTCGATTTTCAAAACTTCCGCCCCAGCGGTCCTGACGTTGATTGGTATGTTCAACAATGAATTGATTGATGAAGTAACCCTCTGATCCCATGATCTCCACACCATCGTATCCGGCGTACTGTGCCAACCCAGCACAATTCACAAAGGCTTCAATTTGCTGTTCAACTTCATCGTCCGTTAATTCGTGAGGCT
Organism: Litoribrevibacter albus; assembly: GCF_030159995.1. Lineage (NCBI taxonomy): Bacteria > Pseudomonadati > Pseudomonadota > Gammaproteobacteria > Oceanospirillales > Oceanospirillaceae > Litoribrevibacter > Litoribrevibacter albus. The sequence goes on along the minus strand of NZ_BSNM01000015.1, from coordinate 385,254 downwards.
TAAAAGGATTGATCGGTGCCTGAATGGCGGAAGGCGCTATCAATTTAGGGTTATAAGCGTAGCGCCCGGCATGAAGAATCTGCATACAGATCTTCCCACCTTCCTGATGAACCCGTTCGGTGACCACCTTATGATGGTCAGCCTCTTCCACCGTATCCATCTTTGCACCGCCCTGATATACAGCGCCTTCAGCGTTGGGCCCTATACCACCAGTAACGATTAACCCAACACCTCCCCGTGCCCTTTCTGCATAGAATTCTGCCATACGCTGGAAACCATTTTTTGCCTCTTCCAATCCGGTGTGCATCGACCCCATCAACACCCGATTCTTAAGGGTGGTAAATCCAAGGTCCAATGGTTCAAGCATATGAGGGTAATTCGAACTCTGATTCATGAGGGCGCTCTCCAAGCAAATCGATAATCAACAACAAACCATCAAACAGAAATGTCAGAAATATTTTTTGTATGTTTGAATTTAGACCCTGTTTGCAGGAGCTTCAACGAAGATCACTCACGAAAAACGCACCAAGATAATGCACCCATCAAGCAATCACGCGCAATAACGAGCAGATTAAATCAGCCAAAAGTGAGCAACACCAAATACAAGATGAGACTAAACGCTCGATAGAACGATTAAAAAACACCGTAGAATAGGACAGAGTGCAGAAAAATACACAGAAGAAATTAAAAGAGGAGGTAAACCAAGGAAGTCGTTTATCTAGCCGCGTCCCCAGCAGAAAAGCTGGAGCGGCATACTAAAGATAAAAGCTTATAAAACAACTAATTAAATCAAAAAATTAAATAACTCAGACTACATTTCAACGCCATCGTCGTCTAAATAGTCATCGTCATACTCATCGAAATAGATATCTAAAAGATCGTCATTCATTTCCATTTTATTCTCCTTACATAAAGGCTTTGGACACGACATGCTTTGAATACAAGATAGTAAATACAAGTTACATGCCAAAACCTAACGATAGAGAGATTATTACGAAAAGGTTTCAGAATTATTACAGCAATTGAGAATTTTAAAGAATCTGAAGAAAATCAGAAAAGATTACATTTCGATAAAGAGGGGGGGAAAGAAAATGGCGGAACAGACGGGACTCGAACCCGCGACCCCCGGCGTGACAGGCCGGTATTCTAACCAACTGAACTACTGCTCCGCATTTAATATATTTGGTTTTCATCTGCCCAATCCTGTCAAAGATTGGTGGGTGGTACAGGGCTCGAACCTGTGACCCTCGCCTTGTAAGGGCGATGCTCTCCCAACTGAGCTAACCACCCAGATGATGGCGGAACAGACGGGACTCGAACCCGCGACCCCCGGCGTGACAGGCCGGTATTCTAACCAACTGAACTACTGCTCCAAACCAAATATTTAAGCTGTCCAAATATAATTTGGTGGGTGGTACAGGGCTCGAACCTGTGACCCTCGCCTTGTAAGGGCGATGCTCTCCCAACTGAGCTAACCACCCAGCTTAAATCTCCTTTTAAGATCAGCAACTTATTGTGATAAATCGCTGTTCCCTCAAGAAGTGGTCAGCATTATACAGAGCGATCTTTGACGGTCAACAGCTTTTTTCAAAAAAATTTCATTATTAAGACAAGGCTGCTTTTAATCGTTTATTTAACGATCAACTTGGACATTTGTTAACCGTTTCTCATTAATCATGAGCAATAATTGAGCAGTTGCCTCCGCATCACTTAGTGCCCGATGGTGATTTATCAGGCGAATATCATAAATTTCACACAGGTTTGCCAACCCATAAGAGTCATGCCCAGGATAAAAACGTCTCATTTCTTTCACCGTACACAGCTTTGGCATTGAAAAATGTTCATCCAGACGAGCAAACTCGGCTTTTATAAAGCCATAATCAAAGTTAACGTTATGGGCGACAAATATGCTGCCCGCTAAAAATGCAGTTAGGTCACCAGCAATCTCAGCAAAGGTGGGAGAATCTTTCACCATATCATCAGAGATACCCGTAAGGTTTGTTATAAAGCCAGGTATATGTCGCTGAGGATTCACCAGCGTCTGCCACCGATCCACAATCTCCCCGGCAATAACCTTCACAATGCCAATTTCGGTAATCCGATGGGTTTCTTTCGTCCCACCGGTGGTTTCGATATCCACCACACAGTAAGCTTGATCTGGATCTGTGATCCAATTAACCCGACAAACACCGGCATCAAAGCCCGCCTCTTTTAACTTATTAAGTGTCACTAATTGATTTTGTCTTAACGAATCCCCTGGCGCCTTCACTTCTTCAAATCGAATGCCCTGCTCATCAATAACCGTCAAATCAGGGAAGCCATCACTCAACGCTTGATAGTTCTGCGCCATCACTTCTAAAAAGCACCGTAGTGCATCCAAATCGATTGGCTTTAGGATATGGAGCATTTCCTTCAACAACGTCGGCTTCCAGCGAAACAACCCATTCGGTTTTCCAAAATGCTCCGTGGCACACTGGGTCAGGAAATGCAGATAGCGGCTTTTATCTGCCAGCAATGACAGCTTCTGTTGAATCGCGATTTCATGAAGTGAATAAAAACGACCGTCTTTTAAACATGCAGGCGTCCAATCGAACTCATTACAAATACTCAGCTCACTTTCAAACAACTCCGACCAGAAAGTTAAGCCAAATAAGGCACGCCAATAATCATTTTCAGTATGAATCGCCTCAATACCCATAGATCGATAGTAATTGCATACCCCCTGCTCCACGTTATGACGAAACATTTCATCAATATTCACCTGCTTCGCTGACCGGAGCACATCGGTGAGCTTACTGGTGCGTTTTTGATTAAATTTCCGCGCTAAGAAATCTTCAGCAAACAGCAATAAGTGCTCGGATCCTGCCCGCTCAATAATCGTCATCAACCGCTGCTGGACTTGCTCCCTCTCACCAAAGCTATAGAGCAGCCTTAAACAGCGCTCTTCCGCCTCAGGGAGAGAACATAACTGATACAAAGACAATGCACGCTGTTCATCTAAACGTTCCACCTGTCGAGCCAGCTTTAACAGATATCGACTGTATTGAACTGTAGCCGTCTCCCCCACAGGTTCAGGCAATGCAGCCACCTCGTTAGCAAGAGCTTCCCAATCCAATAACTGAGGCTTTTTTAGTGCATGAAGCTTTTGTGCATATATAAAGCTGGTAGCCGCTTCTTCTTTTGAATTAAAGCGAGCTTGAACACTGACTTGCTGGCCTTGTGTTTTTCGGACGCCGAGATCCCGCAAGGAGAATTGATTGAGTCGACTGTCGACGTTCCCAAAAAACAGATACAAAAGATAGTGGAAATCAGATTCACAGGCTTTGATCCAGTAGCCTTTAAAAGCTTCGTTTGAATTCATTTGTTCAAAGGTAATTGATTGAACCAGCACTTCGATAATGGCCTGTTTCTTAAACGAAGATTTATAGACTATCTGGTGTTGATCTAAATAAGCGCACAACTGATCTTTCGTAAAATAAGTTAAGCAACCGGGCCAGTCCTGCTCAGACAAACTCCGAATCAGCCCCTTTGCGTTTAGGTGACTTAGCGAAGATTCCAAATCATAGATTTCTGCATACCTTAGGGTCTTTTGATCAATGACGGAAACGTTCCGATTCAATAACCGAACTAACAAACACTGGCTCGCTTCATCCAGTTCACGAAAGGCATTAAGAAAGGTTTGGTGAGATTGCTCCAACAGATGCCCAGATACAGACGATATGTAATCGATGAATTCATAAAAATGATCGAGGTAATATTTTTCAGGCAGCTCTTGTTTCATGAGGATAAAGCATCTTGTTCTATACTTGAGTGAATAAATAGCACTGAGAAGTTGTACTGGTGTATCAACTAGGCACGCGTTAACTAATGCACGTATTAACTAAGCACGTATTAACTAGGCCCCAGCATACCATTAGAGCAGCAGTCCTGTACGCTGTTCATAGATGACCGATAACATCGCTGAAGAATATATTGGTAACTCAAAGATGAAAGAAGCAAAGTTCTATATCGGTCAAATCGTCCATCATAAACGCTTTGATTATCGAGGCGTAATCTTTGGAGTCGACTCTTGTTTTTCTCACTCGGAAGAGTGGTATGACATGGTAGCGATGTCTCGACCGCCAAAGGATAAGCCCTGGTATCGAGTATTAGTGGATAATGCGGAGCATACTACTTATGTGGCAGAGCAAAACCTGGAAGACAGCGATGATCTGAAATCGATAGATCATCCTTTAGTGAATGCGTTGTTTGAAGGTTTTGATGGGGAGCGTTACAGACCAAGACAAAAGGTAAACTAGAAACAAAAGTAAACTAGGAAGCGAAGCCTGAGCTTCACTTCCTGCGTCAACTTACATTGAAGATTAACCTTTCCAGGTTTTACGAGCTTCTAACGCCAGATCCCGAACACGCTGAATGTCTTCATCGGTGTAAACACCGTTAACGCCCGAGATAGCGGCCAGTTTCATGCCGTGCTTCAGACCCATCTTATAGATCTCTTTCACCTTCTCCCATTCGGTATTTCGACCGATGGTGAAGACCTCAAAGCGACCTTCCAGAGCGAGTACAATGGTTTCCGCCATACAAGCAAAGACCACGTTATCAGGCAATTTGATGCTTCGCATATCGAGCTTACCTGGCACTTCAATTTCACCAGACTCAATCACCAACACATCAGGGCGTTTAGCCACTTCAGACGGCGGAAGGTCCAGCGGACGAGCCACATCGGTAATCACACAACCCGGCTTCACCTTGGTGATATCGAGGATCTTCTTACCAGCACCAGAGGTAGACGTCACAACCACATCCATTTGCCCCAAGTGTTCATCAGGATCGGTAGTACAAGTGATCTTAGCGTCTGGCGTATCTTCCAACATCGACTGCTTGAGTTTTTCAAGCGTCTTCATGTTTCGACCAGCAATGTAGACTTCATCAAACGCCATTGCTAACAGACGCGCAGACACAGAACCAATGGAACCAGTTGCACCAATGACCATCGATTTAGCCGGTATTTTTCCGCCATTGGTTGGAGTGTCCACCAACTTCAATCGCTTCATCGCATCAGCCGCAGCCCACAAAGCACCAGAAGCACTGTAACTATTACCTGTGGTAATCGGAATATCGGAACGACGTGCAACCGTGATACCTGCATCCCCTACCACTTTGGTGAAGGCACCCAAGCCCATAATCTGAGCTCCGAGCTTTTCAGCCATTTTGGCAGCGGCCAGCAAACGCTTATAAGTAAACTCGGCACTGTGAGACAGCATTTCTTTCGGAGTACCACCCACGGTAATTAACCAACCTTCCGCTTCAGCACCACACGGTGACTTAATGCCCTTTACTTCTGAATAGACCAACGGTGGCGCATGAGCAAAGGCTTTCTCAACCGCATTCATCAACGGTGTATGAGCAAAGCGTTTTGGAATCGGAGTAACGTTTCGGATGTACTCCTGAGACAGTGGATGAATAACAAAAGCGAAACGGCGAATGTTTCGGAATTCCCCCGTTGGGTGCAACATACGAGGTTTGATTTCCAGTTCTTTGACAATGTCTTCCAGATCCGCCGTAGACAGTTCATCCGCATCAATATCACTGGCACCGATGACCATCGCTTCGAGAACGTTGATTCCCAATACTTGCTCAAACAGATCTGGCGTTACATCGATGGCCAGATTGACTTGAGCCGCTTTGAAGAACGCCATGTCATCGTCTGTCACAGCCGAAGTGATTAACGTTTTGTCCTTCAGGCTTTCCAGGTCACCGTACTTACGAATTTCAGCCGTCGTACCAACCACCACATGCGAGTCTTTCATCGCGCCACGAATTAAGCGTTTTTTAACGGTTGGCAAGGATGGTACATTGGTTTTTTCGGTATCAAACGGCGTAAATTGATTGATGCTATAACGCCCACGAGCGTACAGTTCCAACGCCGTAATCGACTTCAGGAACTTCGGTATACCGGCATGAATAATCGGATCGGCAAACTTAATGTTTGGCGTGTATTCTGCCATCAAAGTCGCCATGTCATAGTTTGCCATGCCGGACAAGAACAACACTTTGTTGTTATTGAAATAGTTCACCAATTCTTTTTGAGCGTATCGAATGGCGGAGCATTGCAATAATCGGCGCAAACGTGCGCCTGTTGTTACAGGAACACGAGTTACCACTTGGGTTAACTTGCGGGTTGCCTGATTTTCGAAACGAAACTCACCGACGTTGTAATCATCAGCCACCATACCAACGGCAATAACATCGCACTTGGCTTGAAGACGTTGCAGTTGCTCCCACGCCTCAGCTTCATCACCATTGGTACCTATTCGCTGAATGGTAAACTCGTCATCTAAAAATTTTGTGGTGAATTCATAGTCTTGATCGGATGATCCAAGACTGACGTTGATTATTTTTTTCATAGATTGATCCATCATCTAACGGGTATCTGTCACACGATTATTAGTATTGCATAAGTAAGATGCGAACGACCTTCTTATTTCTTTCTGAACTAAACCTTTCAGCTTTGAACTCTGATTGTCATATACGACATCATTTCAAGCTTAGTAAGCATATTCATGGAGTGCCAGAGTTCTGACTTTATCAAAACTAAGTAAATACCCCTACTGTTTCCGAAAAATTAATCGATATAAATTTTTCAACAGTAAACATATTGATGACATGAGATCGGTAATATCCAGACAGATGATCCAGAAGGAGATCAAAAAATAAAGGCGGCTTTATTCCGAGCTAAGCCAATAGAAAACCTGGTTGAGGGCTAATAAAGAAAAGCCCTATTCGGTTATCAATAATTATCTGGCGTTTGCTGGTTCTTATAGGCTACTACTTCAGACAACACGGACAAGGCAATTTCAGGGGGCGTTTTACCGCCAATGTTAATCCCGGCCGGGCCTTTTACCCGAGCCTGATCTTCAATAGAGACACCGTCCATTGCTAGTAGCGCCAACCGCTGCTGATGCGTAGATTTACTGCCTAGCGCAGCGATGTGAGCAACCGGTGTTTTTAATGCCGCTTTTAAAATAGGAATATCCCAGTCGTGGTCATGACTGAGCAGGACAAGCGTACTGAATCGATCCAACAAACTGGCATCAAAACTCTTGGGGGATTTCATATTGAGAAACTGAGTATGTACAACCTCAGAGGTATTACGTTCACTCTGTTGACCTTCCTTAAAACGAGAAGAGCAGGCAAAAAGTTCAATATCAAAGGATTGAGACAGAGCAATAAAGAAATCAAACACCGCGCCCTGTCCGACCGACAAAATGCGATGTTTAGGTAGATAAACCTTGGAAAAAGACGTCAGATCCGATTCCACTTGCGCGCGAGTGAACTGATTACCGCGATGATTTTTGGGGTAATAATCCGCTTCTGACACCGGCGCCAGAGAGAAGGTTTTCACTTTCAAATCAAAGTTCAAAGCGATCGGTTCACGCTGTACAGTGAATCTGGTTAAGTCGTCAATCCAGTGCGAAGACTCTATTGGTGTGATCAGGACATCAATGCCCGAGCCACAAGGTAGCTGAACATCAAAGTAATCAGAATCCCGACCATAACGTATCAATTTCCACTGCTTGCTTTTGAGAGTCTCCAACGCTTCACTCACCAACGCAGATTCAACACAGCCACCGGAAAGTAAACCAACTGACGCCCCCTTTTCATTGACTAACATCTGACTGCCAACACCTCTGGGTGAAGAACCTTCCACATTAATCAGGGTTAATAACGCTGTTTTAAGACCTTGGTTAAGCCAGGAAAACAACGTCGGACGAATATCATCAACAAAAGACGAAACACCAGAAGATGAGCACGAACTCTCTGAAGGAATGGCGCTTTCTTTTTGATTCAGACCTGATTGATTTGCAACGAACTGCAACATAGTTAGTTCCCAGCTTAAATGCTTATTCTCTGAATTCAGGAGTCATTAAGACGTATCAGACTAAAAGAAATCAACGTCTTTTGATATACAAACTGCGCCAACTTTCTTCAGGGGCTTCTTGTAATCAAAGCCCCTGAAGAAATAGACGAAGAGGAATCCATTAGAACCAAGCCATTAACTCAGCGGTGTTTTCATCGGTAACCGTCGTTCAACCGGTCCACCAGCCGCAGCTAATGCATTAGCGACCGCAGGCCCGATAACCGGGGTTCCCGGCTCCCCTACGCCCGTCGGCGGTTCGGTTGAAGGCACCACGTGGACATCGACTTTAGGCATATCTCGCATACGGATCACTTGATAGTCATGAAAGTTCGATTCACGTACCGCTCCGTTATCGATGTGGATTTCACTGTACAGCGCAGGCGACAGTCCAAAGCCAATGCCTCCTTCCATCTGGGCTTTGATGACATCAGGATTCACAGGCACGCCACAGTCAACCGCACAAGTCACTTTTTCTAGTTTGAAGCCTGAACTGGATTTACTGAGTTCCACCACTTGAGCAACGTAAGTATCAAAAGATTTATGTACGGCGACACCATAGGCCTTGTTCTTATCTGAGTTTCCTTTCATACCGGACTGTTCAACCGCCAAAGCCAGCACACCTCGGTGTCTTGGTTGATCCGTTAACAGCGCCATCCTTAACTCCACAGGATCTTTACCCGCCGCTCGGGCCACTTCATCCAGAAAACACTCTGTCGCATAAGCCGTATGGGTCGAGCCAACACTTCGCCACCAGAGCACAGGCACTTCAACCTTAGTTGTGTGTAATTCCACCTGAAGATTTGGAATGGCATAAGGCAGATTTGATGCACCTTCCACTGAAGTATGATCAATACCATCTTTCACCAAAAAGCCTTCAAATAACGTACCCTCAATGATCGATTGACCAACGATTCGGTGCTGCCACGCAACAAGAGTACCCTTGCTATCCAATCCGGCTTTCAATTTATGGAAGTACATAGGGCGGTAATAACCTGCACGGGTGTCATCCTCTCTGGACCAAACCAATTTAACAGGAACATCTTTACCGTAGGCTTTAGCAATCTCCGCAGCTTCCAACACGTAATCAGAAGCCGGGTTCGCTCGTCGTCCAAAGCTACCACCAGCAAATATCGTATTAATAGCAACTTTGGCAGGTTCAATACCCAACAACTTAGCTACCGACATTTGGTCACCCGTGTGAAGCTGTGCGCCGTACCACAATTCAGCCGACTGATAGGCACCACCTACTTGCTTGGTTTGCACAACACAATTCATCGCTTCCATAGGAGAATGCGCTAAGTATGGAAATTCAAACTCGGCCTCGATCACTTTGTCGGCTTGAGCAAAAGCAGAATCCACATCGCCTGTCTTCACTGCAACCAAGCCTGGCTTCTTCGCTAGGTCTTTGTACTCTGCCATTAACTGATCAGAGCCTTTAGTCATCGCCTTCGAATCATCCCATTGGATTTGCAACAAGTCCCGTCCGGTCTTGGCTTGCCAATAATCGTTGGCCAACACCGCAACACCATTAGAGATTTGTACGACATCAACAACACCAGGCACTTGTCGAGCATTCGTGGCATCGAAGGACTTCAACTTGGCACCAAACCGAGGGGGGTGTGCAACCAGTGCCGTCAGTTGTCCCGGTAATTGAATATCTTGAGTAAAGACGGCGGTACCATTGGTTTTTCCTGAATCTTTGCGCGGGAGCTTTTGCCCAATCAACTTGAATTGCGAAGGCTCTTTTAACGTTATCTTTTCAGGGACTTTTTGTAAGGCCGCCAACTCAGCCAACTGGCCATACCCAATTTGCCGACCTGAAGCCGAGTGAAACACCTGCCCTTTATCAGTGGTCAATTCACTGGCGGGTACTCCCCAGCTCGATGCAGCCGCTGCAACCAACATCGCTTTTGCCGCCGCACCGGCTTCCCGTAACTGCATAAACGAGTTGGCAATGGCGGTGCTGCCGCCTGTTCCCTGGAATTTCCCCCAAAACAGGTTGTTGTATTTTTCCGGGTTGGCTTCGGAGTTCACGGCTCGCACTTGCCCCCAATCGGCATCCAACTCTTCCGCCACTAAGGTGGCCAAGCCAGTGTAGGTTCCCTGCCCCATTTCCAGATGTTTGATCTGTACGGTGACGGTTCCATCCGTAGCCACACTAACAAACGCGTTGGCTTCCAACCCTTTTTTTGGCATCGATGTATCTGAAGACATACCTTCATCCGTTGCACACCCTGCGAGTGACACACCTAACACCAAACCGGCGCCGGCTTGTGCACTGCCCACGATGAAAGAACGACGACTGACATTAAGCGACATGATGATCACCTCCCTGTGGGTTTGACTCAGCAGCATCGTAATACAAAGGTTCAGCAGTGTGCCCTGCATCTGCTAACGCCATTGATTGCGCAGCTTGTTGAATCCCTTGCTTAATTCGAACATAGGTGGAACATCGACAAATGTTGCCTGACATAAAATCATCGATGTCTTTTTCAGATGGGTTTGGGTTTTGTTTGAGCAATGCCGTAGCCGACATGATCTGACCGGACTGACAATAACCACACTGCACTACCGCAATGTCTTCCCATGCATTGACCACAGCGCTGGCTTCGCGAGACACCTCGGACGTCAACAAGCCTTCAATGGTCGTAATCTGCTGGTTTTGAACACTGCTTACCGGGGTAACGCAGGAACGAATAGGACTGCCATTCATGTGTACCGTACAGGCGCCACACTGAGCCATCCCGCAACCAAATTTGGTTCCGGTCAACTTCAGGTGATCTCGAATTACCCATAACAGAGGGGTGTTCGGGTCAACATCCACCTCATGTTTTTGTCCATTTAAATTGAGCGAGAGTTTCATTCAGACGTCCCCACATCATCAAGTCAAAGTCGCAGTCTCATGGTTTGAGATCTCATTAATCTACTAAGACTAGATAATTCAGTGAGGAAGCAAAATACGTTGATCGGAATTTGAGAGGAACGAGCAACAAATTTCAAGAATCAGGCAAAAGAAGTCGTTTCCCGTTGAACACGGGAAACGTATTGATAGACCGACATAGGGCTTTTAACAGCAAGAGCCCAAACAAGCTCGGCAACTATTGAATATATTGGGAACGAATGGCATCCGCTTCGCCATTATTTTGAATAAGCTCAAACGCATTATTGAGCTCATTGACGATTTTTTCATTCGACTCTACATTCACGGCCAAATACAAAGGTGTCGTTCTGAAAACCAGCACCTTGGTAAGATCTTCAATGTCTTCCGACTCTGACGCCAAATATGGCCCAGACAAGCCATCGGTAATCCATAGGTCAATTTGATCCAGCATCAGTTTACGAGGGTTCAAAGCATCATTAGCGATGGTCACCACGTCGAAACCTTTCTCAATCAGGTAATCGCTCAACACATCGCCTTTATAACCACCAATGCGATATTTCTTAGCATCATCAAGACTTTCTAGCTTGATCTTTGATCCCGGTTTAGCAAAAAGTGTCCATTCAATCTCGGTAAGAGGACCAATCCAATGAAAGTAAGGATCTCGCTCTTCTGTTTTTGCGGTACAGAAAATGGCATGGTTTGGTCGTTTCTGAGCTCGATTTAAGCCCGCCGACCATTCTCTCAGCTTAAGAGAGAAATCAACTTTTGAATGTTTCAAGATAGCCTTCACCAGCTCAGTACAAAGCCCGGAAATATCTTCCGCTTTATGAGCGAAAGGCTGGCCTGAATTCGACATGTTATAGGGTGGGTAGTTTTCCGTATAAAGCCTCAGTTTATCCTCACCGAACGATATCGAAGAAAAGAAAGATAAAACTAACGCCATAACCCCAATTTGAAACTTAAATTGCATAAACACCTCGCTGTCCGTAACTAACGTACAGTAGTTTTACTGGAAACTTTCATTCATCTGATGATTCCAGTGTAGTTAAAGACCGAACAATAACTAACCACTGCATCCTGAAATTGGCTGTATCGATTGCACGCTAACTTCCTTCAGCCAGCCTTAAATCATCGAAATGGCAGACATAAAAGAACCGCATGGATTGCTCGATGCGGTTCCTGAATTATTTGTGAAATCTTTGAATACATGCCAAGGACGCCAAAGGTACGCTCGCTGATCGGTATCAAAAAGCTCTTTATTGTTACATTTTATTAAAGTGAGACACAGTGACACCTTATTGTCCAAACAAGACTCTTAAAAAGTATTTTCCATTATCAAACAATGACTTATCAATAACAAAAAGTATCCAAAATTCAAAACATAGCCGACATGGATTGATCAAGAAAGATTCATTTTCCAAAAGGAAAAACAGGAACGATTGCAAGCTTGAAAGCGCTTGGCAAATTTAGTGATTTAATAAAGAATGCTATTTCGAATTATCTTCTATCTTTTGAGCTTGTATGAACCTGTCATTACTTTCTGTCGTTTTCTTACTGGGTGCAGCTCAAGGGATCTTTCTGGCACTGTCATTATTTACCAGCAAGCTCAGTAGCCATAAGGCCAATATGTATCTGGGTGCTTTGACGCTGGTGTTTGTAACATCTCTATTCGACTATTTTCTGGATAGTTCAGGGATCACCTATCAACACCCCTGGTTAAGAGCCTTATTCTGGCCTAAAGAGTTTTTCTTCGGGGTCTGTATTTACTTTTATGCGTGTCATATCTCAGCACAAACACCCTATGGTCGAACGGCTTTCCACTTTATTCCAGCAATGGTACATATTCTGGTGTCTTGGTCTCTGGTCTTTCTTACCAACGAACAACAACTTGCCATCTTATTTGATTCAGTAAACGAAGACGATCCACTGTCGCTATGGGCCATGTTGCTCGGGACGGTAGAAGATGTAGCCGCAATGCTTCACATGGGCGCTTACTTGGTCGCCTCGTTAATCGTACTCAAACGACATCAGTTAAGAATTTCAAACGAGTTCTCTTATACGGAAAAGGTCAGCCTGGTTTGGTTACGAAATCTGATCCTCAGTTTATTGGGCATCTACCTACTATGGCTATCAAGATCCATATTGCCTGTGCCGGAGAATGTATCAGACGGTCTTGATGAGGTATTGGGATTCAGCATTGTGATCTTAATCTATGTCATGGGGTATCTTGGTCTGAAGCAACCTCAAATTTTCACGCCTTACCAAGCCATCGAAGTTCCAAATACTCAGAATCAGCCTTTACCCACCAGCACTAACCTCGACACTGGCCTACAAACAGCCCCGATCGGTGAATCAGAGTTGAACGCTAAAACGCCAGTACACTCAACAGTACAAACAGAACTTCAAGCCACGTCAAAAACAGATGAAGCGTCGATCATTGAATCGAAAGCATCAGAAAAATATAAGAAGTCATCGTTGTCGGATGATCTCTCCGCAAGTCTGGCCGTTGAGCTTCAAACACTCATGGAGAAAGAACGTCCCTATTTGGACTCGCAGTTGTCATTACCACAACTGGCAGAGCGTATGGGTATCTCTACCAATTACTTATCGCAGGTCATCAACGAACAACTCAAGCTCAACTTTTTTGATTTCATCAATCAATATCGGGTCAATGCAGCCGCCTCTTCGCTTTCTACAACCTCAGACACGGTGACGGATATCGCCTTAGCCGTTGGATTTAACTCTAAATCCGCCTTCTATGCAGCATTCAAAAAACATCAGGGTCAAACCCCTGGCGAATTCAGAAAAGCATCCAAATAATCAGTTGAGAATGATCAGTAGATAAAGACCAGAACCTCATTCAACAACCAGAGAATTCCAGTCATGACGGCTAAAACTCCAAACATATTTGCTAGCCAATAACACCATTTGGACATGAAATCCTTCCTCATCGACAATGACGTAAGCATCATAGCCAGTCCAACAACAAGAAACGTTCAGCCCTATAGATTCAAACCATTCATAATAGAAAATCAATGAGTTACAGGTTCTGACTTATAGGTCAGGACGACTCCCACCCTCTTCCACAGCATGCTACTCACAAAAGAATAATCCCAAATCAACAAAACATTCTTCTCAGGAGTAGCGAATGAAATACTGGACTTCTACGACAGCACTGTTGGCCGCTTTGGTTCTGACTGGCTGTGGACACTCGGATTCGGAAAAAAGCAATTTAAAAGACTTAGAGCAGTATCAGGGGACATGGCTGGCACCCGCCTACGGCCAAGGACTCGAATTCAAAAAAGCTCGTCTTATCATGTTCGATTACACAGAGGACTATTGCCTGATTAGTAATGAAGTCAACGATATAGAACTTAAAGACCTACAAGGCGCTTTTATCTTATCGGGCAATCAAATTGAGCTAAAAGACGGATTCGGAGCAAAAAATCTCTACACCCCTGGACCAGTGTTCAACAAAGTCGATGAGAAACCTACCGCATGTCAAAACGGGTTTACGCCTAAAGTGGGAGACAACAATTATCAAGACAACATTCAAGATGACCTTGAATACTTTTATCAAGCACTGTCTGAACTCTCTATTTCAATTGATTTTCGTGGCGTCGATTGGGATGCCATGTATCAACTTGCTGAGACGAATCTGTTAGCAAACCCGACGGATCAACAGCTGATCACGGAACTGGTGAATATGATCAGACCGTTAAGAGATGGCCACACCACTCTGGGCTCAGAAGACAATGAAATCTACTTCACAGCCAAACCTCTGTTCATCCACCTCTTGCTTCAGGAATATGCAGACGGCCAGGGAATTCCTCAACTAACCACAGAAGAACAATTTCAAGCGGCACTTGAATACGCAGAAGCCCAACTCGAACTGATGAATGACATCATCTTTAGCTATGCCGATTCTGACGAAGACATACGCGTTGCCGCCAACGATCAACTGGCTTGGTATCAAGTAGACGGTATTGGCTATCTTCAAATTGCAGGCATGGAAGGATTTACCTCACAGGAAGACAGTGACCATCAAGATCTTGCTAATTTAAACGCTCTGGAAACTGCAATAGACCAAGCCATCGACGACCTACAAGACACAGACGGACTGATTATTGATGTTCGCAGAAATACTGGAGGTGATGACTTCTTAGCGCTGGCCATTGCCAGTCGATTTACCGATTCAGAGCGTTTGGCCTATCAAAAGCAAGCCCGTCTGGGTAATAGCATGACCCCGTTACGAGATGTGTCTATCTCTCCAAGAGGAGACAAACAATATTTAAAACCCGTGGTATTACTCACCAGTGCAACCACCAGCAGTGCCGCTGAAGTATTTACCCTCACAATGAGAGAACTGCCACAGGTCACTCTCTTAGGTGAAAAAACTCAAGGATCATTCTCTGATAGTCTGGACAAACACACACCGAGAGGTCTTCCGTTTGCTCTGTCTAATGAAATCTACCGTTCGGTCGAGGGCGTTTGGTACGAAGGTCTTGGAGTTCCTGTAGACATAGAAATGACGGCTTTTGAGTTACAGGAACGTCAGAATGAAGAAGATTTAATGCTCGAAGCAGCCTTTGAACGACTCAATTAACCATCAGTTCTGAACCAACACTTAGAGCCGTCTGGGTCAGTCAGAATAACGAAAACCTCAGCTATGATTACCTCGTTGTTGAATAGTCAGCGTCAATAACGAGGTAACCTTCATGATATTCGAATTTACACTCCACAAAAAAATCTGACCATTGAAAGTATCGCTGGTCTGAGATCCAGAGTTTCCGGTATTGGGTGTATAGCGACCTTTGTATAACTTATTCGTTAAGCTTTTTGCGTAAAACATTCCGGGTGAGGATTCTCTTTAACTGGAGCCTTTTTCTTCTAATCTTGCTTCCAGTCGATCCAAAACTCCTTTTAACCTCGTTAATTCTTGTTCACGTTGATTTGCCATTTCTCGTGTATTTGAAATTAAAAGGTCTAGCTGATCGGCGGTCGCATGCCCATTTGATGCCGCCTTCTCTATTTCTTCGAGTGTCATGAAATGCTTCATATAAAATCACCTAATTACGGGAACGGAACCATAGAGTAAGTATGGTCCTTAGATCTAAAAAAGGAAGGAAGATCGTTGATAAAACCAGCACACAGCGGTTTAAACCAAGACGAAAAGAAGACCAATCAGCATGAATAAGAAAAACCACCAAGCGCTGATGGTGAACTCACTGTAAGAGTGATTTAGATTAATCGTTTTAGCGCTCACCGCCTGAGTTAATCTTTGAACATCTTCGGTATATGTTTCCAACATAAGGTCATACACGGAACAACCTGCGTCCATCAACTTCGCAACGTCTCGAACCACCCGATCTGTCCGGCCCGCCGAAGAATCCTCAACTTTAAGCGCCAATAATGCGTGCCCCCAGGCACAGATCAAGCAGAACATCATCAACAGATAAATAACTAACAGACACCATTCCAATGGCGCTGATGGATGAAATAGGAGCGTTCGATAGACAAATCCGAACCACACCAAAACAACCAGGATCACGGTTTGCAGCGCCAATGCGTGGAAACACTTTGTATCCAATAGAGTGAGTCGGGATTGCTCCTTACAATACTGATCCTTCAAAAGGTCTAGCGTATTGATGGGCCTCTCCTCCAGATCTGAACACACCCTCAGTTAGCGGTCATGTTTTCACTTATTGAACGTACTTCCGCAAGATTTCGACATACCGACCACTGGCCTTGAGTTGAGCTAATCCTTTATTAAAGTCATCACGATGCGTTTGCTTCCGGAACCCGACTTTATAATTGCTTGGCTCGAAAATCTCATGCACAACGACTTTTCTATCAGTCTTCACCTGCGTTTCTGCAGCTTTAAAGAACTTGAAGATATTAATATCCATAACCACGCAATCCACCCGCTCAGCAAACAACATCGTTATTTGTTTACTTTGTTTGGCTTTTTCACTGTAACGCTTATTGGCACCAGCCATGGAAGCATAGGCGTCGCCCAAATATTTCGTCGCATCTTGAAAGGCAATAATAGAGTGCCCTGAGAGGTCTGATATTTGATTAATTGAGAAATTATTAACGGCTAAAGAAACCGCAACATTTTGATAGGTAATGTGGGAGTCAGAATACTTTACGCCATCTAAACCAGAGGACTCATTCACCGTGAGCGCAGCATCAACATCACCGTTTGTTACCGCAGGAGGAACACGCCCAAACGGAAGGTAAACAGCCTCTGCCGTATGTCCGACTAATTTCAACGCTTCTCTTACAACATCAAGCTCCATGCCCGAATTAGTCTCGGAAATAACGTAAGGAGGTAATGCCAAACCAACGGCAAGCTTTAAGTTATCAGCCTGGAGATTGGGTGAAGAGATTGAAAGAACAACAGCAATGCCTGCAAGGGATCTTTGTAGACGGCTCATTATTATCGGAACTCCTGAATGGCGGCCCTCCCTTTTGACATCAATAAACAATCCATTAAATCCGAGTATAGATGGCAAACCTATACGCTGCCATTCATCCAATAATCAGCTCTAAGATATTTTAACTCGGTCCTCCACCCACAAAAAATGCCCTGACAAAATCAGGGCATTCGAAGGTTTTAAACAGAATCAGAGATACGGTTAAAGCGGTGGATTCTTGGCGTGAACTTCCTCTCGCGTCTCTGACCAAACATCGTCGTCGATCTTCTTCGCTATTTCAGGATAAAGAGATTTTTCAAATACAGGTAATTCGCCTCTGGCATGCTGCTCTTGATAATCTTTAAAGATCACGCGCACGTATTTAAACAACAGACACAATGCAACCAGATTCACTAACGCCATAACGCCCATCGTTAGATCCGCAAAGTTCCAAACCAGAGGTAAGCTTCCAATAGAACCGTACATCACAACGGCCAACAAGATCAGGCGATAAACCTGAAGTCGAAGATTATCTTCGGTAATGAACTTCAAGTTAGATTCTGCATAGCTGTAGTTGGCAACAATAGAAGTAAACGCAAAGAAGGTAATTACAATCGCCAGGAAGGTACCACTCCAATCCCCCAGATGACTAGACAACGCCACTTGTGTTAATTGAATACCCGTCAGTTTGCTGTCTTCATAACCATCAAACAATAAAATAATTGCAGCCGTACACGTACAAATAACAATGGTATCGACAAACACACCAAACATCTGGAAGAACCCTTGGGTTGCTGGGTGATGCGGATTCGGGTTCGCAGTTGCAGCAGCATTGGCAGCACTACCCATACCGGCTTCATTCGAGAATAAACCACGTTTGATGCCATTCATCATTGCCGCGCCCAAGGCCCCTGCACCAGCTTCCTGGAACCCTAAGGCAGAAGAAACAATATTACTAACCGCTGCAGGAAGATCTGCAATATTTAAAAGAACCACAATCAATGCAATGAGGATATAAGCCAACGCCATGACAGGCACGACATACTCAACAAAGACGGCAACACGTTTTGTTCCACCCCAAATAACAATTGCGGTAGCTAACGTGATGAAGATACCACTCACCCAATCAGGAATATCAAACGCAAGCTCCAACGCATCACTGATAGAGTTTGCTTGAACCCCATTAAATGCAAACCCGAAGGAAATCATTAGACAAAGTGCAAACACGATCCCCCAGGTTCGAGAACCCAAACCTTGCTGAATGTAGTAGGCAGGACCACCCCGGGAACTGCCATCTTCATTCTTCACCTTGAAGGTTTGCGCCAAAGTAGATTCCACAAAGCTGGTGGCCATCCCGATAATCGCAACCAACCACATCCAAAAAACAGCACCAGGGCCACCTAATACAATCGCTACGGCCACACCCGCCAGATTGCCTGTTCCAACTCGTGCAGCCAACCCGGTACAGAATGCCTGGAAGGGAGAAATACCGCCGCTGGTATTTCGGCTGTTCTTGAAGTTACTGAGCATATGCCCAAAATACCGGAACTGGACAAAACCTGTCGCGATGGTAAAAAAGGCACCTGAAATCAGGAGCACATAAATTAACACGTTCCCCCAAACTAAACCGTTAAGCAGATCAATCAGGTTTAATAGTTGGGTTTCAATAGGGTTTTCATTCATCTCTTACTCCTAGACAAATTCAGGCAACGGGCAATCCTTCAAACGCTCTAATAAACTTAGACGATTCCTACCATTAACCTATCGATAAGAAACAAAAGAGCTAAATCAGAGATACTAAAAAAGGAAAATATCGTTGAATTTAAGAAGGCAAGGCTAATGAAAAAACGCCATCAGTAACTGATCTACGACATCTTTTCTTAAAAATTAGCAACGAAGGGTAAAACCCAAAAGATGAGCTGTAAACACCAACTGTCCGAAAAGTCAGGTTTTTAATTATTCACCCACGAAGTTTATTCATTTGAAATACAAATTTCCCTCCATAAAAACCAATCGGTTTTGAGTGATAACCGTTTGGACAAACAGACATGATGAGTTCTTGCGAGATAAAGTGAAACCAACGGCTTTTAGCACAGCTTGTCAGGAGGTTGAGCGATTAAAATCTACGATTGAAGCAGGACGCTTACGACTGAACTGACACGAAATAGCGGTGAGGAAGGGGTTACTGCGCCCTTCGGGCCGTCGTCGTACTCTTATTTAAAGAAAGCAACGTTGTCTCGCTTCGCTCGGCTCGAACCACGAGATTTCTCACCCTTCCCTCTTTTGAACTTCGTAGAAACGAAAAAGCCCCGGCATAAACCGAGGCTTTAGAAACTCTTCATTACAAAAGTAATGGCGGTGAGGGAGGGATTACTATGCCCTTCGGGCCGTCGTCGCACGCTCCAACGTTGTCTCGCTTCGCTCGGCTCGAACCACGAGGCTCCTCACCCTTCCCTCTTTCGTGCTTTCAGATACGAAAAAGCCCCGGCATAAACCGGGGCCTTTATAAATTTTGGCGGTGAGGGAGGGATTCGAACCCTCGGTACGTTTCCGTACACACACTTTCCAGGCGTGCTCTTTCGACCACTCAGACACCTCACCTTTTGAGGTGCGCTAAGTTATCGAATTCAAAGATTAAAATCAATAGCATTTGGGGAATATTGTCAGAAAGTTTTAACAAACTGACTAAGATCTTCAGGTTTTGGAGTTTTAGGCCTGCAATCGGGCGTTCCTATGTACAGATAACCAACGATTTCTTCGTTTTCTTCCAGTTCCAGCCCTGTTTTGACCAGAGGATGATACGCCAATTCACCCGTGCGCCACATACAACCAAACCCTTGATCATATACAGCAACAGACAAACCGTACGCTGCACATGCTGCGGCCATTAGTTGTTCCTCTCTAGGAACCTTGGGGTGCTGTTCAACCTTAGCCACGACTATCACTATTAATGGCGCTCTTTTCGGCATAGACAATAACTTCTGTTGTCTCACCTCAGACACTTCGATGCCTGCATCCTTAACAGAATCAAAGTTCTCTGCATCTAAATACAGCTGCCCAAGCCGATCCAATCCATCACCTTCGATATGAATAAAACGCCAAGGCTTAAGACGACCGTGATCGGGCGCTCTCATTGCTGCTTGATAACATTGAGCCATAACGTCTTTTGATGGTGCTGGCGCTCTTAATTTGGGAATAGACACTCGACTGGTAAGTAACTCTAGGGCTTCCATTAAATTTCCATACCTGATTGTTTATTAGTTCTATAACGGATGGATTTTATCACGCTAAAGAATTGCACCCTACGGTGCTAAAGAGTATATTCATCAGATCACATTTTTTGACCTGCGTCACATTTCTATAAAGAGATGCGTTTATGGTCTGACACTAAAAAATGGCATCCGCCTGACAAATTAGTGTTTGATCTGACCATCCATTATAACGATAAAAGGAAATTCTATGGCGACAAATCAAGAATTCACTAGTTTTTCAGAATTTTACCCGTTTTATCTGGGCGAACATCAAAACCAAACCTGCCGTCGATTACATGTTATTGGTAGTCTGTCTGTTTTATCTCTTTTAATGTACATCTTGGTTACCCAACACTTTATGATGTTTCTCCTTTTACCTGTTCTTGGTTATGGCTTTGCCTGGGTTGGACATTTCTTCTTTGAACACAATAAGCCAGCAACTTTCAAATACCCTTTTTATAGTTTTGTGGGTGATTGGGTCATGCTGAAAGATGTGCTTACTGGTAAAATAAAGTTTTAATGAAAGGCTATCGATTAATGTCGCTTGGAAATAACAACACTTCAGAAGTAAAACACGTAACGACGATCGAACAGCTTTTTTCGAATGCTGATTACTACATTAGAACCATTGCCTATCTGGCTGGTGCGTTTGCCATTACGGTCGGGATTTTCAATGATCACTATCCACAATCAGCGTGGTATATGGTCACGTTTGCGATTATCTATCCGCATATCCTGCACGCCATTCTTCAAAGCAGTAATATAAAACGGATTACTACCAGCCGTTTCATTGCACTGCATATGGACGCCATCTACGGTGGCGTGTGGTTATTCTGGATACAATTCTCGCTTGCCCCCTCCATCTTATTAATCACTATGCTCAGCTTTGCTTTGATTGTGGCCGGAGGCATTCGACTATTACTTACCGGCAACGCAACACTCATCGCTGTTTCCTTTATTCTTTCTTCCATATTTGGCTTCAAGTTTGTACAACATGCCCCACTGGTTGTAAGCATTGCGTATAGCATCGGAACAATGGTATTCCTCTCAGTTGCGGCCTATTACATTCACATCCAGGCAAACATGCTCTACAACGCCAAACAAGAAATTGAATGCCAACAATCCAGAGCAAATGAACTGGCATTAAAAATGTCGAAGTATCTGGCACCTCAAGTGTGGCAAACCATTTTTTCCGGAAAGAAAGACGTCGCCCTAGAGACTCAACGCAAGAAGCTAGTGGTTTTTTTCAGCGATATTAAAGGCTTTACTCAGCTTTCAGACGAACTTGAACCGGAAGTACTGACTGAACTACTGAACCAATACCTCACCGACATGTGTGATATTGCATTAAAGCATGGCGGTACTATTGATAAATTCATCGGTGACAGCTTGATGATTTTCTTTGGTGACCCAACCTCAGAAGGCACCAAAGCCGACGCCCAAAAATGCGTAGCGATGGCAATTGCCATGCGTAAACACATGAAAGTTCTCCAACAAAAATGGAGTAGCCAAGGCATTAAAACGCCTCTTCAAATTCGCATGGGAATCAACACCGGTTATTGTACGGTTGGCAACTTTGGTGCTGAGCAGCGAATGGACTACACCATTGTCGGCAAAGAAGTGAATTTGGCCAGCCGACTGGAAAGCCTAGCAGATGCAGGCGAGATTCTACTGTCTTATGAAACCTTCTCTTTGATCAAAGACACGGTCATGTGCCGTGATAAAGGGGAGATTCAGGTAAAAGGCTTCAGCCGCCCTCTCCCAATCTACCAAGTAGTTGGTTTCCGTAAAGAACTGGGCTGTGAAAGCGGATATATGGAACATCAACTAGATGGCTTCTCTATGTATCTAGACGAAGAGAAGCTTCAGGCGAGGGATAAAGAACGGGTCCTTGCTGCATTAGAATCTGCTACGGCCAAAATACGCGAGCAAGTGGAGTTTGAGAGCAACGACCCGTTTAAAGAACTTATTGACGATGGAAACGATGCTGTAAACACTCAGACGGCAAAGGTCCATTCATTGAACGGTAAGGGTTGATATCTAGCCCGCCACGCCTCAAATAACGCGCATACACCACCAACTCTTTGGCGTTTGTCGCCTTTTTAATATCGACAAACGCTTGCTCAACACATTGCTCGTGGAAGCCTGTGTGCTGCCTGAACGAGATAACGTACTTTAAAAACGCCTCCCGATCCAACTTGTTCCCGGTATAATGGACAACCAAGGTTCCCCAATCTGGTTGACCGGTCACAGGACAGTTTGATCTTAACAAGTGACTGTAGAGCACCTCTGATACCTGTTCATCCGCATCAGACACCAATAATCCAGGATCTGGCTCATAGACATCTACAGACACGTCTAATTCGTCCACACACTCCCCTGTGAGCTGAGAACAGTTCAAATGCTCACTATCGACAGGATACAGAGCAACGCCAACCTTCCCGCCAGCCGCTTCCGACAAATCTCGCTGCATAGCCTCAACTGCTTTTTGCTCTGATTCAAAGACAGTCTGGTTAAAGGAGTTCAAATAAAGTTTGAAAGATTTCGATTCGATAAGATTAGGAGTGTTAGACGGTAAGGTAAACTCTGCCACACGAACTACGGGCTTGCCCTTAGCGTTCAACCATGAGATCTCAAAGCCTGTCCAAATATCGATACCTTCAAAAGGCAGATGCTGAGAATCAATACCTACTCGATCACGACCTTCCTGACGACGAATCGGGAATAACAATTCAGGGTTATAATTAAACTCATATTCAACGTCTTTACCTAACGAAGAATCTACTTCTCTACCACCCATACAAACTTAACCTTTCCTATCGAATATTGGATATAAACACAAAACCAAAAAAACTACTGTCGAATTCCAACGCCTTTATTCAGCAAGTGCAAACAGACACCAAACAAGATAATTGACGTAAGAAAAATCATCCCTAAAGCAAGCACCAAATCAATGTCAGTGATACCCAGGAAGCCATAGCGAAATGCATTCACCATGTGAAGTATAGGATTAAGTGTCGAAACACTCTGCCAGAACTCAGGTAAAAGCTTAATAGAATAGAAGACCCCACCCAAATACGTTAACGGCGTCAAAACAAAGGTAGGAACAATAGAAATATCATCAAACGTCGTTGCAAAAAGCGCGTTGAGAAAGCCCCCCAGCGAGAACAAAAACGCGGTAAAAAACACCGTAAGAGCAATGATCGACAAGCTATAAAGTGGCAAATCCACAAAAAACAGGGCAACCAGAGTAACGATCAAACCAACCGCTAAGCCTCGAGCAACACCACCCAGAGTAAAGCCAAGCAAGATAATCCAGTTAGGAATCGGTGATACCAGAAGCTCTTCAACGCTGTGCTGGAACTTGTTCCCAAAAAATGAAGAAACCACATTTGAATAAGAGTTAGTAATCACTGACATCATGATCAAGCCAGGAGCAATAAACTCCATATAGCTGTATCCGCCCATTTCACCAATTCGGGAACCGATCAGGTTGCCAAAAATAATAAAATAGAGGGTCATGGTTATGGCCGGTGGCAAGATAGTCTGCCCCCAGATTCGAGAAAAACGTCTTACTTCTTTTACAATGATCGTCCAGAAGGCGATCCAATTTGCTCTTGCACCCATGATCTATTCCTACTGCCCGACTGATGTTTCAGTTGGTGTTCGATCCAACAAGGATACAAACATCTCTTCCAAACGATTCGATTTATTTCTGAAACTTGAAACAACCACCGCTTGCTCTGTTAGTTGGTGGAACAAATCATTTAAGGATTGATCCTTGGTGATAACAACTTCGAGGGTGTGTTCGTCCACTACCGTTAGAGGAAAATCAGGCAACGAAATCTCATCAAGCCGATTTGAGTCGACGTCTAAGACTATGGTCTGCTTATTCATTTGCCCTAATAATTCACGCATAGGACAATCAACCAAAATATCACCTTGATCGATAATGGCAATATTTCGACACAGGGCTTCGGCCTCTTCCAGATAATGCGTGGTTAAAATAATGGTAATGCCCTGCTGATTTATTTCTTGAAGAAAAGTCCACATTGAACGCCTGAGTTCAATATCAACACCGGCTGTAGGCTCATCCAAAATCAAAACATCCGGTTCATGAATCAAGGCTCGGGCAATCATCAAACGACGTTTCATTCCGCCAGACAGCATTCGAGCCGGCGTATCGCGTTTATCCCATAAGCCTAGTTTTCTTAAATATGTTTCCGCTCGCTCTTTAGCTACAGTTGCCGAAATACCGTAATAGCCAGCTTGAGTAACAACAATATCAAAGACTTTTTCAAACTGATTAAAGTTAAACTCCTGAGGGACAACCCCAAGTTTCATCTTGGCCTGAACTCGCTCTTTATCCAGATCGAATCCCATCACCTTTACCGAGCCGGAAGACTTATTCACCAATGAAGAAACAATACCCAACGTGGTAGATTTACCTGCGCCATTAGGGCCAAGTAAGGCAAAAAAATCCCCTTTAGCAACCGTCAGGGAAATCCCCTTGAGTGCCTGAGTACCGTTAGCGTAGGTTTTTTCTAACCCATTTATTTCAAGTGCAAACATAGGAACTAAAATTTCAAAAAATAGAGGTTATAATAGCATGCTTGATATTTTCACATGCACTTAATTAATTAAAGGTTATTCATGAGCGAATCACGCTTTGCCCAACTCCCGGAAACTGAACAAGAAAACCTTCTCTTTCATTTACGGCTACTTAAACAAAGCTACGAAGCCTTTCGTGACAAAGAACCTTTTAAAGGTCAGGAACTTGATCAAGATGCCATCACATTTCTGGCAGCCTTTGAACAATTGATTAAAGACATGGTTCATATCGAACCTAATCATGTCTTTGCAGGCCAAAAGCTTGTTACTCAACAAATCGCAAAATACCCAGAACTTACCGAATGCTGGGCCAGAGATTTACTTTGGTATTTCGGTGGAGACTGCCTACATTACATGCCCGACGAAGAAATCGAAAAATTCCAACTACTAGACGATGCACGTTACGAAGCCATTGATGAAGGTAAGCCTTTCGATCGCGAAAAAACCAGAAATCGTATTTTTGGTCTCCATTAAGAATTAAAAGTTCGATTCATAAAAAAACCGCCCTAGTTTAGGGCGGTTTTTTTTGCGTCCGAACTAAAACATTAGCTCGGGACAGAGAGTATTAACGCTCGATTTCAGCTCGATCTCGTAAAGAGCGTTGGTACGCCTGATATTCAGCACGAGCCAATTGATTCGCTAGCATCTGTTGAGCATTGTCTAGATCCTGCTCATCCAAATCATCAACATTGCTCACAGCATCCAAACGAAGCACGACAACATCGCCATTTGGCAATACTTCTCTATCATAGCTCTTACTTCCTTCGTTGAGACCTAGTGAGAACGCCTTGTTGTTAATCGAAGCATTAGCACTTGAATCTGTACGACCTGCTTGCTCAATTACAGACCAAGTCAAATCTGACTGAGCCTCAAACTGAGTCAGCTCTCCGCCTGCTCTCAAATGAGTTAGTAATTCATCAGCAAGGTCACGAGCTTTTTGCTGAGCCACTTGCTTAGTCAACGCCTGAACCACTTGATCCTTAACTTCCGCCAGAGCAAGAGTTTCAGGAACCACATGGTCAACCACTCGAATCACTAAGGATTGTTCATCACTTAATTCAATCAAATCGCTAGGACGACCTTCTTGAATGAATTCCTCATTGAAGACCTGATTAATAATCTGAGGATTACTGGTTACCTGATCTGCGCCACCGTCACGAGTGAACAACTCAGTGGTCACAACTTGCAAAGACAGCTCTTTCGCTACTTCCTGAAGCGTATCAGCAGAGAATGCACTGTTAGATAGCTCTTCACCAGCAGCAACAAATTCAGTCTTCGCTTCAGCCAAGCGTAGATCCTGTTCAAGACGAGGTTTTAACTCATCGTAAGTAGGAATTCCTTGGGTACGAACATCATTTAACTTGATTAAATGCACACCAAATTGAGTAACAACCGGCTCGGATAAATCACCTACATTCATCGCAAACAAGGCATTCTCAAAAGGCTCAACATAAGTACCCTTACCAGCAAACCCAAGGTCACCACCTTGTTGAGCTGAACCTGGATCATCAGACATTTCTTTCGCTAAATCATCAAAGCTCTCACCATTTTGCACTCGAGCCTTAACGTCATTCAATTTAGCGATGGCCGCTTCTTCCGACGTTTCATCATCGACAGCAATCAGAATATGAGAAGCTTTACGCTCTTCCGTCTCTTCCATTTCCTCGATGCTTTCGTTGTAAAGCGCTTTTAGGTCTTCTTCTTTGATTTCAACTTTGCCAGTGTAATCATCAACAGATAAAGCAATGTATTCCACTTTTACCTGTTCTTCAGTCCGATATTTAGAGGTATTTTCCTGGTAATAGGCTTCAATCTGTTCGTCAGTTAGCTCAACAGACGCTTCCAATGCCGAACGAGCAATAGTAGTGAATGCATAGTCACGACGTTGCTGTTCCAATTTTGCTACTTGCTTTGCTTCACGCTCAGTAACAAAAGACGTCGCAGATAATCCACCACGAATTTGGCCAACAACCATATCCTGGCGAGCCATGTCTCGGAAAGAAGATCTCGTATAACCTAGACTGCGAATAGCCGCATCATAAGCATCTTCCGAGAATTTTCCGTCAACCTGAAAACTAGGTGCGCTGACAATCATCTGATCCAACGCTTGATCTGAAAAGGTCAGACCTTGGTCTTCAGCATCAGAAGAAAGAATTGTTCGATTAATAAGCTCTTCGAGAGCTGCATTACGTAATAATCCATCATCAATCAACGATGGATCAAAGCTCTCTCCAAAACGGGAATACAGCTCACGCTTTCTAAGCTCTACTGCACGTTGAACTTTAAGCTCATCAATGTCCTGTCCATTAACCGTAGCGGCCGGTTTAGGACCATTAAAACTACCAACAATTGCGTCAACACCCCAAAGGGCAAAAACCACAACAATCAAGCCCACCAAAATTTTGGCAAACAGGCTCTGCGTATTATTCCTGATACTCTGCAGCATGGCTAAACCTAGCTAATCCTATCTCTGAAATGATTTTTCTTATATTAAGCAATCACTTGAAGTAAATATGAAAAAGGCGCATCAGTTGATGCGCCCTAATCTTGGCGGAACAGACGGGACTCGAACCCGCGACCCCCGGCGTGACAGGCCGGTATTCTAACCAACTGAACTACTGCTCCTGAATCCCAAGTAAACTAACTATTTAAAAATTAGTTTACAGCGTCTTTCAACGCTTTACCTGCTTTAAAGCCAGGAATCTTAGCAGCGGCAATTTCAATTGGTGCACCTGTTTGAGGGTTACGACCAGTACGAGCAGCACGCTCTTTAACAGAAAAAGTACCAAAGCCAACCAACGCAACTTGATCACCATCTTGTAGTGCGCCAGTGATTGCAGAGATTGTAGCATCCAAAGCACGACCGGCTTCAGCTTTAGTGATGTCAGCAGATTCTGCAATAGCTTCGATTAATTCAGACTTATTCACAATATTCCCCTTTAAAAAGTCAGCAATCTAATAAACTGATCTAAGAATTCCCTGTGGTGCTTATGATTATTCACAAAGGAACAAAATTTATAACAACTACCTGTCTACCCTGTCAAGCACGAGAGAGGCTAGAGTTTATCTGTCCTTAGCACGCTCAGTTTCTTATTTAAGTGCGAGTTATTTTACCTAAATCCAAACAAAAGTAACTGCCTCAAAGCACTTTTTTTTCACTTTGAGGCAACTTTTTTGTAATTTAATGTGCATTTATACGGTCATTGCCATTTTCAGCCTCCGCTGAAGCCTCATTAATGCTTTCATTTCCAGGCTCAGGCAAGTATTCAAGAGCAATATCAAGGACTTCATCAATCCATTTTACCGCTCTAATTTCCAAATCTTCCTTAATATGTTCAGGAATTTCTTTCAAATCGCGAATATTATCATCAGGAATAATAACCGTTTTAATTCCACCACGATGAGCAGCGAGTAATTTCTCTTTTAACCCACCAATCGGTAAGACTTGTCCACGTAGGGTAATTTCACCGGTCATTGCTACATCACAACGAACAGGAACGCCAGTTAAAACCGACACCATTGCTGTACACATTGCCGTACCCGCGCTAGGTCCATCTTTCGGAGTAGCACCTTCTGGCACATGGATATGCAGATCTTGCTTCTCATAGAAGTCTTCAGGAATTCCAAGTACCTTGGAACGACTACGAACAACCGTTGTAGCAGCTTGAATAGACTCCTGCATCACATCACCAAGAGAACCAGTCTTGATCGTTCTTCCCTTACCAGGCATAGTTACAGCTTCAATCGTCAACAGTTCACCACCAACCTGAGTCCAGGCTAAGCCAGTCACCTGACCAACCTTGTTCTCTTCTTCAGCGATACCGTATTTGAACTTCTGCACACCAATCAAATCTTCCAACGCTTCTGGCTGAACTTCTGCAACCGCCTCTTTGCCCAAAGCGGCAGCTTTGACCACTTTTCGGCACACCTTGGCAATTTCACGTTCTAAACCACGCACACCTGATTCACGGGTGTAGTGACGAATAAGGTGGCGAAGAGACGCTTCAGGTAACTCCAATTCACCTTCTTTCAGACCGTTATTCTTACATTGCTTTGGAATCAGATATTTCTGAGCGATGTTTACCTTTTCATCTTCCGTGTAACCTGGAATACGAATAACTTCCATACGATCCAATAAAGGCGCAGGAATATTCATTGAGTTCGAAGTACACACAAACATCACGTCAGACAGGTCGTAATCCACTTCCATGTAATGATCATTGAAAGAATTATTTTGTTCTGGATCTAAAACTTCCAATAATGCAGACGCAGGGTCACCTCGGTTATCCATACCCATCTTGTCAATTTCGTCAAGAAGGAACAGTGGATTCTTAACACCAACCTTGGACATTTTCTGAATCAACTTACCAGGCATAGAACCTATATACGTTCTTCTGTGGCCACGGATTTCAGATTCATCACGGACACCACCCAACGCCATACGAACAAACTTACGGTTTGTCGAACGAGCAATTGACTGACCTAACGAGGTTTTACCCACACCTGGAGGCCCAACCAAACACAAAACCGGACCTTTCAATTTTTTAACGCGTTTTTGAACGGCTAAATATTCGATAATACGATCTTTAACTTCTTCAAGACCGTAGTGATCTTCATTCAGAACCTCTTCTGCACGTTGCAAATCTAAACGGACTTTAGAACGCTTCTTCCAAGGTACATTAACCAACCAATCCAGATATCCACGAACAACAGAAGCCTCAGCCGACATAGGAGACATCATTCTTAATTTCTTAAGTTCGGAACCCGCTTTATCACGAGCTTCTTTTGGCATACCTGAGACCTGGATTTTCTTCTCCAGCTCATCCAGCTCACCAGAGCCTTCATCCATCTCGCCCAGTTCTTTATGAATGGCTTTTATTTGCTCATTCAAATAGTACTCGCGCTGGCTCTTTTCCATTTGTTTTTTAACACGACCACGAATTCGCTTATCCACCTGAACAACATCAAGTTCACGATCAATAATGCCAAGAATTTCGTCGTAGCGATCCAAAGGATCAGACATTTCCAAAAGCGCTTGTTTTTCTGAGACCTTCAGCGAAGAGATGTGAGAAGCAAGAGTATCTGTTAAACGATCCAATGAAGTAATGCTCTTAACCGCATTCAGAACTTCAGATGGAAGTTTTTTGCTCTGCTTTACGTACTTCTCAACTTCTTCGATCGCGGATTCAACAACGTCATCGTACTGGCCTTCACTCTCTTCTACTTCAATAATAGAAGTTTGTGCGACAAGCATTTCATCCTGATCAATGAAGTCTTCGATACGAGCACGATCTAAACCTTCAACCAATACTTTTACTGTACCATCAGGAAGCTTAAGCATTTGAAGAATGGTTGCGATTGTGCCTATCTCATACAGGTCTTTAGGCGCAGGATCATCATCGTTTGCATCTTTCTGAGCAACCAAAAATACTTTCTTTTCATCAGCCATTGCTTCTTCTAGAGCAGCAATCGACTTTTCTCTTCCTACAAATAATGGAATTACCATATGCGGAAAAACAACGACATCTCGCAGCGGTAAGACAGGCAACTCAATTACATCATCAATTTCGGTTGCAGACATAGACACATCCTCTCGGTTAACACCGGTCAAAACAGAAAATAAACACCGGCAAATCAGTCTTTAGGATAATGTGGGGACTAATACGTTAAATACAAGGAAAAGGCCCTAAAAAGGGCCTTTTTAATTATTTAATCTTCAGAAGACGCTACTTTAGGAGCATCTTGAGATTCATAAATAAGTAGAGGTTCAGCCTCAGAATTAATTACACTTTCATCAATGACGACTTTAGTGACATTGTCTTCTGAAGGAATACGATACATTGTCGTTAGAAGGACAGATTCCAGAATTGATCGAAGACCACGAGCACCAGTCTTACGTTCCAGAGCTTTGCGAGCAACAGCCCTCAGAGCATCCTCTCTAAACTCCAGCTCAACCCCTTCCATCTCAAACAACTTGCAATATTGCTTGGTTAAAGAGTTTTTCGGCTCAACAAGAATCTCAATCAAAGCTTCTTCATCCAGCTCAGTCAGAGTTGCCACTACCGGCAAACGACCAACGAATTCAGGAATCAGACCATAGCGAACCAAATCTTCGGTTTCTACTTCACCTAAAATTTCGCCAACTTGCTTGGAATCATCTTTACTTGCAACAACAGCAGAGAAACCAATGCCGCTCTTTTCAGTACGATCACGAATAACTTTATCTAAACCAGCAAAGGCGCCACCGCAGATGAACAATACATTTGAAGTATCAACTTGCAGGAACTCTTGCTGAGGATGCTTACGACCACCTTGAGGTGGAACAGAAGCAACAGTACCCTCAATAAGCTTAAGCAATGCCTGCTGAACACCCTCACCCGATACATCTCGTGTAATTGAAGGGTTATCAGATTTGCGAGAGATCTTATCAATCTCATCGATGTATACGATGCCCATTTGCGCACGCTCTACATCATAATCACATTTCTGCAAAAGCTTCTGGATAATGTTCTCAACGTCTTCACCCACATAGCCAGCTTCCGTCAATGTGGTTGCATCAGCAATAGTGAATGGTACGTTCAGCAAACGAGCCAAGGTATCTGCCAAAAGTGTTTTACCACTTCCGGTAGGACCAATTAACAGAATATTACTCTTACCAAGCTCTACGTCACCACCACGATCTCCATAACGAAGTCGCTTGTAGTGGTTGTAAACAGCCACAGACAAAACAATCTTTGCTTTATCCTGACCGATTACATACTCATCAAGAGTTTCTTTGATTTCATGAGGCGAAGGCAAACGGTCACCTTGTGACTCTGACTCCGCTTCCTGTACTTCTTCACGAATAATATCGTTACACAGATCAACACACTCATCACAGATGAATACCGAAGGGCCTGCGATCAGCTTTTTAACTTCGTGTTGACTTTTACCACAAAACGAACAA
This sequence comes from Litoribrevibacter albus, assembly GCF_030159995.1. Classification (NCBI taxonomy): domain Bacteria; kingdom Pseudomonadati; phylum Pseudomonadota; class Gammaproteobacteria; order Oceanospirillales; family Oceanospirillaceae; genus Litoribrevibacter; species Litoribrevibacter albus. Next base: position 353,225 of record NZ_BSNM01000015.1, on the reverse strand, counting down.
TACAGAAGCTTTCCGTTATCGTCGCCTTTTTTAGTTTCGTCGGACATCGACTACTCCGTTCAATCTTTACCTGCCACTATAAAATATCGGCATCTATTCTGGGTATATTAGGACGCAGATTCTCTTCTGTCGAGCACTGCATCGACCAAACCATACTCTTGAGCCTGATTTGCCGACATAAAGTTGTCTCGCTCTGTGTCACGCTCGATTGTTTCCAATGGCTGACCAGTGTGATCCGATAATGTACGATTCAAGCGATCACGCAAATCCAAAATCTCTTGAGCATGAATTTTAATATCTGACGCCTGACCTTGAGCACCACCACTCGGCTGGTGAATCATCACTCGTGAATTAGGCAACGCATAACGTTTACCCTTTTCACCGGCCGCCAACAAGAATGCACCCATTGAACACGCCTGACCAATACACATAGTACTTACATTCGGCTTGATGAACTGCATCGTGTCGTAGATCGAAAGCCCTGCCGTTACAGATCCGCCCGGAGAGTTAATGTACAAATGAATGTCTTTATCAGGGTTTTCTGACTCTAAGAACAATAGCTGAGCGACAATAAGATTCGCCATATGATCTTCTACTTGTCCTACCAAAAAGATCACACGTTCTTTTAACAGACGAGAATAAATATCGTACGAACGCTCGCCGCGTGATGTCTGCTCAATAACCATAGGAACCAAAGCAGAACTTGGATCAGTCACATCCATACCATTCATTGATGAAAACGGGCTACCAAAAGGATAGTTAGTCATTAACCGTCCACTCCCTCAGTTTTGATAAATTTCCCTGAAAAAATGCTCACTTTATAAGCAAAATCAGACTTTTACTTTTTAAATTCTTTATCTGATACAAAATAGCACCTGTCGTTGCCGAATGGAACCACTCGCGACAAGTGCTATTGTTTTATTTCCTAAACATAGCGTTCAGGATCAAGAAATAAACTATTACGCTTGGCCTTCAGGCTTAACAGCGTCCTGATAGCTCATTTCTTTTTCTTCTACTTTTGCAGACTCAAGTACTTTTTCTACAACCTGCTCTTCAAGAACTACAGCTTTAAGCTGATTCAATTGCTCAGGGTTGTTTTTGTACCAGTCGATTACTTGTTGAGGCTCTTGATATACAGAAGCCATTTCATTCAACATCGCATCAACTTTTTCTTCGTCAGCAGACAATTCGTTAGCTTTAATGATTTCAGCAACCACCAAACCTACATGTACACGCTTCTTAGCTTGATCCTGGAACATTTCAGCAGGAAGAGACTTAGGATCAAAACCTTGACCACCACCAAACTGCTGAACAGCTTGCTGACGCATACGATCAATTTCTTCACTAACTAGCGCAGCTGGAACATCAACGTCGTTTTGTTCAATCAAACCGTCCATAACCTGGTTTTTAACCTTGGTTTTCACAGCTTGATCAAGCTCACGCTCCATGTTCTTCTTAACTTCAGCACGGAATGACTCTTCGTCATTACCTTCAACGCCAAAACGAGCATAGAACTCATCATTCAATTCAGGAAGCTTCTGCTCAGAAACCGCTTTCACAGTTACAGCGAACTGCACTGCAGCACCAGCTAGATCTTTATTTCCGTAATCTTCCGGGAAAGTTAGGTCTAGAACTTTCTCTTCGCCAGCTTTAGTACCAACTAAACCGTCTTCAAAGCCAGGAATAAAAGTATTAGAACCTAGAGTAAGAGGAGCGTTTTCTGCCTTACCACCATCAAACTCTACACCGTCTTTTGTACCAACGTAATCGATAGTAACGCGATCGCCGTCAGCCGCTTCACGCTCTACTTCTTCCCAAGTAGCTTGCTGCTTACGAAGAATGTCGATCATTTCAGATACATCTTCATCTGAAATTTCTACGTTAGGACGAGTTACTTCAACAGCATCCATCCCTTTAACTTCAAACTCAGGATACACCTCAAACGTTGCAACGTAAGAGAAACCAGAATCTTCAGTCAGATCAACAGGCTCAATAGATGGAGCGCCAGCTGGGTTCAATTTTTCCTGCATTACTGCTTCGAAATACGTAGAACGCATCAATTCGCTTAGAACTTCCTGACGCACACCCAAGCCATAACGACGCTTAACTTCACGCATAGGAACTTTACCTGGACGGAAACCATCGATACGAACACGCTTAGCTGTATCTTTTAAACGCGTTTCTACTTCAGAATCGATTCGATCAGAAGGAATCGCAACCGTCATTTTGCGCTCTAGGCCAGATGTTGTTTCAACTGAAACTTGCATGGAACTTCCTCAAAATTTAACTAAATTCGTAATGACGCCTTGGTTGATGCTGGCACTTATTTAATAGTCAGCCCGAATAGCATCAGTACGGCAAAAAAATAAACCGCTACTTTAAGGATTGACGAAGCGAGAATCAAGAAAAATCTTAGATTTTAAGGGGATAAGAATGACAAACAGATGAACGAGAAAAACAATGAATAAAGAGAGAGTAGATGGTGCGGAAGGAGAGACTCGAACTCTCACGCCGTGAAGCACTGGAACCTAAATCCAGCGTGTCTACCAATTTCACCACTTCCGCATTTTGAAAAGCACTTAAGAAGATCTACAACCGTAAATGGCACGCCCGGCAGGACTCGAACCTGCAACCTACGGCTTAGAAGGCCGTTGCTCTATCCGGTTGAGCTACGAGCGCATTTAGTTCGACAACCTTGCGGCGACCATCTCAAGTGGACGCAAATTATAATCAGCTTTTTTCGTCGGTCAACTCTTTTTTGAAACTTTTTATTCAGATATCAAACATCAGGTATTTACCCTCCCCCGTCACCATACAAAACAAATATGTCTTACCTATTCCCACACTTAAAGATGACATACTTAAACTGTCGTGAGAAAATGCGCGCAAATTTTCTACGGACTGGCCTAGCCAAGATCTCAGTCCACATTAGACAGGACCAAAAACGATGACAGCTCAAATCATTGATGGTAAAAAAATCTCCGAAGACATTAAGAACACTATCGCGAAGCAAGTTGCGGCTCGTGCTGAACAAGGCAAGCGCGCTCCAGGTTTAGCGGTTGTATTAGTCGGCGGTAACCCAGCATCTCAGGTTTATGTAGCCCACAAACGTAAATCATGTCAGCAGGTTGGTTTTCTTTCCAAGTCGTTTGATCTTCCTGAAAACACTAGCCAAGAGTCATTAGAAGAACTTATCGATGAACTAAATGCAGATGAAGCCATTGACGGCATCCTGGTTCAGCTACCACTACCTCAACATCTAAATTCAGATTCTATTCTGGAGCGAATCCGCCCGGACAAAGACGTTGATGGCTTCCACCCATACAACCTAGGCCGTTTGGCACAACGCCTGCCGGTTTTACGTCCTTGCACACCAAAAGGTGTAGTAACTCTTCTGGAATCTACCGGTATCGATTTTCATGGTAAGCATGCCGTGATTGTTGGCGCATCAAATATTGTTGGTCGCCCAATGGGTCTTGAACTACTCATCAAAGGCTGCACAGTAACAACAACTCACCGATTCACTAAAGATCTTCCTAGCCACCTTGCTCAAGCAGACATCGTAATTGCTGCAGCCGGCAAACCAGGTCTAGTTAAAGGCGAATGGATTCCTGATGGTGCAGTTGTAGTGGATGTAGGTATCAACCGCCTAGACAATGGTAAGTTAGTGGGCGATGTTGAGTACGAAGAAGCAGCCAAACGCGCAGCATGGATCACCCCAGTTCCTGGCGGTGTAGGCCCAATGACGGTTGCCACACTGATGGAAAATACATTATTTGCCTGCGCTGAGCTTCACGACAAATAATCATTTTTCAGATATAAAAAAACCGGCTGAATAGCCGGTTTTTTTTGGGAGCTCTAAAGCCTCAATTAACACTTTCTGAGACACAGAGAGAGAAAGTAAGACAAAGCATCAGTCGCCAATTTTAGCCCAGGTGTCACGCAGCCCAATGGTTTTATTCAATACCAATTGATCAGGCTGACTGTCTTTACTATCAATACAGAAATAGCCTTCACGCTCAAACTGATAACCTTGCTCTGGCTGACCCTCGGCAACACTTGGCTCTACCCTAGCTGTTTTAACAACCGTCAAGGCCTCTGGATTAATCAACTCAAGGAAACTTTTCTCTTTATTTCCATCAGGGTTCTCATCCAAAAACAAGCGATCATACAAGCGAACTTCAGCAGGCAGTGATTCCGTTGCGGACACCCAGTGAATTACACCTTTTACTTTACGACCGTCTTCCGGGTTTTTACCCAAGGTATCAGGATCATGAGTACAGATGATTTCGGTAATTTCACCATCGGCATCCTTAATCACTTCATCGGCACGAATTACATAAGCATTACGTAAACGCACTTCTTTGCCCAACACCAAGCGTTTGAATTTCTTGTTTGCTTCTTCGCGGAAGTCATCTTTATCGATAAAGACTTCACGAGTGAAAGGCAACGTACGCTCACCCATTTCCTTCTGCGGATGCAAAGGCGCAGACAACTGCTCAACTTGCCCTTCCGGATAGTTTTGAATGGTGATCTTTAATGGATTCAAAACACACATCGCACGTGGCGCGTTGTCATTCAAATCATCTCGAATCGCCGCTTCCAGCATAGCCACATCGACCGTGCTATTCGCCTTAGCGACACCAATCGAATCACAGAATCTACGAATCGCTGCTGGTGTATAACCACGACGACGCATACCTGAGATGGTTGGCATACGAGGGTCATTCCATGCTGTCACATGCCCTTCATCAACAAGCTGCTTCAGTTTACGCTTACTGGTTACTGTGTAGTTCAATTGCAAACGGGCAAACTCAATTTGCTGCGGATGGCATTCAATCGAAATATTATCTAACAACCAGTCATACAGCGGACGGTGATCTTCAAACTCTAACGTACACAGAGAGTGAGTAATGCCTTCCAACGCATCAGAGATTGGATGCGTAAAATCGTACATTGGATATACACACCACTTATCGCCAGTCTGATGATGCTCTGCAAAGCGAATACGGTAGATGATAGGGTCACGCATATTCATGTTAGGAGACGCCATATCAATTTTGGCGCGAAGCACCATCTTACCTTCTTCGAATTCGCCATTTTTCATGCGATCGAATAGATCCAGATTTTCTTCAACTGAACGATTACGATAAGGGCTGTCTTTACCTGGCTCTTTCAAGTTACCACGGTATTGACGCGCTTCGTCAGGTGTCAATTCACAGACATACGCCTTGCCAGCCTTGATCAATTCAATCGCGTAGCCATGAAGCTGATCAAAATAGTTGGATGCGAATTTAGGCTCCCCTGGCCATTGAAACCCTAACCACTCTACATCGTTACGAATGGACTCGATGTATTCAGGGTTTTCTTTCTCTGGATTCGTATCATCAAAACGCAAATTACAAACACCTTGATACGACTGAGCGATACCAAAGTTTAAACAAATAGATTTTGCGTGACCCACATGTAGATAGCCGTTCGGCTCAGGTGGAAAACGCGTCACAATGTTAGAGTGCTTACCCGAATCTAAATCTTTATCAATGATCTGGCGGATAAAATTACTAGGAGTACTTGGAGCCTCAGATGTTGCCATGGTTAAAATCATTTCCCCTAAAAAGAAAAAACGCTCTATAAAACAAACGTGTTTTTTTAAGTCGTTCAAAATCGTATCATGTAATAACTGGAAAGAATTGTACCTTCGTGCACTGCTTAGTGCTACTGGTCCGAACAGTAAAACCGGTCAACAATCTGAATTTAAATTAAGGTAGAGGCTATTCATGATCCGTCTAACCACCAATTTTGGTAACATCGACATCCAACTCGACTTCGAAAAAGCACCAGAAACAGCGAAAAACTTCGAAGAATATGTAAAAAGCGGCTTCTATGATGGCGTGATCTTCCACCGTGTTATTAATGGTTTCATGATTCAAGGCGGTGGCTTTGAGCCAGGAATGAAAGAAAAGCGCACAAACGACCCAATCAAGAACGAAGCGAACAACGGTCTAAGCAACATGACTGGTACGATCGCAATGGCTCGCACTATGGATCCACACTCTGCGTCTGCTCAGTTCTTCATTAACGTATCTGACAACACTTTCCTTGATCACACAGCTGAAACAATGGAAGGCTGGGGTTATGCAGTATTCGGTAAAGTCGTTGAAGGCATGGACATTGTTGAGCAAATCAAGAAAGTGCCAACGACTATGGCGATGGGTCACCAAGACGTTCCTGTTGAAGACGTTATCATCGAAAAAGCAGAAGTTGTCGAAGAATAATCAGAGAATTCATTGAGTCATATTTAATCTATGAGCACTCTGTTTATATCAGATTTACATCTGCATGAAGGACGCCCGGATCTCACCCGGGCGTTTTTTCTATTTCTGGAAAATCAGCTTCAGCCCAACGATACCCTTTATATTCTGGGTGATTTCTTTGAAGTCTCTGTTGGAGACGACTTACTCTCATCATTTCAATTGGACGTCTGTGAAAAACTAAGTCAGTTAGCAAGTCGTTCAATTAAAACCTATTTCATGCACGGTAATCGTGACTTCATGCTTGGTAAGCGATTCAGCCAGTTAGCCCAAGTTGAGTTACTGCCTGATCCTATTGTCCATAAAATCGGACTGGTGGAATTCCTGCTGTCACATGGTGACCTGTGGTGCACAAGTGATGAAAACTACCAAAAATATCGTCGCATTGTTCGTAACCCGATTGTCCAATGGCTGTTTTTAAGACTTCCCAAAAAAGTTCGTAATAACATCGGACAGAAGTTACGAAATAAAAGCAAAGGAAGGGATATTCAGGACTACAGCATTCTTGATGTTACACCTGAAACAATTGAGCAGGAAATGCTCGATAGGAAGATCCCGATCGTCATTCATGGTCACACCCACAGACCTGCCCGCCACCCACTTCCTGAAGTCGCATTAGCCTTGCATTCCACACATGCAGAACGAATCGTCTTGGGCGATTGGGATAAAAAAGGCTGGTACCTTAAGTTAGATCAAGGCCGATTCGACTTAATTGATTTTGAAATTACGCCGATCTGATTACAATACATCAATCGAATTACAATACACTTTTTTCCTGGAAGGGTTGCTTGGTCATAATCCGTCAATGCAGCCCACAAGCTGCGTTTACCATCTCCTCATTTAAGGGTAACCAATGGATTTTATTTGGATTCTTATTGCCTACGTTTTTGGATTTGCCTTTAAACAATTAGGATTCCCACCACTCATTGGCTATTTGATTGCCGGCTTTGCACTTCATGCCTATGGATTAGAGGCTGATTCACTATTACAAACATTGGGGAACCTTGGGGTAACACTCTTACTGTTCACCATTGGCTTGAAGATCCAGATAAAAGATCTGACACGCATTGAAGTCTGGGGAGGCACGCTTTTCCATATGGGATTATGGGTCGCTGCATTAACTGGTGTCTTCAGCCTACTTTCTATTTCCGCCCTGCCCTACTTCACCGATTTAACACTCGAATCAGCCGCAATCATCGCATTTGCCCTCAGCTTTAGCAGTACCGTGTGCATTGTAAAACTGCTGGAAGACAGCGGTGAAATGAAAACACGACACGGTAAGTTAGCGATTGGTATTCTGGTAATGCAAGACATCGCCGCAGTGCTTTTCCTGGTCTTCGCTAAAGGCCAACTCCCCACTGTCTGGGCCCTTGGATTGTTACTTCTGGTTTTCTCTCGCCCACTATTCAATTGGATACTCAGTCGCTCCGGGCACGGAGAAATGCTTCCTCTAACCGGCTTCCTATTAGCCTTTGGCGGTTATGAACTGTTTGAATTGGTCGGAATGAAAGGCGATCTAGGCGCGTTGGTATTTGGTGTTTTATTGGCCCAACACGTAAAATCAGGCGAACTGGCAAAGGCTCTACTCAGCTTTAAAGATCTATTTCTGATTGGATTTTTCCTTGCCATTGGATTCACGGCACTACCTACCGTCGACATGATGCTCATTGCGGTTGGTCTCTGCTCCTTATTACTTGTCAAAGCACTCCTCTATTTTGGTCTGCTTACTGCACTCAAACTCCGTGGCCGTACCTCATACCTCTCCGGTTTATCGCTGATGAATTTCAGTGAGTTCGGTTTGATCGTTATGGTTTTAAGTGTGGACGCTGGCTGGTTGGATAACAACTGGCTTGTAATTGTCGCTCTTGCGGTGTCCATTTCTTTCGTGATAACCAGTATGACCTACAAAGGCGCGCACAGCTTTTACGCTCGACACAAATCACTTATCCGACGATACGAGCGTTCGGAACGACTCAACCGCGATATTTTTTGCCAACCACCCAATGCAGAGATTCTCGTCATTGGTTTAGGGCGAGTCGGGCAAGGAGCTTATAAAGCGCTCCATAAAGAAATCGGAGACAGAGTCTGTGGTATTGATGCGGACAACCAAACCATCAAACGTCTAACCGAAGAAGGTTTACCTGTGGTACTCGGAGATGCGGAAGATGCGGACTTCTGGGACAACCTCAATCTTGATCGAGTCAAACTGGTGATGCTTGCCCTACCAAGTATCGAGGATATGCAGAACATTTCTGAACAATTACAACTGAGTCACTACAAAGGCTCGATTGCCGGTATTGCACGCTATGTTGATGAACAAGAAATATTAAGAGAAAGCGGCATTGATCACGTGTTTAACTTCTTTGCTGAAGCCGGTTCCGGCTTTGCAGAAGAAAGCCTAAAAATCATCACACCGAGCCAACAAACCGCTTAGCCATAAACAAAAAAACCAAATAGAACATAACAAAAAAAACGGGCTTTAAAAGCCCGTTTTTTGTTTTAAATTAAGCCGGAATGCCGCTATGAAACCTGAAGAGTTCATCCGGTGATTGAATGGCTTCCTTCTCAACAGCAGCAAAGTATTCGATACGATCATCGATTGCTTTCCCTGCGTATTTTTCAGCAAGCGTAATGTAATCCTTGTAATGACGCGCTTCGGATTTAAGCAACGAAATGTAAAATTTCTGAAGTTCTTCATCCAAATGCGGAGCCAATTTCGAAAAACGCTCACACGATCTAGCCTCAATGAAGGCCCCTACAATCAAGGTATCAATGACTTTATCAGGGTCTTGCTTGCGTACACCAGAATTCATCATTCCCGCATATCTGGACGGTTGATGAGAACGATATTTCAAGCCACGCTTTTTGATAATCTTCATTACCTGCTCAAAATGGACCAGCTCCTCACGAGCCAACCGAGACATTTTGTGCAGAAGATCCGGTTTGTCGGGATGCTTAAACATCAAATTCAACGCGGTGCGTGCCGCACACTTTTCGAGGTACGCATGGTTCACCAGCAACATATCTTGATTTTTTAAGGCTTCTTCCACCCACTCATCCGGTGTTTCACATGGTAAAAAAGCTTTTAATTCGTCGAGTGCCTGAGGATCAACCTGTTGCATGAATAAACGTCTCTGATCTGTGTAAAAATTGCGCGGCATTATAACGGAAAGCACTTACATAGAAAGCATCTATATAAAGTAAGTTGATTCCCATCAAGTAATTCCAAGGTCTTTACCAACGCCAAAATTGTTCTTTAAAACTGGTTAACCCTTTAGACTTCCAACGAGGTTCCTGCTCGATCAACTCAATCTCTCCAGCCTTTACCAGAGGACCACTCCATAAAGAGGTAAGCTCTTCTGGTTGTACAGAAAACGGTGGCCCCGATGCCAATGTTTGATCATAAACGACTGTAATAATTAAGCCATTACTACCATTCTTCAATAACGCCTGACAATGAGCGAGATAGGCCGGACGCATTGACTCTGGCAATGCAATTAGGGCCGCCCGATCATATAACGCATCGAATACATCAGTCTCGAACTTAAAGAAATCCCCGACCCAAATGGAAATAGCACACTGATGACATTGATACAGTAGGAATTGTGAACCGTTGATAGACTGATCCGTTACATCCGCCGTTAAGCCGTTTTCCGCAAAGAAATCTTTTGCTGCAATCTCAGATAGCTCAACGCCAACCACTTGATAGCCTTGCTCAGCTAACCAAAGCATATCTTTACTTTTGCCACACAAAGGAACCAACACGCTCGATCCAGCGGGTAACGTTGGAAAGTACCTTACAAAGTCAGGATGTCCACTTTCCTGGTGAAACCCTACTTGATTGGATTGCCATTTGTTGTGCCAAAAGCTATGTTCCATTGCATTACCTTTTAAGAGTCATTGGATCATTAAACCGGGGACGTATTATGCCATCTTTGATTGTTCGGTCATGTGCATTCTTTTCCATAAGTCTTGCGGCAGCCGTCATGATTGTCGGATGCAGTCCATACATTCGTACACAAATACTTTGGGAATCCACTCTATCAACTGACCACTCCCTGGTCGGCGATATTGTTCGAATATCCGATCTGCGCCGAGTTCAACCTGAACAACTCATCAAAGAACTCAGCTCTGCAGATTATGTATTAATTGGCGAAAAGCACGATAATCCAGATCATCATAATGTCCAGAATTGGCTGCTGACTGAGCTTCTTCCCGAAACAAAATACAACCTGGTGTTTGAAATGCTCAACTACAATCAGCAAGACGCCATTTCTGCACTGTCTTCAAGTTCTCTTCCGACAGACATTTCCGACGCAGCAAACTTCGACCAATCCGGCTGGCCATCAAAATATTACACGCCACTGATTCAAACCGGATTATCCAGAGGCGCTCAGATAATTGCAGGAAACCTTCCAAAAGATGACCTCATGACAATCTATCAAGAAGGGTTTTCAGCGCTCGAACCGACTCGCTTCACAACGTCAGATGCTCTCAACCAAGAACAACTCAGTGAGCTGGAAGATCGCATTTTTCAGGATCATTGCGGCATACTGCCTGCCAGTCAAACAGCACCTATGGCCAAAATTCAAATCGCTAAAGACGCCAGCATGGCCTACAGCATGAGCAAGTCAGACAAGGCCGTTCTTATTGCTGGAAATTACCATGTAAATAAAACAATAGGTGTGCCACGACATCTGACGATGTTAGCCCCCAAAAAGAAAACAGTCGTTGTTCAGATTGTGGAAGTGGATGACAACTATGAGACGGTTCAAATGTTGAACTCAGATAAGCTAGCCCAGGCAGACTATCTCTGGTTTACCCCGAGATGGACAGACAAAGACTATTGCGATGATATGAAACAACACACGAGCAAAAAATAAAAAGGGGCAGGATGGATATCTCAGAATCTGAGATATCGTCTGCCCAAGCTACATCGCTCAAAGTAAAAAGAGAATTAAGTTTAGGTTATGGCGTACAGTTCGCAGGATCCATCTGATTGATCCATGCACTGATCAGGCTCACACCCTCATCATGAATAGTTACGCGGCCCAATTCCGGCATCTTATGACGAGAATCCGTTGTATCAACACGGAATCGTAAGTAAGATAAATCAGCACGAGTTGGCACTACGTCCTGTGGATAGCTGTTATGACCACCCGCCACTGGCGTCTTACATACACCAAACTTGGTTTGATCGTCTTCAAAGTTACGGTTGTATTCCATTTGTAGCCCCGTACTTCCTGCCGCACCACGATAGCTTTCATCCACATAAGAACCATCGCCCAACTGAATCTCAGAGATGGACAATCCTGCACGGTGACAGTGTGCACAGTTAATATCAAGATACGCCTCTGCAGCATCCTGAACTTCCGCCTTAGACATGTTAGTCAACCCAGCTTCATTCTCATCACGATAAGATGGAGTCACCGGCACAGAAGTTAGATTTGGCAAGCCAGACAAAATGCCATGCTCAGCCCAATAGGTAAGCTGGTTGGCCGTTTCATTTTCCGTCTGAATTAATGCTGAACCACTGGTGTAATCGAAATCACGATTTAAGAAGCGCGCTTTAGGACCAATAGGCAGCGTAATTTTTGGCAAGCCTGCTGATTGAACCGCATGGCATGACAAACAAGATGCTTGCGACGGAACGATATAATCAAAGGTTCTTGTGGTGCCTTCGTGAGTCGTCGACACAGAGACTGTTTTAGAAGAGATCGACAAGGCTGCATCTGTGTTACCAGAGCCCGGGTTCCAATAATACGGGCGAGCTACCCAACCACTCTCACGATGAATAAGCAATCGTGTTTCAATGACGACTTCATCGCCATCCCGAGCAGAGGTATCCACCGGCATAGTAAACGTTTTAGCAATGACAGTACCTATCGGGAAGCTTAACACTTCATTTTCGTTGTACTTGATGGTTTCCCCTTCAGGTACAAACACAAAACGATACTTGGACGCATAATCCGTAAATAATGGCGTGGTTAAATCAAAGATAACACCGCCCGCATTAGGGTTAGCGGTTGGATCAGTGGAATTCTGGAATAAGTTGTAGTCAGACAAGTTAGGACAGTTTTCTGTCATTAACGCATCCCAGTTGACACCGGCCGTATTCGCCTCACAATTACCTTCATTACCCGATGCTGCACTGGCGCCACTGTTGATCATGCCACCTGTTGTAGAATTTCCGCCGGTTCCTACAGATGAACCGGAACTGTCTGAATCACTACATGCAGCCATTAAACCTGTCGCTGCTAACAGAACACCCAGTCGGGTGACTTTCTTTAAATTAAACACATCAAACTTTAAATTAAACATATCAAAAGAACTCATGAATCTACCCTCGTCTTGAAACTACTTATATAAATCAGGGATCACCAAAGAGGCTTTCTCAAAGAAACATTCCCTTTGGTGATCATTGCCTTGATTTATAGTGAACACGCCGGCTCAGCCAGGTCATCGCCATTACAGCCATAGACCTTGCCACGGAAAGTTACTTCCGCTGGCGTTAAACGAGTCAATTCAGTATCGCAATCAAGAAGTGTACGAGCAGGCCCGTCCATACGCTCTGAAAGCAAACGAGCAGCAGGATCAGCACCGTTCCAGTTAGTTGCATCTGCCGCATCCGTACCGTACACCACACCAATGTTCACGTTTTCATACGCTAGGTAGTTTGTAGTGTTCGCCGCATCACTGATGTTGTTACCATTGATGTTATTACCAATACAGATTTTGTCTGCATCAGCGTAAGGGTCATGATCAACACCATCGTCTTTTGCCGACTGAGCAACAATCGCATCCCACCCTGCTAATGCGCCTGCATTAGACAGAAGCTCACCAATTCCATCGTATAAGATGTTAGGGAACACAGTAGGCACACCCGACATATCGTTGGCCGCACCGCCCTCATAACCGGCTACGATTTGGTCGAATGCAGGTAGCGTTGGTTGACCACCGATGGAAGGACCACGAGCGTCGCCACCATTACGAGCAAAGGTATTGCTGTGAACATTGACGTTCTTCAGTAGTGGACTCCAGCCATTAGCAATGGTCGCTTCATAGGTTCCAGAACCATCACCAACAACGTAGCTGGCCACATCATCATCAGCCATGAAGTAGGTAGCAATCTCGATAGCAGCAGTTTCGTTATCGGTAAATTCGTTGTTATAGACCTCAACATTACTGGTACCGAAAATCAATGCACCTGTGCCAGGAGGAACAATACCAACCGCACCACCACCAGCAAAGTTTTCTGAGTTATTTGCATACGACTGGTTGTTGAAGACACGAACATGACCACCATAGGCTTGCTCCAAACCTGGCAGGTCAAAAATCAAAATTCCGCCGGTGTTGCCCACCGCCAAGTTGTTGTAGACGTCCGCATTGAACGAGTTTTCAATTTCGATACCCGCTACGTTTTCTTTAGCAATGTTGTCACGAACAACAATGTTGGTAGATTGCCCAACGTAGATACCCGCATCCGCAGAACCACGAGCGTAGTTATGTTCCATCAGTACGTTGGTACTTTGAAGTGGGTACAGGCCATACGCGCCATTTCCATCATTCAACTCGCCTTCCCAAATGGTTGCGGTATACGCCAAATGAACACCATTCGAGTTAGTCACCTTAATACCGTTCTTTGGTGCTTCATAAACACTGAAATCACGAATGGTGATATTTGTGCCACCTTCAAAACGGATCGCATCGTCACCGATGGAGGTAGTGAAATCCAGTTTGGTCTCGTTGATGCCATAGCCAGTAAAAGTCAGGCCAATTGCACTGTCAATCATGATGGTATCGTGAACCAGGAACTCACCTTTTGGCAAAACCAAAGTAACATCACTCAAACCACTGTCAGTCACCTCAAACAAAGCCAACTGGATAGCTTCAGTAATATCTACTTCACCAGCGGCAACAGTCGCTTCAGGTAATTCCACATAAATAGCATTAGCAGGAAATACATAACCAGATGTAGTTACGTTAGAACCGTCCGGATTCGCCACGCCACCATTACCTGCGCTTGGTGAAGCCCCGTCAGCACCTGCCGGGCCAGCCGGACCTGCTGGCCCTTGATCACCATCATCACCATTACAGGCAGTCAGCATGGCTGCTGTTAAACAAACAACAAGAGTTTTCTTAAGCCACCCTGCTGTCTGTGTAGTTGATGGGTATATGTTATCGATCGCACTTGATGTTCGACTCGTCATTCCTAATCTCCAGAACACTTATTTTTGTAATTATTTCGAGATTAGAAATTAAAGAATTCACAGATAATGAACGAGCTAAAGCTATTAGCAGAATCAAAAGACCACTACCCAATTATTAAAATAACCATATATTTCAGCAAGTTAACAACAACAAAAAGAAGCTCACCAATAGGTATGCAATTCTTAAAATTTAAACTTTTGAGAACCTACAAAACGGTATTTTCCCGAATTGTTTGCTGCCGATAGGTCGTTGGCGAGACGCCCACGATTTCTTTAAAAGCACGATTGAAGGAACTAATAGAGCGATACCCTACGTCCAGAGAAATATTCAAAATCGGGTCATCAGGGGATTCAATCAGACGTTTCGCTGCGTCTGTGATTCGCAGTTTATTAATGTAATCGTTAAAGTTTCGATAGCCCAGTGTCTGATTAATCAGGCTGCGAACCTTATATTCTGGCAACCCGATTTCTCGGGCCAATACTTTAAGGGTGAGATTTTCAGTCCGATAAAAACCTGCATCCATAGTATCTTTTAACAGCTGGGCTTCTTCAGACATTTGCTGAACATCAGCCATCACACTAGGCGCGGCTTCAGTAGCTTCGTTATCCGCCTGTGATGTGGTCAATGAAAATTCAGTTTCATGAGCAACCTGAGTCTCCCCAAACAAAATGCCATCCTTTCCTTTAATCAAGAAAATGGAAATGATGAACCCGCTGATAGAAACAATGATTCCACGTGTATATTCACCGGCCAATCCAAAATTAAGTGTGACCGCAGCGGTCGTTACCGCAAATCCAACCACAACCAGCATCGCCACTCGAAGCTTCCTGCGGGATTCCACCAAATCATCGGACCAATTGGAGATGATCACCCAAAGCCCATGACTGATTAATAAGTACTCGCAGATCTGTCCTGAGTGCCAACCCCAAAATGCCATTACAGGCGTGAACTCTTCACCAGCCCAGAAAAACCTCGCTAAGGCCGGAGCCATAAAGCTATACACAGCCATCACTGACCATAGATTTTTTAGTCTTGGTCGATCATTAAACGCAAACTGACACAGCAACCAAAATAAAGCAGGGACGGCCCCCTGAATGTTATTGGTGAAAAGAGACCATTCCTTGGGTACTAATGGAAAAATTAAGAACGCAACGGCCGCTAGCAAAAACACAACGAACACTTTGGCTACGGCTAATCGACCAAAATCCCTAGCGACCACCACAATGATGTTCACCAGTAACCCAAGACCAAACCCCGTTAGCAACTCCAATGTTCCACTCCAATTATTCTGATCAAGTACTTAATAGTGCTTAATCTAACGCCAAAATTGAAGGTCTAGAAAGCACAAATGGGCAGTATAACTGCCCATTTAATAAAATTATCAATAATGTATTTAACTGTGTTCTGTCGTCTTAGTACAGTTCCGGCCTGCCGACTTTGCCTTATATAATTGTTTATCAGCAGACTTAATGAGGTCATTCCAGTTGTCATAATATCGGGTTGAGCTTATTCCAGTACTGAATGACAAGCGAATACGCTGACCGGCAATATCAAAGTGCGTTTCCGCCATAGATTGGCGAACCCTTTCAATAAGCTGATAGCCTTCTTCCAGCGAAGTACTTGGGAAAAGGATAATGAACTCTTCCCCACCCCAACGGCCAATAAGATCGGTCTCTCGAATGGAGTTTTTTAAGCGTTCAGCGACCACTTTTAATACTTCATCGCCCACATCATGACCGTATTGATCATTAATTTTCTTGAAGAAATCCACATCACAAACGGCCAATGCCATTTCATTCGTTGGCTTGCTATTAAGATAAACTTCAATCTCGTTGCACTCTTTGATCCCACGACGGTTATACAAGCCCGTTAATTCGTCCCGATGGGCCATCATTTTTAATACATCATTCGCCTGATCACTTTTTCTTTGAGCCTCCATACGAGACAACTCCATCAAGTAACCCAAGGCCGTCACAAACAAAATCGACCCTGTGAAGCGGTATTTAATGTCGGGGGAATAGGAATGCGTGACGAAATCCAGATTAGGAACGAACAAAATAATGGCAGATAAGAACAACACCACGCCAACTAACAACGTGCCAAGCCGAGTACCTAACAGCGAGAACACGATAAGCGGATAGGTATAACACCAAAGCAGCCCGGTATTTGCCTGACCACCAGAAGAGAGCAAGAAGAGATATAACACCGAAAAACCCAGACAAATCATGCTCTGAAAGACACGCCAATTCTGGGTTAGCTTGAACTGCAACCAAATCAACGCAGTGCACAAGCCAAACACCATCAAACCTATGCCATAATCCGGCAAGCCCGAAAAGTAGGATTTAAGTCCAAAGATAGTAAGAAATAAGACGCCAAACCAACATAGTGCAGAACTCAACAAGTCATTCCTGCGGGCTCGTTCGAATGCGACATCTTGTCTCTTATCGGCAATTTTTATCATTATTCTCTATGCCACAAAGATTACAAATACAATAACGCCCATCTGATAATAGCGTTTTTACTCTAAAATTAACCAGCCTGACAATGTTACCAATAGCTACCGTTTGGTATCAAAACGTAAGACAGTGCGTTTTATAACCTGAAACAGTACATTTAAGCACCCTACTTTGCAGCGCCAGATTTGCCCGATTTCTTTAACGACATAACATACGCTGCTATTAAGCCTGCCTGGGTATCAGTCAGATGTTTAAACTTACGCATCTTTTTATGATTTTCCGACCCTCGGGTAATCATTACTTTGATTTCCCAGTAAGACAAATTCGTGCCCCGATTATCAGGTACCCCTAAGAGGAAATTTCCTTTACCTGAAGACTTGTGGCACTTTGCACAATAGCTTTCGTAGAGTTCTTTGCCATTCATCTCGTCATCGGGCTTACTACACCCCGATAACAACATCGATATGAACACGCCAGAAAAGAAGAAGATAAGAAATGATTTCATTGCCCATCCTTGGGGTAGATTATCAATTATCCTTGCTCAGCCAACGCTTGAGTTTCCCGCTGATCTGCCAGTGATCGGGCACTTCGCGATTCCATACGATTGAGATAATCAATCAAATTAGGTTGTTCAATGGCTTGCTTGAAGCTCAACCCCCAACGCAACGTTTGTGCAATCAACAAATCAGCAACTGAGAAAGAATCACCAAGAATATACTCTTTGTCTCCCAGGCCTTTGCTTAAGACTGTCAAAGCGCGCTGAAATTCCCAGGCTGCTGTAGGTAATACCTCAGCCACACGATACTCTTTTGGGATTGCAAACTTATGTTTGCCCATCGTCCACAACGGTTGTTCTAACTCGGTTAGAACAAAATAACTCCATTGATCATGACGAGCCCGCTCAACGGTTCCAGCATTAGGAATTAATTTACCCGAAGCATACTTATCTGCAAGAAAGGTAACAATCGCACCGGATTCAAAGATAACTTGCCCGTCTATTTCTAATGCAGGCACTTTACCGGCCGGATTGATTGCAAGAAATTCAGGTGATTGTGACTCACCTTTGGCAAAGTTAATTAAGTGATATTCGTAATCCAGTTCAAGCTCTTCCAACAACCAGGTGACACGTAACGCTCTGGTCTTTGGATACCCATACACTTTAATCATGTATCTTCCTTATCTTTCATGCATCAACCAAATAGAATTACACAGTTTCCTCGGGAAAAATCGGTGTAATCTTTTTTTGGTTATAACACAGACGAGCTCAGCATGGGATTAAAAATACACAGGGCTCTAGGTCTGGATCGCATTCCTATGGATCAAATCTGCAATTTGAGGCAACAAAGGGTCAGGCAAGTCGTGCCCCATACCAGATAAGATAGCCAGCCTTGCATCAGGAATAGCGTCCGCTACAGCTCGCCCTCCAGACAATTTAATAAGAGGATCTGCATCACCATGAATCACCTGGGTCGGAACCCCAATTCGTCTTATAAGTGAAGTGATAGCACGAGTAGATAAGATCGCCTGCGTTTGGCGAATAATACCGCCAGGGCAATAATTACGCTGATAATCACGTTCTATCATGAACTCGATTTCATCTATCGGTTTGGGATACGCTGGGCTTTGAACTGCTTTCCAAAAGGCAATAACACGGCGTTTAACTGAATCAAGATCGTGCCCACCACTTCCGGCACCGCTCAATCGAATAATCAAGCCTATATCAGGTAATGGCAACAAAGGGCTATTCGTAGACGTCATGATGGCAGTTAAGCTGGCCACTCTCTGCGGATAACATGCCGCCACTATCTGAGCCACCATTCCCCCCATAGAAACACCAACCAAATGAACCTGTTTCAACTCCAGGTTTTCAATCAAACCATGAACATCTTTTGCCATATCGTAAAGGTTGTAATTCGTTCGGACAGGAAAACCCACCCGATGGCAAGCAAAGGCTTTTATGGTGTTTACACGAAGTTGCCCATTAATTTTGGAGGATAAACCAACATCTCGGTTATCAAAGCAAATAACCCGGTAACCGTGACCCAGTAATTCCTTAATCAGATCAGGAGGCCAGACAGTCAATTGACAAGCCAGCCCCATAACAAGTAAGACTGCGGGATCAGACGTTCGACCATAGTCGCGAACAAAAAAGGACAACCCGTTTGAACTGACATGCCGTTCAGTCACTGAATATCCATGAAACTCGGAGCATTTTAATTCACTCAAGTTCACAGGGGTGTCAGAAATTTTCTCAGAGTTCCTTCTCATTACTTTCGAATTGAGTCCCTCTATGTAATTAAGCAACATAGATCAATCCTCACCGCGTAATAAGAATGTGGCAATCAAATCGGTAAGATCAATTTTCATGCCCATTAGTGTCTGAGAATAGACAATCCTGACCGAATATCCAGAAACAGATTCCCCATCCTCAGAACCCAGACAACGTCATCTATGGCCCACTAACGCTTGAGGAATCACCTCAGTCCAACCAAAGGTTTGCACGATCGACCACCATGTATGATTCAACGGAGCTGTCAGTGATAAGGTTTGCTTTGAATATGGGTGTTGAAAAGACAATTGCCAAGCATGCAACAACATCTGGTTGCAGGCCATATGATCTCTGAAATATTGCGTATGCTTACCCTTTCCATAACGGGTATCACCGATGATAGGATGGCTCAAGTGCTTCAAATGACGTCGAATCTGATGTTTCCTTCCCGTCTTTGGCAGTGCTTCGATCAAGGAATATCTGGATTGAGGGTACTTATCAATCTCGACGGGTATTTCAACTTGCCCGAGGCAGTAAAAATCGGTGATGGCCTCCTGTACAGGCTTGGGCTTGGGGTTCTTTTTGAACTTATCTATGGGTGGAGCCATTGCATAATCAAGGTGCACTTCATCCGGCATGTACCCCCTGACGACTGCTAAATAACGTTTTTCCACCGTTCGAACCCGCCACTGCTCAACCATTAGACTGGCCGTTTCAGAATTCAAAGCCAAAGTAATTGCACCAGACGTCATTCGATCCAAGCGATGAACAGGATAAACTCGCTGCCCCAATTGCTCTCTTAATGTTTGCAAAAGAATTGGGCGATTTTCACTGTCTCGCTCACCTCGATGAACCAACATTCCTGCTGGCTTATTGACTACAACTAAATATTCGTCTTGATACAAAATGGCTAATTCAGAACACATGAACTTACCAACCTTCCAACATCAACAATGGATTCATCCCCATCAAAATTTACCCAAGCCTCATCAACAGTGAGACTTCCGTCAAGTTCTATCTTATTTTTCAACCGCCCATCTGAAACAAACTGCAAATAAAAGCACAAATAAGAACACCCTGAGATCTCCAACTAAAATTAAAAGACACTATGTCACATTTCAATTCATCGGAGGCTAATCTATGGTGCATTCTTTTGCTACGACACACGACTCCCATCAGCAAGAAATTGCGAAATGGTGTGCCATATTCGAAAGCCTTGCCCCATTAAAAAAGCGAACCGTTATCATTCTTGAAGGCCGCTATGGCCCCAAGATGGGCCGTTTTTTAAAAAATCCTGCGACCTTGGGCTTCCTGATCGATTGGGATTTTTCCGGAGCCAGTATAGGCATGAGTCATCTACATCAAGATTCGATTGCTATCGATCCAAATCAATTACTGAGAGAAATATCTATTCTTGAAGCTTATGGCGCAAGCGATGATTTTCGCTCATCTTTGAACGAGTTGTGAGCCAACAGCCCGCCTCTTTCAATGATGATCCAAAAGCAATAGAAGGTACATCACACAAGAAATATGTCACACACAAAAAAGCCCGGTTAATCTACCGGGCTTTTTTAGATCGCAAAGCTATTACTTACTTATAATAGGCTTGCGGATATGAGACTTACTGATAATAAGCATTCTCTGTGACAGTATGATCTGTTACGTCACGAACACCTTTCAGCTCAGTGATCACCTCTAGCAAACGAGTTTCTACACCATTCTTTAAGGTAACATCTACCGCACTACAACCTTGGCATCCACCACCAAAACGTAGAACAGCAATCATATCTTCGGTGACTTCAACCAAACTCACTTCACCACCGTGAGCAGCCAATCCCGGGTTCACTTCTGTCATCAATAAGTAGTTGATACGATCCTGAAGCGGGCTGTTTTCGTCAACTTTTGGCATTTTTGCGTTAGGCGCTTTAATCGTCAGCTGACCACCCAACTTGTCCTTGGCAAAATCAACAACAGCTTCGTCCAGATACGGCACACTCTGGCGCTCAACGTACAAACGAAAATCAATATAATCCGACACCAAATCAGACTCTATAATCTCGTCCGGTTTGCAGTAGGCTAAACAAGTCTCTGCATTTTTTGTCCCAGGTTGAGTCACATACATTCGAACGCCCATACCTGGTGAATTCTGCTTAGCGACCAATTCGCCTAAGTATTCTCTTGCTCCATCAGTGATGGTGATGTTGTGATCAATGTCTTCGTATTGAGTCATATAGTGCCTTTGCTTGTCACAAGTACGTTGCCAATGGCTTTAATTTGGCCGGCATTGTACTCGAACTTTGGATTTCTTCAAATAGTATAGCTTTTTAGTCAAGTACCAGCTACCGGTTTCTAAGAGGATCTAACGCCAGACTCAACTTTTTAAATCACTAACAGAATACGAAAACTAGCTACATGAAATAAGAAAGAAGCTCTGCTAGAATGACCGGCCTTTTGGTCTTACTCAGCCACACTCACTTAAGTGTGGCTCCGGGCAGATAAGTTCGTAAAGCGATTTAAGTTACCCTGATGAGTGCAGTGACCATTGCAGAAATAGCACAAGTAAATAAAGAACGAGTGCCTAAAAACAGTCATTAATTTGCAGTTTCATCAGTCATCTAGTATCAGAATTGGCGGTAATCCATGGAAACCAGACAACAACGAATTGAGCGATTAAAACAAGAATTAGAACAACGCATCCTGGTTCTGGACGGTGCAATGGGCACCATGATTCAAAGCTATAAGCTTGAAGAAAGTGATTACCGGGGCGAACGCTTTTCCGACTTTCATACTGAAGTGAAAGGCAACAATGACCTTTTGGCTATCAGCCAACCTCAAATTCTTCAAGACATTCATGAAGCTTATTTATCTTCTGGCACAGACATTCTTGAAACGAATACCTTTAACTCAACGCGAATCTCTCAAGCAGACTATGACATGCAGGAATTCGCGTATGAACTTAACGTAGAAAGTGCCAAAGTTGCCCGAGCTGCTGCGGATAAATTCACCACACAAACGCCTGATAAACCAAGATTTGTTGCCGGTGTTTTAGGCCCGACCAGTCGAACAGCGTCTATTTCACCTGATGTTAATGACCCGTCAAAACGTAATATCACCTTTGATGAGTTGGTCGAGAATTACATTGAAGCCACCAAAGGGCTTATTGAAGGCGGCTCCGATATCATCCTGATCGAAACCATTTTTGATACGTTAAATGCTAAAGCAGCGGTCTTTGCTGTTCAGGAAGTATTTGAAGAGCTCGGTTTCGAATTACCTATCATGATTTCCGGGACCATCACTGACGCCAGTGGTCGTACCCTGTCAGGCCAAACGGCAGAAGCCTTCTATAACTCATTGGCCCATGCTAAGCCGTTAAGTATTGGTTTTAACTGTGCATTGGGTGGTGAAGAGCTTCGCCCATACGTTGAAGAATTAGCATATAAAGCCAACTGTCTAGTGAGTGCTCACCCGAACGCCGGTCTACCAAACGAGTTTGGTGAGTACGATGAAACACCAGAAGAAACCGGTAACATCGTGGCAGAATTTGCTTCAAGCGGTTTGGTGAATATCGTCGGTGGCTGCTGCGGAACCAGCCCTGCACACATCAAAGCCATTGCAGAAAAAGTGCAAGGTCTTAAACCTCGTGTCATTCCAGAGATTCCTAAAGCTTGTCGCCTGAGCGGTCTTGAACCATTCAACATCACTGAAGATTCTTTGTTCGTGAACGTGGGTGAACGTACCAACGTAACAGGCTCTGCCCGATTCAAACGCTTAATTGTTGAAGAGAAGTTCGATGAGGCGTTAGAAGTTGCCCGTCAACAGGTAGAAGCCGGCGCTCAAATTATTGATATCAACATGGACGAAGGCATGTTGGAATCAAAAGAGGCCATGATTCACTTCTTAAACCTAATCGCATCTGAGCCGGACATTTCTCGTGTGCCAATCATGATTGACTCCTCGAAGTGGGACATCATTGAAGCTGGTCTAAAGTGCGTGCAAGGTAAATGTGTCGTTAACTCCATCAGCATGAAAGAAGGTGTTGATGCCTTTAAAGAGCACGCCAAGCTGTGTATGCGTTATGGCGCTGCCGTTGTCGTCATGGCCTTTGATGAAGTAGGTCAGGCGGACACTGAAGCCCGTAAGAATGAAATCTGTCAAAAATCTTACGACATTCTGGTGAATGAAGTAGGTTTCAACCCAGAAGACATCATCTTCGATCCGAACATCTTTGCGGTTGCTACCGGTATTGAAGAGCACAATAACTACGCTGTTGATTTCATTAACGCCTGTGATTTCATCAAGAAAAACCTACCATATGCCAAGATTTCTGGTGGTGTGAGTAACGTTTCGTTCTCATTCCGGGGCAACAACCCGGTCCGAGAAGCGATCCACGCCGTATTCCTCTATCACGCCATTCAGAAAGGTTTGAGCATGGGGATCGTAAACGCGGGTCAGTTGGAAGTTTACGCTGAAATTCCTGAAGAACTGCGTGAACGCGTTGAAGACGTCATTCTGAATCGTCGCGAAGACAGCACAGACCGTCTGCTTGAAATTGCCGATCAGTACAAAGGCGATGGTGTTAAGCAGCAGCAGGAAGACCTGAGCTGGCGTGAACAACCCGTAGAAAAGCGTATCGAGCACGCACTGGTAAAAGGTCTAACCACCTACATTCTTGAGGATACAGAAGAAGCACGCCAAAAAGCAGCTCGTCCAATCCATGTGATTGAAGGCCCACTGATGGACGGCATGAACGTCGTAGGAGACTTATTCGGCGAAGGAAAAATGTTCCTGCCTCAGGTTGTGAAAAGTGCCCGAGTAATGAAGCAAGCCGTTGCTCACCTGATCCCATTCATTGAAGAAGAAAAAGGTGATAAAGCCGAAACCAAAGGCAAGATCATCATGGCTACGGTGAAAGGCGACGTTCACGACATCGGTAAAAACATCGTTGGCGTTGTTCTTCAATGTAATAACTATGAAGTTGTGGATCTCGGCGTAATGGTGCCTTGCGAAACCATTCTGAAAGCAGCGAAAGAACACAACGCAGACATTATTGGCTTGAGCGGCTTGATTACACCGTCACTGGATGAAATGGTTCACGTTGCTAAAGAAATGGAACGTCAAGGCTTTGATATCCCACTATTAATTGGTGGTGCCACCACGTCTAAAGCCCACACCGCTGTTAAGATCGAGCAGAACTATACCCGTAATTTGGCCTGCTATGTGGCCGATGCGTCCCGAAGTGTTGGGGTAGCAACTGCACTACTAAGTGACGATTTACGTGACAACTTCGTACAGAACACTCGCGAAGAGTACCAGCAAGTTCGTGAACGCAATGCGAAGCGTAAACCAAAACAAGCGGATTTAACGTATGAGCAAGCAATTGCCAATGCGACGCCAATTGACTGGGAAAGCTACACACCACCAGCTCCAAGCTTTACCGGCGTAAAAGTGTTTGAAGACTTCCCTCTTGAGGAGCTGGTTGAAACCATTGACTGGACACCTTTCTTCATTTCATGGGATCTTGCAGGCAAATTCCCGAAAATCCTCAATGATGAAGTCGTCGGTGAAGCCGCAACCAACCTCTACAATGATGCTAAAAAGATGTTGAAGCACATTGTTGATAATAAGTTAATCAAAGCACGTGCGGTCGTTGGTTTCTGGAATGCAAATCAGGTCAATGCCGATGACATTGAAGTCTACGACGATAACGGAGACATCCAGGCGACCCTACATCACATCCGTCAGCAGAACCGACGCCCTGAAGGCAAAGCAAACCAGAGTCTGGCAGACTTTGTCGCACCGAAATCGTCTGGCAAACACGACTACATTGGCGGTTTTGTGACTACAGCAGGTATCGGCGCAGAAGAGCTAGCGAAATCCTACGAAGATAAACACGACGATTACAACTCGATTATGGTGAAAGCCTTGGCTGACCGCCTTGCTGAATCCTTCGCTGAACATATGCATCGTCATGTTCGCCAAGAACTTTGGGGCTATGCCGTTGACGAAGAGTTTTCGAATGAAGACCTGATCAAAGAGCGTTATCAAGGTATTCGCCCTGCACCGGGTTATCCTGCATGCCCTGACCACACAGAAAAAGCAACGTTATTCAAACTGCTAGATGCGGAAGCCAATACTGGCGTTACGCTTACTGAACACTTTGCAATGTACCCGGCGGCTTCTGTGAGCGGTTGGTATTTCTCTCACCCTGAGAGCAGATACTTTGGCACAGGCAAAATCGCTAAGGATCAGGTGGAATCATTAGCTCAACGTAAAGACATGTCTTTGGAAGAACTAGAGCGCTGGTTATCCCCTGTTCTGTCTTACGATAACTAGGTTCTGAACTAAGCTGAATTCATCTGAATGAGTAGTACCCCAACGATGAACGCAGACCTTGCCAAGGTCTGCGAGCCCACCATAAAAAACCTTCTTAAACTGGCTATCCCTATTGCTTTAGGCATGGCCAGCTTAAGTATTCTTGGCCTGATAGAAACCACCATTCTTGGTCACTACAGCCAACAAGCGCTTGCCGCAAATGCCTCTGCCAGTTATTTGTTCTTTGTTTTCCTTTCGGCCTTTGCAGGTTTTGCCATTGCGGTTCAATCTCAAGTAGCGCGCCATATTGAACAGACACCAGAAGTAGCTACACGATACACCCTGATTGGTCTTATACAACTAACGCTCGTTGCTTTGTGCTTTATAGTACTCGTGCATTTTTTTAGTCGTGAGCTAATTGCCGCTCAAATTAATGATGAACGTATTGTGGCTTTAGCCTCAGAGTTCATCAGGATAAAAAGCTGGAGCTTACTTCCCATCGCCGTTTTAATGGCGTTAAGAGGCTTTTGGCACGGATCTAACCGTCCAAAGGTTTTTTTGTTCTGCCTTTTATTCAGTCATATTGTTTCGGCAGTACTTTGCTACGCCTTAGTCTTCGGGAAATTCGGTTTCCCTGAGTACGGCCTGAAGGGAGCAGCGTTAGCCACTCTAATCAGTATGTCTATAGGTACTACAGGCTTGCTGATACTGACGCTAAAGCCTCTAAACCTCATACGGCACATTGCAGCAACCGCCCCTCTCAAGCGCTCTGAATTTAAAATTGCATGGCTGCTGGCTTGGCCAACTTCGTTTCAACAAGTTATTTTTGCCATCGGCACCGCCGTATTTATGGCTATCATTGCCCAAACCGGCGTTACTGAGCTTGCCGCAGCGCATATCATTATCACCCTGTCACTGGTGCTGATTCTGCCAGTCATTGGCTTTGGAATGTCTGCAACCACCTTTATCAGTCGCACCCACACATTGTTCCAACAAGGCAAAGGCGATGCCTCAGACTCACAGAAGTGGTATCGAATTACACTAACTCTTTCCCTTGGAACAATCTTACTGGTCAGCCCGGTCCTTTTATTTTCCACGGAACCAGTGTTAGAAATCCTGACCAAAGAAACGGACGTCATCAATGCTGCCTATTGGCCGCTTATTATTCTTACCGTCTCTCTGTTGTTTGAAGCTTTTACCATTTCCACCAAACAATCATTGTATGCACTGCATCAGAATAAAGCCGTGCTGCGAGTACTCAGCATGACCCAATGGTTTGGTTTACTTCCCATCATGCTGGCAATCCATCTTAGTGGTTATGGTTCTTTGGAAATTTACACCCTTTGCCATGCGTGCCAACGCGCCATAAACGGTGTGTGCCTCTATCGAATATGGAAAAGGGAACATGCCAACCCCACACAAATCCTAGAGACCTCTGATGTAACCGTCTAGGCACACGTTCCTATCAAATTCCCCGTCCTCTATCAGGTAAACTGCCTTGTAACCCTGATATACAGAAAACCAATAAAAAATTTAAAGTTAATCTATTAAACCGATGAACTTTATTTCAATTATGAATTTTAAGTCGTGCTTTATATAACTTAGAATGCGCGCCATATAAGAAAACGGTAGTTCGCCCATCGTCTGTCTTGCAGTATCTTAAGCCCAGATACTCATCTGACCCACGGGTTCATTTCTGATTGAAATAACTACCATTAATACGACTGTGATTATGCCCTGCTATTTTTGAGCAAGGTGGGAGTAAATCTAACCCATGTACGTTTATGACGAATACGATCACGCGATCATCCAAGACCGTGTGAAGCAGTACCGCGACCAAACCCGTCGCTACTTTGAGGGAAAACTCAGCGAAGAGGAGTTTTTGCCACTACGACTTCAAAACGGCCTTTATGTTCAGCGCATGGCACCAATGCTTCGTGTCGCTGTACCTTACGGCATGCTAGCCTCTAAGCAAATTCGTAAGCTTGCGGAAATCGCTCGCAAATACGACAAAGGCTACGCACACTTCAGTACTCGTCAAAACCTTCAATTCAACTGGCCTGAGCTGGCAGATGTTCCTGACATCCTGCAAGAATTGGCTGATGTTGAAATGCACGCGGTGCAAACGTCTGGTAACTGTATTCGTAATACCACCACCGACCAATTTGCAGGTGTATGTACTGGTGAAGTAGAAGATCCTCGTCCGTACTGCGAGATCATTCGTCAATGGTCTACATTCCACCCAGAATTTGCGTTCCTACCTCGTAAATTCAAAATTGCAGTAAACGCCAATACTGAATCAGATCGTTCAGCAACGGACGTACATGACATTTCTTTGCACTTGGTGAAAAACGCCGAAGGTAAAACCGGTTTCCGCGTTGTTGTTGGCGGTGGCTTAGGTCGTACACCGATTATTGGTAGCGCCATCCGCGATTACCTTCCTGCTGAAGATCTTCTGACTTACCTGGAAGCGATCATTCGCGTGTACAACCAAAAAGGTAACCGCTTAAACAAATACAAGGCGCGTATCAAAATTTTGGTAAAAGCTCTTACACCAGCAAAATTCGCAGAGTTGGTAGAAGAAGAGTGGTCACACATCAAAGACAGCGACAGCAAGCTAACACCAGAACTTCTGGAAAAGATGAAGTCATACTTCACCGAACCTGCTTATGAAGCACTTGAAGACAACAGCCCGGAGTTTGAAGCGAAGCTTGCCGAGTCGAAAGGATTCGCGAACTGGGTAAATCGTAACGTCGCTCAACACAAAAAGCCGGGTTATGCGATTGCAACGCTGTCAATCAAGCGTCCAGGTCACGCGCCAGGTGACGTTACTGACGTTCAATTGGATAAAATTGCTGACCTCGCTGATCAATACAGCTTCGGTGAAGCACGTACAACTCACGAGCAAAACATCGTTCTTGCAGACGTGAAAAAATCTGACTTATTTGCCGTTTGGGAAGCAGCGAAAGAAGCCGGTTTTGCTACACCAAACCTTGGTCTGCTTACCGACATGATCTGCTGCCCTGGTGGCGACTACTGTGCACTGGCAAACGCCAAGTCTATTCCGGTTGCAGACGAAATCATGCGCCGCTTTGATGATTTGGATTACCTACACGATCTAGGCGATCTGGACCTGAACATTTCAGGTTGTATGAATGCGTGTGGTCATCACCACGTTGGAAACATCGGTATCCTGGGTGTTGATAAGAAAGGCGAAGAGTTCTATCAAATTTCTCTAGGTGGTGATTCAGGCAAACTGAATACAACTGCAATTGGCAAGATCCTTGGCCCATCCTTCAAACGCGATGAAGTAGTTGATGTTTTGGATAAGATTCTGAACATCTATGTTGAAAATCGCCAAGAAGATGAACTGTTCATAGACACTTTCAAACGTATCGGAATGGAAGTATTCAAGGAGCGCGTATATGCCAAAGCTAATTAAGAACCGTGCTATCGTTGAAGACGATTTCGTACTGGTAACTACCATTGAGGAAGGAGCGGACGCCCCAGAGGGTAACGTGATCCTTCCTGTTCAATATTATTTAGACAACCGTGACGCGCTTGCTAGCCGTGATAACGTTGCTGTTTGGCTTGAATCAGATCAGCCTGCAGAGTTATTGAATGACATCCACCAAGAAGTGGCGTTCATCGCAGTTAACTTCCCTAAGTTTGCTGACGGCCGTGGTTACTCATACGCTCGCCTAATCCGTGAACGCATGAACTACACGGGTGAACTACGCGCGATTGGTGACGTTCTGCTTGATCAACTTCACTTCATGGCTCGCTGTGGTTTTGACAGTTTTGCTGTACGTGAAGACACGGACATCGAAGAGGCATTAACAGGCTTCGAAGCATTCCGTTACTCTTATCAGGCTGCAAACGACAACCCTTCCCCGCTTTTCCGTAAGCGCCTAGGGTAATGTTAAAAAGGGGAAGCAGAGCTTCCCCTTTTTAATGGCTTTCCCGTGAATAACCATCTCTTTGTTTCAAATCCCTTCCTAAAACCGCTATAGTCAGTAAGACCTCTCTAATAACCTGGCTCTAAGGATTTCCTTCGGTTGATGGATCACAGCATCACATTTAACTTCTTCGTCATTTTTACAGGCTCCGCTATTTTAGCCACGCTTGCCATGTTTGGCCGCCAGCCTCTTCTAATTGCCTACATTGTACTTGGAGCGCTATTAGGCCCCTATGGCTTTGCAACTATCGATGACCCGAGCCTAATCAGCGATTTAGCGCACATTGGCATCGTCTTTCTGCTGTACCTGCTTGGCCTAGACATGCAGCCAGCCAAGTTAATCACCATGCTCAGAAAAGCCACCCTGATAGCGCTTTTTTCTTCAGCTATTTTTGCATTTGCCGGGTTCAGCTTTGCCAGCCTATTTGGCTATTCAGACATCGAGTCCTTGGTCATTGGCCTGGCCATGATGTTTTCCAGCACCATCATAGGTATTAAGTTACTACCCACTACGGCCCTACACCACAAACATATTGGTGAATTGGTGACTGGCCTGTTACTTTTACAGGATTTAATCGCCATTCTGGTGCTGATTGCCATTCAATCCTTGAGCAACCAGGCCGGTACTCAAGGCATTGACTGGTGGATGATGATTCAACCCCTGGTCATGCTTCCGCTTCTAATCATCGTTGCCTGGGCTCTGATCAAATGGTTGATTATCCCTCTATTGGTCAAGTTTGATCGAATTCAGGAATTTATGTTTTTGATTACCATTGGCTGGTGTCTTGGCTTGGCCGAACTTGCCTCGTTCATTGGCCTATCCCAGGAAATTGGGGCCTTCGTTGCAGGCGTTACCATGGCTTTAACCCCTATTGCTCAATTTGTTGCCTTAACACTAAAACCATTGAGAGACTTCTTTCTGGTTCTGTTCTTCTTCTCATTGGGCGCCAGCTTTAACTTAGGATTACTCCCACAAGTCTGGTTACCCGCCATCATTCTCGCCGCGATTTTCTTGATTCTCAAACCGCTGGTGTTTCGCTTCTTGTTATTCAAGCTGGAGGAAAGCCCTAGAATGGGCTGGGAAGTAGGATTCCGCTTAGGACAAAACAGTGAATTCGCATTGCTTGTGGCTTTCCTGGCACTGGGTACAGGGATGATTGGTGTGGAAGCTGCTCATGTGATTCAGGCTACTGCAATTATCACCTTTCTAATTTCCACCTACATTGTTATTTCTCGCTATCCATCACCCATTGCAATGACAGACAAGCTAAGACGAGACTGATAAACCAAACAAGGGGGTTTTCACCCCCAACCAGTTAAACAGCCAATATTCAGAGTAGTGAAGACTTAGGCTACCACCCTGCCCCGATATACTTTCCTTGGTTTCTCAGCAACCGAAGCCACTTTAGAAGACGCATCTTTAGCAGACACTAACTGCACCTGCCCCCGATAGATTTTAGTAACCAGCTTTTCATCTGAAATATCTCCCGCTTCTAATTTTGCGAGCCACTCGTCTCCGGCTTTAAAGAACAACTCCTTTAATAATGCCTGCAACACCGCATCACTCGATTCTTTATAAATGGGGATCAGCTCATTCAGCAGCTCAGGATTTGCGAGTTTGATACTGGGTTTATGCACACTTGGTACGCGTCGACGGATTTCTTGCACTAAATCGATCATTGGCTTTGTAAAGTTCATCCAGTTTCCTTACTAAATTGATCTCAGAATTTGGTATCACTCAACACTCAGCAAAAGTCATGCTCAATCCGGTCTAAATGGTCAAAAAAAAAGCGCAGCCGAGGCTGCGCTTTTATCACTGATTGATATTACCAACTCATTAGTAACAAAAAATTAGCTTACTTTAACCAAAGTTCGACCTGCCGCACCACCTTTCAAAATACGATCAATGTACTCAGGAAGTTGATCTAGAGTGATCGGAGTTACCCAGTCTTGATAGCCTT
This sequence comes from Litoribrevibacter albus, assembly GCF_030159995.1. Taxonomy (NCBI): domain Bacteria; kingdom Pseudomonadati; phylum Pseudomonadota; class Gammaproteobacteria; order Oceanospirillales; family Oceanospirillaceae; genus Litoribrevibacter; species Litoribrevibacter albus. The sequence goes on along the minus strand of NZ_BSNM01000015.1, from coordinate 321,747 downwards.
GTAGAATAGAACTGTGCTCCTGCATAAAGGCCCACATAGCTGCCTTTTTCGCAGAAGACACTTCCGCTGAATCAATCCCAACCAAGTTAATACCACGAAGGATAAACGGAAAGACTGTCATAGCCAGAGCCGGCGATGACACCAAGCCGCAAATTGCAGCCGTACCTTGAGGCATTAACGACTTGAGAATATTCTCCAGAGGTACACCACCCACAGTATCGATCGCTGCAGCCCAACGACCTTTCAGCAAGGGTCTTTTATTGGATTCAGACAACTCCTCACGACCAAAGACCTCTGTTACACCCAAAGCTCTTAGACGCTCATGTTGGTCTGCTTTCCCTGAAACTGCATACACTTCAAAGCCCATATCCACCAGTAAGGCAACCGCAATTGAACCGACACCGCCGGTTGCACCTGTTACAAGCACAGGGCCACTTTCCGGCCCAATACCTGTCATGAGCAATTTATCAATACAAAGAGACGCTGTGATACCAGCCGTTCCTAAAACAGCAGCATCCTGAGTTGAAAACCCTTCAGGTAGAGAATGCACCCAACTTTCCGGAACGTGAATGACCTGACCATAGCCACCGTCAGTATTCATGCCTAAATCATGACCAGTAACAACAACTTGCTGGCCAGCTTTGAACTCATCAGATGAAGAAGATAATACCGTACCTGACGCATCAATCCCCGGTACATGAGGATATTCGCGTGTCACACCTTTGTTCCCAGTAGAAGACAAAGCATCTTTATAGTTAATCGCAGAATATTCCACTTTGATCAGAACATGGCCTTCTTTTAAAGATGGAACGTCTTTAGTAACGATTGCCTGAGCAAACGAGCCATCGTCCTGCTCTGTCACTTCAAACGCCTGATAACTGGTCACTTGATTACTATCCATATCTTCTCCTTCCCATGCACTCACGTAACGGAGCAACAGTTAAATCGATTAATTAACGAATTTGAGTACGAGTGTCGATGAAACGAGTCAGCACCTTATCAATACTCTTTGTGATACCCAATGATGCAGCCATTCCAAGCTTTTCCTGGAAGGACTTTTTAACTTCGTATTTCACTTCAAAGACATCAGCCTCATCAGCCACTTGCATTAAATACTCATCACTGGTCATCACTTCATCAATCAAATTATTATTCAGTGCTTCAGTGCCATACCAAATGTCACCATTGGCCACTTTATCAATGGCCAACTCCGGACGATATTGAGACACATGCGATTTGAACAAGTCATGGGTGTCCTGAAGGTCCTGTTTGAATTTCTCACGCCCCTCATCCGTATTTTCACCAATCACAGTCAAAGTGCGCTTAAACTCGCCTGCCGTATGCAACTCAACATCGATATCGTTTTTCTTTAATAGACGATGGATGTTTGGAATCTGGGCAACCACACCTATTGAACCAACAATAGCAAATGGCGCTGCAATAATTTTATTTGCCAAACACGCCATCATGTAACCACCACTGGCCGCTACTTTGTCGACACAAATCGTTAATGGAATGTCTTTCTTGCGAATACGATCCAACTGAGAAGCAGCCAGACCATAACCATGCACAACCCCACCAGGGCTTTCCAGACGAACAACGACTTCATCACATGGTTCTGCCGAGGTTAAAACCGCACTGATTTCTTCTCTCATGGAGCTTACTGCAGAAGCATTTACATCCCCATCGAAATCAATGACAAAAACCCGTCTTTTACGGACTTTTTCTGTTGATTCGGTCTTAGCCTCTTTTTTCTCAGCTTTTTTCTTTTCTTTATCTGCTTTCTTTTGAGCCTTGTGTTTCTCTTTCAATTCATCTTTCGAAAGCAACTCATGCTCAAAAAGCTCTTTAGTATCCTCAAACTTGTCATTGAGTTTTTTTATTTCAATATGTCCTTCTCTTCGATTTTTCTGACCCACAGCAGCGAGAAAACCAATGATGACGATGATCGCTAATACCACAGTCACTGCTTGTGCCAGAAAAACACTGTACTCACTCCAAAAGCCCAAAGTTACTCTCCTATTGATTCGTTTCAGACCAAAATATTAACAGCAGTTGATAATAATGTGCCTATGCGTTTAGGACAACGTAATCACTGCATTTATTCACCGGGATGAAAGGCAAACACGACACAAATTTTCGATAACCGGTCATCCCCACCTAAATCTTTACATTGAAAACATAAATTAGGCTAAATAGTTCAAACGGTCGTTTGATTAATCCTTGACACATACCTTCATACATCTTAATCTCGGCTTTCGTTGCCCAGGTATTTGCTAGGCAAACACTATCCAAGACCTCTTTTGGTCAGACACTAACAAGGGCATAAGCCCGACTAAGAAGGGATAAAATCAATGGCTACAGTTGCAGAAATCATTGAAACTATGAAGTCCAAGTTTAACGCTGATGCAGCGGCAGGCATGGAAAATGTTTTCCAATTCAGCATTGAAGATGGCGACGACTTCTTCGTAACAATCAATGGCGGTAGCTTTGACATCGCTGAAGGTGAGTCTGACGACCCTTCTGTTACTCTGATCATGGACACCGAAACTCTTGGTGGTCTAATGAACGGCGAAGTTGACGGCATGCAAGCATTCATGATGGGTCAGCTTAAAGCTGAAGGCGACATCATGTTGGCTACTAAACTTTCTGAGTTGTTCCCTGTTTAATTCAGCGAATTACCAGAACGAAAAAACCAGCCAATGGCTGGTTTTTTATTGCCCGAAATTTCATTTAGATCAGAGCAGATTATTTCAATTAATATCATTCCAATTCAAATCACAGTTGCAATGCCTTTTTCGCAACACTATTCGTAGCCACCCAGGTTAAACGGTCATTGTTAAGCATTAAGCTATACAAAGCACCATCTACCAAAGGTAATTGACGAGACAAGGTTGCTTGGTGATCCACTCCGGTCAGATGAAATCGCCCAACAATACCAACACTACGCTCCCAGCTGTCCTTTCGATCAGCCAACACGGATTGCTCAAAGCGATTGGTTTCAATCACCATGGAATCCAAAACAGCTAATACAGGTAGCCCCATTGCTTGCCATACACTATTCGGTACAACCAACTCTGTTTTAGTCTGAAAAAGATCACCTTTACCAACCAATTCAAACTCAGAGACACCATTATCAATAACTAATTTAAACTCGCCTTGTGTAAGTTCGACAACGGACGCATTCATAACGCTGTGTGACGGAGAGACAGACACATAGGATTTTAATGAATAGCCTGTTACCACCAACCAAAGCCCGACAAAGGCAACCAACATAGGTACATTACCTTTGATCCAGACAAGCCAGTTGGTGAACTTAAAAAAGACAACTAAGGACACTATTAACGCCAGCGCCCCACAACCGATTAGCGTATAGGTTAAAAACGCCAATTCCACGGCAAACTCCCTTTAATTAATCTACTCGGCATCCAAGCTGTTTTAACGCTTCATCCGCCAAATCCAATACTTGCTCGCCAAAACCACCACTGGAAGTCAGCATGCCCTCTAAATAATATTCAAGACTGGATAACACATCTGCGATTGCATTCAACTCAGATTCCCTTGGGGCCGTATCCAATCGAATAATAGAGTTATCGATATAACGAGAACAAATATCGACGACTTTTGCCGCTCGCTCTTTCTCCAGAAACAAGAAACCACCACGCACTGAAGCTAGGGTTGGAACGATATTGGTTAAATGCATCTTATCCCAGTCGGACTCGACGAAATCGTTTAACGCTCGTTTGGTTATGGATAAGCCAGAATCAGCTTCTTTCAGTACATTGATCTGAGCTTGATCAAGCTCATGCGTCAAGATGTTATGAGCCCCAACCGTGTTATCTGCTTGATTAACTAACGTACCTTCCAAATTCCGAATGGAATCTTCAACCGCCAGCAAGGCATCTGCTGTTTGCATTAAATCATCATGTTCTGTTTTCTTACCTTCCGCCAACCAGGACTCGAAGCGTTCCACCTGATGGTGTACCTGCTTGGCTTCTTGATCCAGATTCAGCAACACCAATGTGCTCAAGATCTTACGCAAAGCACCAATAATGTCTTTCAGGTCTTCAGGTTCCTGGGTAAGTACCCTTGAAGACAAATCAATCTGGTCTTTAACGTGATTCAACTCATCACAGAGTGCAGCTGAAACCGAAGCAAGCACAGAACTGCCAGGCCCCATCAACAAAGCAATCTGGTGTTGACGATCTATTTCATGATCAGGGAAGTTTGCCAGAGAGTAGATATCCAAAACTTGCTGACAGCGCTCCGACTGCCCTTTTACCAAGGCATTAATGTAGAGCAAGTCTTTGACCATACCGATAGGAGGTTCAACCTCGATACAGTGCGTAGGACTAACATTCAACTTGCGAATATAGCGCTCAATCTGCATAAACAAGCGTTTACGACCATCCGCAACTTCTGTTGGTGACAGATCAATCAAACCTTCCAAAGCTGCGGCCATCAACCACCAGAGCTTACTAACAGGCTTATCGCCACAAAGTTGCTCCAGGCCATCCATACTACGTACCATTAGGCGCATACACAGAGGAATATGCTCGCCCTTCATGATGCCAAGCAGACCCACCATATACATATGACGGTAGCGTTTACTCACTTCCGCTACTTGTGTTTCATCAGCACAAGCAACGCCTTTGGCTGGTCGCTCCTGCTTTAAGTTCACCATGAAATAATGACTATCAGGAATTAACGCAAGCTTTCGTTGCTGACGTAATTCATTGACCACAGGGATAAGTAACTCAGGTAAATCCTTTTGTCGGGTATTTATAAATTCAAGGTAACGGGATAGAGAGAAAATGCCTTTCCCCATCACAGTCAAAACAGAGTCTTTTTCATCACCTGCACCGACTGGAACTTCATTGGCAACTTCCAGTATTTCTTCACAGAGAATCTTGGCACCTTCCAGTTCGATGATATCGAACACGCCTTTCAGCGCAGAAAACTGATCAATACATAATTGCATATCAGCGGCGCTTTCTCGATTCTCCAGGAAGCGTTCTAAAGCAGCTTCGGCTTGCCCCAAAGACTCAATAACTTCTTCTCGGACAATATTAAAAGAAGTAGCTTTATTGACTGGCGCACTTCCGGTTAACGACATAGTGAAATCCTTTACCTGGAAATTGTTAAAAATGGTCAAGTAATTATGCACAGGTTTAAAGCACATTAAAGGGAATATGCTCTATCCTGTTAAAAAACAATGTTTTTTATTCGATTAATCTATACATACAAGATCTTCGGAACTAGAATTTTGTAACCTCATACTTATGGAGTTGAGTTATAACATGTCATATTCATTGTCCGGTGCTTTTGCAAAGAACTTTTTGGGCCACTCTCCATTGTGGTACAAAAAAGCAATTATCGCCTTTCTAATTCTTAATCCTTTGATTCTGTTCACAATGGGTCCTTTCGTTGCTGGTTGGGCATTAATTGCTGAATTTATTTTTACTCTCGCAATGGCGTTGCGTTGCTACCCTCTTCAGCCTGGCGGTTTACTCGCATTAGAAGCTGTCGCAATCGGTATGACATCACCTGAAAACGTTTATCATGAAGCACTGGTCAATTTCCCGGTTATCTTGCTACTGATGTTTATGGTGGCAGGCATCTACTTCATGAAAGACCTGCTGTTGTTTGTATTCACCAAGATCCTGGTGAATGTTAAATCTAAACTAGCACTGTCGCTTTTATTCTCAATTTCCTCTGCTCTACTTTCCGCGTTCCTTGATGCACTTACCGTGACCGCAGTATTAATCAGCGTTGGTGTTGGTTTCTATGCTGTCTATCACAAAGTTATTTCTCGCGGCGATTATGAAGAATACGATGATCACGACCACACAGATGACGCCAGCATTGAAGAACATCAACGCGAAGATCTGGAAGAATTCCGTGCGTTCTTACGCAGCCTAATCATGCACGGTGCGGTAGGTACCGCCCTAGGTGGTGTATGTACGCTTGTGGGTGAGCCTCAAAACCTATTGATTGCAAAATACGTCGGTTGGGATGATTTCATTCATTTCTTCATAATGATGGCTCCAGTAACTATGCCTGTACTATTTGCCGGCCTACTTACGGTTGTAATCCTAGAGAAAACAAAATGGTTCGGTTATGGACATGAGTTGCCAGATAGCGTGCGCCATATCCTGGAAGACTTTGCTGCAAAAGAAGCGGCAGCCAGAAATAAAAAACACAAAGCACAATTGATCATTCAGGCAATTGGTGCTGCGATTCTGGTCTTTGGTTTGGCCTTCCACATTGCAGAAGTTGGTTTGATTGGCCTGATGGTTATCGTGTTATTAACTGCATTTAATGGCTACACAGAAGAACATCAAATTGGTCATGCGTTTGAGGAAGCACTGCCTTTCACAGCCCTTTTGGTTGTTTTCTTTGCCGTTGTAGCAGTTATCCATGAACAACACTTATTCAGCCCTGTGACAAACTGGGTATTGAGTCTGGAAACCAGCGCTCAGCCTGGAATGTTCTTCCTGGCAAACGGTATCCTATCAATGATCAGTGACAACGTATTCGTTGCAACTGTATATATCTCAGAAGTTGCACAAGTGTTTCAAAGAAATGAAATTACTCGTGAACACTTTGAAACCTTAGCGGTTGCCATCAACACAGGTACCAACCTACCAAGTGTTGCAACGCCTAATGGTCAAGCGGCGTTTTTATTCTTACTAACCTCAGCACTAGCACCATTGATTCGCTTGTCTTACGGACGCATGGTCATCATGGCGCTACCTTACACATTGGTACTGACTGCCGTTGGTTATGTAATGGTATCGACACTCTGATCGGTTAACTGCCGTGATTTGCAGTAAAATCGCTAGGTATTAAAAAAGCGGGCTATGCCCGCTTTTTTAATACCTGATATTCAGTTCAGAAAACCATTAACTAACATCAGTACTAATATCCGTACTAATTGAAGATATCAGCTATTTACGCCAAACAGCGCCATCGCTCTGCTTATCCACTAAATCCAGACAATACTCATGCTGTTTTAACTCTTCTTCCGAAGCGAGTAATACAGGCAAATCAATAACCTGCTCAAATCGGCTAAAACGCCGCGCACCACCAGCACCGTCCGAACCTGAATCACTGTCAGCATCCAACCCTAGAGATGTTTGTCCACCCGTCATCGCCAGATAGACATCAGCTAGGATTTCCGAGTCAAGCAAAGCGCCGTGCAATTCACGAGCAGAGTTATCAACGTCCAGTCGTTTACATAAGGCATCCAGAGTAGCTCGTTGTCCCGGATACTTATGCCTGGCCATCGCCAAGGTATCCAGAACACCACAGTATTCTGTGATATCCCAAGACTTACCTGTTAAAAGGTAATATTCGTGCTCGATAAAGCCCACGTCGAACGCCGCGTTGTGAATCACAAGCTCTGCGCCCTTGATGTACTCTAAAAATTCGTCGGCTACATCTTTAAAAAGGGGTTTATCCGCCAAAAACTCATTAGTGATACCGTGAACTCTCACTGCATCTTCGGGAACATCCCGTTGCGGATTAATGTATACGTGATAATGATTACCTGTGAGCTTTCTATCTATCAGCTCAACACAACCAATTTCAATAATACGGTCCCCAGACTTGGCATTAAGACCTGTTGTTTCCGTATCCAGTACAATTTGACGGTTGGCCATTTTCTTACCTAATTTTAAACGCTCTAGTTTCAGATCTTTCCAGTGTCTTGGATCATTATGAGGTTAACTCATCGATCCCCTGGTTCGCTAATTGATCTGCTATTTCATTCTCTCGATGGCCACTGTGGCCTTTCACCCAACACCATTCAACCGTGTGTTGAGTCACTAATTCATCTAAACGTTGCCATAAATCGGCATTTTTAACAGGCTCACGGGACGAAGTTTTCCAACCATTCCTCTTCCAACCATGAATCCATTGAGTAATGCCCTTCCGCACATATTGAGAATCGGTAGTCAGCCGAACCTCACAACGTCGATTAAGAGCTGCCAAGCCTTCGATAGCCGCTGACAGTTCCATCCTGTTATTCGTGGTATTACGTTCACCACCACACAATCGTTTCTCAAACCGACCATGTCGCAACAAAACACCCCAACCACCCGGGCCAGGATTTCCACGACAAGCGCCATCGGTAAATACTTCTGTAATGATCGTCATTTAGGACTTCAAGGAATCAGAGTTGTTTGTTTCCGCTCGCTTATTGGGTTCTGAAGCAATTGGATTTACGTTAAAAGTACGTCCCGCAATTGGCAAGTTCGTAAACTGACGTCGACGCCAATCTTTCTGTATTGGCGTCAAACACGGTGTTTCAGGCTTACAGACCAACATATAACTAGCACCCGGCCAAAAACCTGAAGGAATCTTCTTGGCTGCATCCGGCTTCTTTTTCAAAAAGAAATACTTACCGACTTCACCAGTCCCCCAAGGTAACAGCGGGCGAGTATAGTAAGCTTTCACTACTCGACAGTCGAGCATCGTGAGCCAATCGGCCACACGCCAGGGATTTATAAACCGACACAACCAGGGAAATCTCTGGCTCCAACGGCCGAAGATCATTTTTCCCATGCCCCATAACGAGAACGGATTATAGCCAACAACAATTAATCGCCCGGAATCATTCAGGCAACGAGCCGCCTCTCTTAGTGTTTGATGAGGCCACTGGGCATAATCTAACGTGTGATGAAGAATGACCACATCCAAAGAGTCATCTTCAAAAGGCCATTGAAGAGGATCAACCTGAACACTGGTCATTGCACCCTGAGTGCACATATGCGCCTTTAGCCACCACTGATGTGCCGTTTTAGACGACTCGACCAGCAACTCAGGGTTAGCTAACGATGACACAACTAAAGCGTACCCTCTCGCATTTGGCAATACCTCATTAAATAACACCAATTCCTGCTGATGAAGGTTAAAACCTGCAGGCGTCGCTAACCAATCCAACCAGGCTTCATTCAGCGTTGGGATATCGGCGTATTTATGAGCGTTATCTTTATTAGGTTGCATAAGCTCAATTATAATTGGAAGCGTAGTGAGTACCAATGATAGATTGGAACCACTGAACGCATTGATTCATGTTTACTCCCGGAACCAAACCATGCCAAACGCCACGCTTGATTTCCAATCCTTTTCAATCACACCAATCCATGCATATTCAGATAACTATATTTGGTGTATTCATACGGAAGAGAAGGCCTGGGTGGTTGATCCTGGGGATCACAAAGTCGTAGAGGCGTTTCTTACAGAGCACAAGCTCGACTTGGATGGCATTATCATCACCCATCATCATTGGGATCATATAACAGGTATCAGCAAGCTGACTTCAAACCGCCAGATCCCGGTATATGGACCGAGTCACCCGAAAATTCCGGAAGTTACCGAAGTTGTGAACGAAGGAGATCAACTCAACATCTTTGGTTTACAGCTTACAGTACTCTTCGTTCCTGGGCATACCCTTGAACATATTGCTTATTTTGGGATTACTGCTGCAGGTCAACCACTGCTTTTTTGTGGTGATACCTTATTCTGTGCAGGCTGTGGCCGTTTGTTTGAAGGAACCCCGGCACAAATGAATCACTCCTTACAAAGACTGACGACACTCAATGATGAAACTCTGGTGTTTTGCACTCATGAATATACCGAAAGCAATCTAAAATTTGCCTTGGAGGTTGAACCAGACAACACCGATATTGAGGCAGAGCTTTCAATAGTCCAGGCTTTGGATACCAGTAAACAACCCAGCCTCCCCACCAGCATAGCCAAAGAGAAACGCATAAACCCCTTTTTACGAGCTTCCCTCCCCCAAATACGTCAAAAACTTACTGAACAGTTTGGAGTATCGGCCGATACCTTTTCTGAAGATGAGTGTTTTGCTGCCGTTCGTCGTTGGAAAGACAACTTTTAGTGATCCATACGACAAAACGTCTTAGCCATGTTCCACCACATGCAACGGTAAGCTATACTCAACGACTTTTACGACGCATCTACTTCATCGTTATTTTTCAATCATTTGCGTGAGAACTATGAGAATTAAGATTAAAACACTGATATTCAGCATTCTAACGCCCTCCTTGATGGTGTCTGGCTGTGCCTCCATTAATCAAGGAATCAACCAAAGTTACGAACAATTAGTCAGTCTGACCGATACTCTGTCTGATGATTCCCAGCCGACCGAACCATCATCGAATCAAGACGCTGCAGCCCCCGAACTGACTGATGCTGAAGTTACACAATCAGAAATGGACCAACGCCCTGAACAGCGCTATCAAGTGGTCAGTAACGAATTTGTCGGACCGATTTATTACGATAACCTGTGGGACAGAGTCCGTAATAACCTTCAGCTTGAACGTGACATTGCTCAACCCCGAGTCATCGCGCAGATTAATTGGTACAAAAAGCACCCGACCTATTTCAAGAGAATCAGCGACCGTGCCAGCCGCTACATGTATCACGTGGTTACCGAACTGGAACGACGTGATCTTCCCGCAGAATTGGCGCTACTACCAATTGTAGAAAGTGCTTATGATCCATTTGCCTACTCACACGGCAGAGCTTCTGGTTTATGGCAATTTATTCCAAGTACAGGTCGTCACTTTAACCTCAAGCAAGACTGGTGGTATGACGGACGCCGCGACATTGTGGCTTCAACCGATGCTGCTTTAGACTACCTATCTCAACTCAACAACCGTTTTGATGACTGGCTACTGGCCTTAGCTGCGTACAACGCTGGCGGTGGCAATGTTTCTAAAGCCATTCGCAAAAACACTCGCAAAAATAAGCCAACGGACTTTTGGTCATTACACTTACCACGCGAAACCTCGGCTTACTCACCAAAGATGGTTGCTCTCGCGGAATTGCTCGCTAACCCGGAAAAATACAACTTTGAATGGCCACATGTTCCAAACCAACCGTATTTCAAAGAAATCCAAATCGATGGTCAAATCGATCTAGCGCAAGCCGCAGAGCTGGCAGACATTGAGATCGATGAACTCTACAAATTAAACCCGGCGTTCAATCAGTGGGCGACTCATCCAGACGGCCCTCACCGTCTACTCGTTCCGGTTGAAAATTCCGACATTTTTGAAACCAACCTTGCGTCGTTGGATAAAAAACATCGTGTTAACTGGAAACGCTACAAAATTCGCTCTGGCGACAGTCTAATTACCATTGCCAAGCAATTCCGAACAACACCTCAAGTGCTTCGCGAAGTTAACAGTATCCGTAAAAACATGATCCGTGCTGGCGACACACTACTGATCCCAACCAGCAGTCGCAACATGGATGAATACACCATGAGTGCGATTCAACGTCTTCATAAACGTCAAAATAGAGCACCGAATGGTGGTCGCCATAAGTCCAACTATTTTGTAAGAAGTGGCGACAGTTTCTGGACCATCTCACGCAAGTTTGGCGTTGGGGTTCGTGAGCTGGCGAAATGGAACAGCATGGCACCCACCGACCCTCTAAAGATCAATCAGAAGTTGGTTATCTGGACGAAAAAGCCGCAAGTCAGCAAGAACGGTAACAAAGTCATTCGTAAAGTGGGCTATAAAGTTCGCAAAGGCGACTCGTTAGCTCGTATTGCCAGCAAATTCAGCGTGTCAGTTGGCGACATCAAACGCTGGAACCCAAATGCCGCGACAAAATACATTCACCCAGGTCAATCGATCACTCTCTATGTTGACGTAACCAATATTAATTAATGTTATCGAACAGCAAGGACGCTAGTTATGAAGACGTTTCCGTCAATCAAAGCCGCTCTGCGCCAGATTTTAGCAACCTTGCTGTTTGTCTCTTCATTCTCTTTGATGGCGGAAACAACGCCCGCTTCAGAAACCTCGGCTAGTTCAACAACATCAGCTAGTTCAACAACATCAGCTATTTTAACAGCAAGTATTATCAAAACTCATGCCTATGCGTTGCATGAACAAGCTAAATATCCAGCTGATTTCGCTCATTTTGACTACGTAAACCCTGACGCCCCTAAAGGTGGCGATATTCGTCTTATGGCGACAGGAACCTTCGACTCGCTAAATCCCTACACACTCAAGGGAAACAGCCCCTACAATACGCCAGGTACCTTTAAATACGGAGTCGGAGAGCTCAACGAGACCTTACTGACAGGCACACAATATCCTGGTATTTCCGGTGATGAACCACAAACGGCTTACGGTCTTATTGCCCAATGGATTGAATATCCTAAAGACCTAAGCTGGGTTCGCTTTCACCTAAGACCTGAAGCCCGCTTTCATGATGGCTCGCCGATTACAGCCGATGATGTGGTCTTCAGTTTCCACACACTGATCGAAAAAGGTCACCCCCAGTTTCAAAACAAATTCAAGGATATCACTAAGGTAAACGCCATTAATCAACAGCTGGTAGAGTTCACGCTCAGTGGTAACGATCGAAAAACACTGCCTCTTCGAATTGGTGAAATGCCCGTTTTATCCAAGACATTCTGGTCGGATAAAGACTTTGAAAAATCGCTCAACACTCCCCCGCTCTTGAGTGGTCCATATAAGATCAAACGTTTTGACTGGGGAAAATTCATAGAATTTGAACGTGTTGAAGATTACTGGGGTAAAGACCTTGCCGTTAACAAAGGCCGATTCAACTTCAACACAATTCGAATCGATTTTTATCGGGATCTTACTGTCGCGTTTGAAGCATTCAAAGCCAAAAACTTTGATGTCTACATCGAATACATATCCAAAAACTGGGCAACGGGTTTTGACTTTCCTGCACTCAACAACGGTGAAATCATCAAGGAAGAAATTCCGCATCAAACGCTGGCGGGCAGCCAGGGCTACTTCATGAACACTCGTCGAGAGCTATTTAAAGACGTCAAGGTTCGTGAGGCACTGGGATTGTTATTTGATTTTGAATGGACCAACACAAGCTTGTTCTACGGAGCTTATCAACGCTCTAACAGTTACTTCGCCAGCACCGAGTTAGCCCAAACAGGTCTACCTGAAGACAAGGAACTTGAGCTACTCACTGCGGTAAAAAAATACCTCCCTGAGCAACTCTTCAAAAAGCCCTTCAAATTACCGGTCACAGACGGATCAGGACAAATACGTCGACAAATCAGACAAGCCCTGGCCTTGCTAAAACAAGCCGGCTGGCAGCTTCAAAAAGGAACTTTGGTAAACAGCAAAACCGGTCAGCCTTTCAAGTTTGAGATTCTGGTTCGTCAACCAAGCATCACTCGTGTGCTGAACCCCTATGTAAAAAATCTGTCAAAAGTGGGAATACAGGCAGAGATTCGAGTAATCGATCCAAGCCAGTACAAACAGCGAATGGATGAGTTTGATTTTGATATGACAACGTTTGTATTGGGGCAAACACTCACTCCCGGTCATGAGCAGCGTCTTTATTTTCACTCCTCCAACGCGGATGTAGCTGGCAGTCTGAACTTATCCGGTGTTAATAATCCGGCGGTGGATTTTTTAGTTGAACAGATTATCGAAGCTGAAACGCGTGAAACTTTGGTTGCCGCCAGCAAAGCACTTGATAGAGTACTCTTATGGCATCATTATATGATTCCTAACTGGCATATATCTCACCATCGAGTGGCTTATCGTTCTTTCTTTAAACGACCAGCCAATCAAGCCAAATACGACTTGGCCTTCGATACATGGTGGGTAGATAAGAACAAATAAAAAAGGATACGCATGACATCCCTTGCCAAACCAATCAGTAATCGCAATACCACCTCTAAATTGGGCTATCGCTTCTTACAACGCTCAAAACTGACGCTTGTTACTACGTTATCTTTACTGCTCTCCGGCGTTGTTATGAGTGATGCGTCTAAAGATCAAGAGATACACTCATCCCATGGTATTGCCATGCATGGCGACTTGAAATACAGCAAGGATTTCAAACACTTCGATTATGCCAATCCTGACGCGCCTAAAGGCGGTGAGATTCGATTAGCCTCCACTGGTGGTTTTGACAGCTTAAATCCGTTTGTAATCAAAGGAAACTCAGCGGCTGGACTAATCTCATTAGGGCAAGGCCTTCTGTATGATTCCTTAACCACTCAATCCGAAGACGAGCCTTTCTCACAATATGGTTCCCTAGCAAAAACCATTATCTGGCCCGAAGATCGTTCTTGGGTCACTTTTAAATTAGAACCAGAGGCACGTTTTCATGACGGTGAGCCAATTCGCTCAGACGACGTCAAGTGGACCTTCGACACTCTGATAGCCAAAGGACATCCGCAGTATCAATCCTATTATGGCGACGTTGTGGAAGTGTTAACGCCGGATGAGCTAACCATCACCTTCAAATTTAAAGACACGACTAATAAAGAATTAGCTCTGATTATCGGGCAATTACCTGTATTACCAAAACACTACTGGCAAGATAAAGACTTTACTAAAGCTGACCTGACCATCCCAGTTGGTAATGGTCCTTATCGCATTAAAACCATTGATCCGGGCCGGTCCATCGTTTATGAACGAGTAAAAGATTGGTGGGCCAAAGACAAAGCCATCAACAAAGGCCAATATAACTTCGATACCATTCGTTACGACTACTACCGCGACGACAGTGTTGCAATTGAAGCCTTAAAAGCAGATCAATTTGACGTTAGAGTAGAAAGCTCATCCAAAGAATGGGCAACCGCCTATGAAGGGCCACAATTTGAAGACGGCCGCATGGTTAAAACCTTAATCAAGCACGATAACCCAACCGGCATGCAGGCCTTCGTATATAACACCCGTAGAAAACCATTCGATAACATCAAAGTGCGTGAGGCTCTTGGTTATCTCTTCGACTTTGAATGGACCAATAAGACCCTTTTCTATAATCAATACACTCGCGCCACCAGCTACTTCAACAATTCAGAACTCGGAGCAACAGGTCTTCCTCAAGGCGAAGAACTGAAAATCCTTAATAAATACCGTGATCAATTACCTGAAGAAGTCTTCACTAAAGAATATTCAGTGCCTAAAACCGATGGCAGCGGTAACATCCGCCAAAATATGAGAAAAGCCATTACACTGTTAAAAGAAGCAGGCTGGTCCCTAAAAGGCGGAAAACTTTTAAACAAAGAAGGCGCCCCCATGAAATTCGAAATCATGATTGTTCAACCTTCTTTTGAGCGTGTCATTCTTCCTTTCCAGAAGAATCTAAAACGAATTGGAGTTGAAGTTGACATCAGAAAAGTAGATGTACAACAGTTTATTAAACGTTTCCAATCCTTTGATTTTGATGTGATGGTTGGTACGTTCGGGCAGTCCAGTTCACCTGGCAATGAACAAAGGGGTTATTGGCACAGTACCCAAGCCGATAATAAAGGGTCACGAAACACAATTGGCATTAAAAACCCGGTCATTGACGACCTTATCGATCTAGTTATCACCGCTCCTACACGAGACTCACTGGTGGCCAGAACACGAGCATTAGATCGGGTACTCTTATGGAATCATTTCGTCATTCCTCAATGGCACTTCCCTGCGTATCGAGTAGTGTACTGGAATAAGTTTGATTTCCCGAAAGATGCCAAAACCCATTATTTCTCCACCGACACCTGGTGGGCCAAGGACGCAAAGCAGGATAAATAATTGCATAGCGTGTTGAACTCACTTGGTATAGCCTTAGCGGAAACGTTAAGGCTTCGGCATATCAACTAACAAAAGAACAAGAAATGACTGCCTATATTCTTCGTCGTGTGCTTCTCATGATTCCAACCTTGTTGGGCATCATGCTCATTAACTTCATTATTATTCAAGCCGCCCCTGGTGGCCCTGTAGAACAAGTGATTGCACAGCTTCAAGGCATGGACACTGGGGTCGGAAGCAGAACAGGGAGTGGCCCAAGTACGGAAATTTCTGTCTCCAATGGCGGCTCCGCCAACAGTCAATACCGGGGTGCTCAAGGCTTAGACCCGGAACTCATTAAACGCATCGAAAAAATGTACGGCTTCGACAAGCCAGCCTATGAGCGTTTCTGGCAAATGATCGTCAACTACAGCACTTTTGATTTCGGTGACAGTTTCTTTAAAGACAGAACTGTTACAGAACTGATTTGGGATAAGATTCCTGTGTCTATCTCATTAGGTTTATGGTCAACCCTCCTCATCTATTTGATTTCTATCCCAATGGGTATTAGAAAAGCCGTTAGCCACGGGTCACGATTTGATATTTGGACCAGCTCTATCATCATTATTGGTTATGCCATCCCTGCATTCTTATTTGCTATGATGCTTGTAGTCTTATTTTCTGGCGGTTCATACCTTGATTGGTTCCCTCTCAGAGGACTGACCTCTCCTAACTTTGAAGAACTAAGTACATGGGGCAAAATTACCGATTACCTCTGGCATATAACCTTACCTGTTCTCGCCATGTCCATTAGTGGATTTGCAACTATTACCATATTGACCAAAAATTCATTTCTTGAAGAAATAGGTAAACAATATGTACTTACCGCAAAAGCAAAAGGTTTAGCTCCCAACCAAGTGCTTTATGGCCATGTGTTCAGAAATGCCATGTTAATAATTATTGCAGGCCTTCCTGCAACCTTAGTCGGTATCTTTTTGACAGGATCTTTATTGATTGAAGTAATCTTCTCTTTGGATGGTTTAGGCTTGCTCGGCTTTGAATCAGCACTCAATCGAGATTACCCGGTGGTCTTCGGTACGTTATTTATTTTTACTTTGATAGGCCTCCTATTGAAACTCATCTCTGACATCACCTATGTGTTGGTTGACCCACGCATCGACTTTGAAAGCAGGGAGGGCTAATCATGAACGCAAATATCTCCTCTCAGCCTTCGACTCAAGCGGTTAAAAAAGGGAAAGCATCACGATTAAGTTCGGTTAATCAAAGGCGACTTGCACAATTTAAAGCGAACCGTCGCGGTTTTTGGTCATTATGGATTTTCTTAGTTTTATTTGGCTTGAGCTTATTTGCCGAATTCATCGCTAACGATAAACCCATCTTGGTGAGCTATGAAAGCAGCCTCTATTTCCCTGTCCTGAAGGACTACCCAGAAACCACTTTCGGTGGTGAGTTCGATATCACCACGGATTTCACAGACCCTTTCATTGCAGAATTGATTACAGAGAAAGGTGGCTGGATGGTTTGGCCTCTGATCCAGTACAGTTATGATACGGTGATTTATGACTTACCTGTACCAGCCCCTGCGCCACCATCGACACAAAACTTGCTAGGCAGTGATGATCAGGCTCGGGATGTGTTAGCTCGAGTGATTTACGGCTTTAGAATATCAGTATTATTTGCTCTCGCCCTAACCATTGTGAGCAGTGTCATAGGAATTTTTGTAGGAGCACTTCAAGGCTTCTATGGTGGTAAAGTAGATCTGATCGGTCAACGTGTTATCGAAATCTGGTCAGGATTACCTGTTCTTTATCTATTAATTATTCTTTCGAGTTTTGTAACCCCGAACTTCTGGTGGTTACTTGGCATCATGTTGCTGTTCAGCTGGATGACATTAGTCGATTTGGTTCGAGCGGAATTTCTAAAGGCAAGGAACCTTGAATACGTAAAAGCTGCAAGAGCGCTAGGTTTAGGTAATCACACCATTATGTTCAAGCACATGCTGCCCAATGCAATGGTTGCCACCCTGACCTTCTTACCTTTCATCTTAACAGGTGCAGTCACTACGTTAACCTCGCTAGATTTCCTTGGGTTTGGTATGCCACCCGGTTCAGCCTCTTTGGGTGAATTGGTAAAACAAGGAAAAGAGAACCTTCAAGCCCCTTGGCTTGGAATCACAGCCTTCGTCACCTTATCCGTCATGCTCACGTTATTGGTCTTCATTGGTGAAGCCACTCGTGATGCGTTTGATCCCAGAAAACAAAAATAAGGTGAGCATAAGATGACAGATCAACAACCGATCCTACAAATTAAGAATTTATCCGTCACCTTCAACAACGGAGTTGATAGTACTCAAGCGGTCAAAGATGTTTCCTTTGATTTACATCCGGGTAAAACTTTGGCGCTGGTTGGCGAAAGCGGCTCAGGAAAATCCGTTTCGGCATTATCGGCATTACAACTCCATCCTAAATCCGTGCACTACCAAGGCGAGATCCTGTTCAACGGCAAAAACATTCTAAAGATGAATGAAACGCAGATGCGTGGTATCCGAGGCAATCATATCAGTATGATTTTCCAGGAACCCATGACCTCATTGAATCCACTGCACACCGTTGAAAAACAAATCGCCGAAGTACTTTATCTTCATAAAGGGATGAAAAACTCGGCGGCAAGAAAACGAGTGCTTGAGTTACTTCACCTGGTGGGAATTCCTAATCCGGAACAGCGGTTGAAAAGCTATCCACACGAATTGTCCGGTGGTCAAAAACAACGGGTTATGATTGCAATGGCCTTAGCCAATGAGCCAGACATTCTTCTTGCTGATGAGCCGACCACCGCACTGGACGTAACGATTCAGAAACAGATTCTTGAGCTTCTGAAAGAACTTCAACAAAAGCTCGGCATGTCGATTCTGCTGATCACACACGATTTGAATGTGGTTCATCGATACGCCGACGACGTCTGTGTCATGCGCCACGGTCACCTTGTTGAATGCGGCCCTACCGATCAAATATTCAAGCAACCGTCGCATGAGTATACCCAGACGCTACTGAATGCCGATCCAACGGGTCTGCCTGTAGAACTGGCTCAGAATTCAGTTTCTCTTCTGAAGACAGATAACCTAGCGGTACGTTTCCCGATCAAAGGTGGTCTTTTAAATCGGGTTAAAGACCATTTCACTGCCGTCGAAGGCGTAACGCTCGACGTTAAACAAGGTGAAACCATTGGTATCGTGGGTGAAAGCGGGTCAGGCAAAACAACGCTCTGCCACGCCATCATCCGCCTTCTAAACAGCGAAGGTAAGATCGAGCTGGATCAAAACCGACTCGATCAAATGAATCAAAAACAAGTTCTTCCCTTCCGCAAGAAAATGCAGATTGTGTTTCAAGACCCATACGGAAGCCTAAGCCCGAGAATGTCGATTGCAGAGATTATTGAAGAAGGTCTCGAAGTGCACGAACCACACCTTACGGCACAGCAACGAGAAGAGCGTGTGGTCTCGATTTTAGAAGAAGTAGGTCTATCACCTGACGTTCGACACCGCTATCCGCATGAATTCTCAGGTGGGCAAAGACAACGCATTGCGATTGCCCGAGCGATGATTCTTAAACCAGAACTGGTGGTGCTGGACGAACCCACCTCAGCACTTGACCGTACCGTACAATCTCAGGTGTTAGATCTTCTTAAAGACCTGCAAGAGAAATACAAACTAACGTACCTTTTTATCAGTCACGATCTTGCTGTCGTTAAAGCCATTAGTCATCAATTGATCGTCTTGAAACAGGGGCAAGTGGTAGAACAAGGTGACTCCCAAAGTATTTTCTCAGCCCCCCAACATGACTACACAAAAGACCTGATGGAAGCCGCATTTTACGAGGAAACAACATGAGCAATGCCACAACACCCATGCATGGCTTATTACAAGGCAAAAGAGCGTTAATCGTTGGCTTAGCCAGTAAACACTCCATTGCAAAAGGCATTGCCGATGCATTCCATGCGCACGGCGCTGAGTTAGCATTAACCTATCAAACTGAAAAGCTGGGCCCAAGAATTAAAGGCTTTGCCGAAGAGTGGAACTGCAACTTCGTTCAGCAATGCGATCTTAGTAAAGATGAGGACATCGAATCATTAGCTACCGCCCTTAAAGAGCACTGGGGCGAATTCGATATCATCATTCACTCCGTCGGTTACGCGCCTGTCGCAGCTCTGGATGGAAGCTATTTGGAACATACCACCAGGGAAGACTTCAAAATCGCTCATGAAATCAGCAGCTACAGCTTCACAGCTCTCGCCAGTGCGATGAACCCTATGATTCGTTCCGGCGGCAGTTTATTAACGCTGAGCTACCACGGCTCTCAACAAGTAATCCCGAACTACAACGTAATGGGATTAGCCAAAGCCAGCCTGGAAGCCAGTGTTCGTTATCTAGCGGCCGACTTTGGCCCGAGCAATATTAGAGTCAATTCGATTTCTGCCGGCCCAATCAAAACATTAGCCGCAGCAGGGATTAAGAACTTCCGGAAAATGTTGTCAGACAGTGCTGAAATTGCACCTCTTGGCCGTGGCGTTACCATTGAAGAAGTGGGAAATACAGCGACCTTTCTATGCTCAGATATGGCCAGTGGCATCACGGGTGAAATCGTCTATGTTGACGGTGGACTGAGTAAAGTGGGAACAATCACCGGTTAATCGATTTCTCTATTACAAAACAGATTCACCAAGTATTTCCGACACATTAAAAAAGCCTTTCAGGTTATCAACCCGAAAGGCTTTTTTATAGATCATGCCGTATTTAAATATAGAGCTAAATAAGAGCTATTTAAGAGCTATTTAAGAGCTATTTAAGAGCCTATAACTCAAATTTTATCTTTGCTAAGACCTAACTTTCTCATTTTCTCAACAAGCGTGGTTCGTCTTAAAGACAGTTTCTCCGCCGCTCTTGCAACCACACCATTAGAATCATCCAAGGCTTGTGAAATTAACGACTTTTCCAAACGACCTAGATAGTCTTTCAGATCAATGCCATTTACTGGTAACAAGGCTGGTGCGTCTGGATCCATCACATTAGAAGAGCTTGATGCTGGAACTTCAACCGGGAAATGAACCGTTTCGTCTTCTTCAAAACCATCAATATGACGGAATTTGTTAGGAAGCTCCTGTACACCCACAACACCGTATGGATGCATGATCGCCATACGCTCTACCAGGTTTGCAAGTTCACGGACGTTTCCAGGCCATTCGTGACGACATAGCGACATGATCGCTGCAGAATTAAATCGAATCGAACCGCGTTTTTCATTCTCAAGGCGCGCAATTAATTCATTTAATAACAGAGGAATATCTTCAATGCGTTCTTTTAACGGCGGCATTTCAATCGGGAATACATTCAATCGGTAATATAAATCCTCACGGAAATCACCAGACTCAATCATGGATTCAAGATCTTTATGGGTCGCAGCAATGATTCGAACATCCGTCTTCATCATCTTGGTGCCACCAACACGCTCGTACGTGCGCTCCTGAAGAACACGTAACAATTTCACTTGCATGTTCAATGGCATATCGCCAATTTCATCCAAGAACAAAGTGCCGCCTTCCGCTAATTCAAAACGCCCAGAACGACTCGAAATCGCACCGGTAAATGCGCCCTTTTCATGCCCGAAAAGTTCACTTTCCAGTAATTCGGCAGGAATTGCTCCACAGTTCACAGGAACAAACGGTTTGTCTTTACGCGGAGAGTTATGATGAAGATTACGGGCCACAACTTCTTTACCCGTACCACTTGGCCCTGTAATAAGGACGCTAGCGTCTTTATCCGCCACCTGGGCCATCATTTCACGAACTTGTTGAATCGCTCTACTGGTGCCTACAAGGCTTCTGAACAACTGCACTTCACGACGCTGCTGTTGACCACGGCGTAAATCAAACTGTTCACGATAGATTTGAGATCGATGGATCTGATCCATCAGCTTGTTATAAGTCGTTGGCCAAGTTAGTACGCCAACACACATGCGCTGTAAGGATTCAGTCTGTATTTCTACTGGCGCACTTTCAGCTTCTTCAACTGAAATAACCGGAACCGACTGATCCCATTCTTTGATGCCTGTTAATAAAGCTTCTTTGTCAGAGACCTGACCCACAATACTAATTACATCAGGTGCAGTAACAGCTTGGTCATCTG
>NZ_BSNM01000014.1:300000-485095 GCF_030159995.1 Litoribrevibacter albus | reverse complement strand
GTTGGCTAAGAAATAGTCCTGTTAAGCGCAGAATAAGAAGTTATGTGGGCCTAATGCGAATAAACAATATTCAATAAAAACAGTGAGTCGGGTAGGATGTTCGATAACAAAAACAAGGACTGTAGAAGGTTTTTCTACAGGTTCGTTAGCCACAAAAAAGGAGATCGAACATTGTTCGGATTATTCAAGAAAAAGGAAAATAAGGTAGAAATTGAACCAGAATTTATTGTGGTCACGATTAATGCTCGTATTCAGCCTATGCACAGAGGCGAAATATACGAAGATCCTCTCGATGAAATTCTTTCGAAAAACTCAATCGGTGAAGTATCAGGTGGTGGCACTCTTCAATCCCAATCTGGTGAAATCGAATATTGTGATGTAGAAATTCAAGTTGGCAATTCAAGCAATGATACTGTCGATTTAATCAGATCATCACTTGAACAAATAGGTGTGCCAAAAGGGTCAAAAATCAAAGTAGAAGCCACTGATTCCGAAATTGAGTTTGGCACTTTAGAAGGGTTAGCAATTTACTTAAATGGTACCGATTTGGACTCCGAGGTATATGCAAGAAGTGACTCCAACCATGTCTACAGTGAGCTTGATCGGCTTACGCAAGGTAATGGCAAAGTTTACAGTTACTGGCAAGGCCCAACCGAAACGGCTTTTTATTTGTACGGTACTTCCTTTGCTCAAATGAAATCACAGATATCGGAGTTAGTGAATAACTATCCTCTGTGCCAAAAATGCAGAATTGAACAAATCGCATAAATATGGCTAACATCTATATGACCGGGGATTGTCAAGGCGCAAAAACCTGAAGGCCCCTCCAAGGTCAGAGCTCGATTCTTAATACTCTGTTTTAATGGATAGATAAAATGACTAGGAATTATTGGGGTTATCGAATAAACAAGAACAAGATTGACTTTTTTCGCTCAGAGTTAGAGCAAGGGCGCCTGCGTCAAGGTTGGGGCTGGGATGAGAAACAATGCTTAACTAACTTGACTATGGATAGTGGTGCCAAGCGAAACCTACCTATCTTTAATAAAGTAAAGAAAGGCGATATTTTACTTATTCCTCGTCTTCCTACTTGGGATGAAGTTGCTGTAGTTGAAGCGACCGAAGATTTCGATACAGGCTACAAATTTGAAATAGAGCCAGCTCTTGGTGATTATGGCCATATTTTCCCCGCAAAATTAGTGAAACAATTTGTTAGAAGAAATAAGTCAGTAACAGGAGATATACGGTCGACTCTAAAGAACATATCTAGATTCTGGAGTATTGGTCATTGCAGTAATGCTATTGAGAAAATAATTCAGCAGGAAGATAAAGAGTTAAGAAGTGAACTCAGCTTTACAAATAGGTTTCACAATATACTTAGTGATAGCCTTAATCGTAGCTTTGATACAGAAAAATTCTCTAATGAGCTATATGACCGTTTAAACGAGAACTTATCAAATGAAGAGTGGGAGTACGCTTTAGTCGAAGGCTTCAAAAAAATATATCCGTCTCCTATTGTTGTAGAACGAACAAGTGGTGTTTTAGAAAAACAACATGGGACTGATATTTTAATCAAGTTTCCGGGATTAGTTGATTTCCAGTATGCAATAGCTATACAGGTTAAAGACTACTCTGGTTATATGTCTGGATATGCTGTTGAGCAGATATCGAAGGCAGATGAATATTGGAAAAATGAAGGCCTGGTTTTAATAGACAAGTATGTAATCGTCACTAAATGTAAGAAAGAACATAATCTCGATGTGTCTAGTTTAGATGAAAGTGTGAAAATTATATTCGCGAAAGAGTTGAAAGATCTTCTTATGAAAATGGGTATGAGCGATACAGGGTTTGTTCTTGAATACAGTTACTAATATTCAATTGATTTCAACTCTTAGCGAGCACATATACATATGCGCACACTGTTTAAAATATTTGGAATTATCTTGATATTTCTGGTTGGTGGGTTCGCTTATGTCGGTTGGCGTACTGACAGCTTTTTAAAGGAACAATGTGAGTACTTGGCCTCTACGGCAGAAAACGAAAGTAATATCGAATATATCAAGCATTGGGTTAATGATGTAGCTTTAGCCAATAAATATCAAAAAGTATGGAGCAATGATCAACATACTGTTGCCATATTTAATGGTGAGATCTCCTATATTTCATCCCCAGATTGGGAGACAGTTGGACTTGATCCAAAGCATGCTCATCTTCGTTTGGTTAAAGTAGCTGGAAAATACGAAGAGCTATTGTCTACCGAAAATATTGAAACTATCGAATATGGGCGAGGGCGTGATAGCGTAGTTATTAAGGTTAATCATCCTGGGCCATTAAATATAAGAAATAAACCTGAAAGCGGTAGTCATTTTAAGAAAATCACTGATCAAGTATTCGTTTATTGTGATGGTGCTAGGTTTTAGTAGTAACCAGCCGTGAGTTCGTAACCATTCAACAAACGATCTTCGTGTTAGGTATTTTGCATTAGGTATCCGCAATAGAACGTGGTTTAAAAACATAACAAACGAATTAATGAATGGACGTATGAAGCTCGGCTGGCGATCGTTCCTCGCTAATTTTAGCTGTAGCCATGCATTCCCGCCTATTATGCGGGCTTTAAGCCAAAACAAGGACGGTATGAAATTACTAGCCATCTCCGGTAGTGCACGAAAAGAGTCTACGAATACTGCTTTATTGGTAGGCATGAAAGATCTTGCTCCAGCTGGTATTGAGCTGTCGGTCTTTCAAAGTCTCAATATGCTTCCCGTTTTTTCTCCAGACTTAGAGGGCGATGCTACTCCGGCCGAAGTACGTGAATTTATGAAAGCGGTTTCTAATACTGATGGGATTATAATCTCAAGTCCTGAATATGTTAGAGCCATACCCGGTGGTCTAAAAAATGCCATCGATTGGATGGTTTCTCGTGATGAAATTATCGACAAGCCCATAGCTTTAGTCCATGCATCTCATCGGGGCGAAGATATGCTACTTTCGCTAAGGTTAGTACTTTCGACGGTGAGCTCAAATTTTCTTGAGCACCTATTTTTGCGTGTACCACTCATTGGAAAGTCTCCAAATGAAATCGGAGAGTTACTGCGTGTGCCCGAGATTGAGTCATCAATCACTTCATTTTTGGTTGATTTTTCAGCAGCAGTTCGTCAAAGCGGTTTAAGATGAAGATCGAACGACTTATACATGAAGAAGGCGTTTTTCGCTGTTTTGCTGCAGATGTTTAGATTATCCCAAGGTATGGTGTTGTTAGAGTCAATTGGGTCAGGGCTAATAAAAACTGGCTTTTTAGTGGCTGTTGACTTGGATCTTGTTGGAGGTCCTTGCTTTTACCCTCAATTAACTAGTTGTCCTGCTGAGGGTAAATGACTTTCCAGTCTTTAACCCTTTCCAGCTTTAATTTTGATTGATAGAGCGCTTTTTCAATGGTTCCGTTTTTACGTAGGATTTTCAGACCCTTTTGCAAAGCATTATAAATTCTTTGGCCGTGAGAATGCTTTTTTGAAACCATGAAATGCCTGCTGAAAGGAAAAACTACCTTTATCCCTTCAACAGGGTAAAGATCTCCTGACGGATCTCGATGGGCGAGAGTAGTGGACTCACTGCTGAATTCCAGCAAAATGAAGTCAGCTCGTTTTTTATTCAACATTTTGAAAAGAAGGTTATATCGCGAAGCTGTATGAATGGTCTTGAACTGCATATGATTGAGGACCTCTATATCGGTTCCCCAGGAGTTTTCCGTTAAAGGCGCTAATTTTTGTAGTATTGCAAGATCGCATGTTCCCTTATGCAGATCTGAGTCGGCAGTGGTGTATATTCCCTTTTCAAACTCTCCCTTTCGAATAAAGGGAGCTGATTTGTAGACAGATTCATCGAAATCAGATTCCCACATGTCTGAAGCTAAAATGGTAACTCTTCCGTTTTTTACTTCTCTGATGCTTTTTGCGAGATTTGGGAAGGGTACAAAGTCGATTGTGGCGTTTATGCCTCATGCATGTAGAGCCTGTTGGATGATAATCAAGGATATCACTGGCCTGCTGGAATACTCAGAGCGGTAGTCGTTTATTGCCAGTGGATTTTTACCTTTTTGCGCCAGCATGGATTCATAAGCGATTTTGGTTTCGGGCACTCCGGCCACGGACACAATCTGGGAGTAAGCAGTGGGTATATTTAAAAATATTAAAGATATGAATAACGATATAATTCTCATGCAGACACTTTGGTCGTAGTTTGTGTAATCACGTACATTACTTTTTTCAGTAATTCCACTCTAATTCAAATCCTTCCATGAAAATTTTGACCCTATGCTGGGGCTTCCTGACTGATATGATTCTCCCAAGTCTGATGTTAATGAGTGATTCTTATTTCGAATCATAAGTACCTTGAAGGTGGTACGCATCTTAGAAAGTGTAGGATAGGAATTTCTTTTTTTGTAAAGATAAGTCTGCTTTGGTTGATGCTTGGGGCAAGCCTTACAAGTTTTCGGTATTCGAGGAAAGTAATAGCTATTTAATTTGGAGTCCAGGATCAGAAAATAGTGAGTACGGTTTGCTGATGTATTATTTTTCTAAAGTTAATGGCACTTGTCAAAGCACAAAGTTGGTTGGTGAGTAGGTTCATAACCAAAAGTAAAAGGGCTCCTTTCGGAGCCCACCATCAATTACTCACCGTATTTGACGAAGCAGTTGAAGCCGTTTGTTCTTCCTCTCGCCCATAGGTTTTCTCTACCCAGTTCGGGCCTTTCCAAAGTATGCGTGGATCTTTGTGGCGAAGAATGTCTTTCACCATGCATACGAATTCATCGGTACATAGACGAATCGGATTTAAGGTCGTTGGTTGACGTGTGGTTAACCCGTATTTGATGATTCCAGCGTCTTTTTCATCGACAAAGGTGCCGAAGATTTTGTCCCAGATGATCAGTACACCACCGAAGTTGGTGTCGATTTGCTCCGGGTTGCTGCCGTGATGTACGCGGTGGTGTGATGGCGTGTTGAAGAATTTCTCCCACCAACCAAGCTTGTTCACCATTTCAGTATGAATGAAGAACTGATACGCAAGGTTTAATTCAATGGCGATGATGGCCCAGTCTTTGTCAAAACCGATGAGGGCAATAGGAAGCCACCAGATAAGCCAGCCGAAGTTCAGGTCATACAAAAAGTTCTGGCGTAGCGCTGTTGAGAAATTCATGCGTGTAGAGGAGTGGTGCGTTACGTGGCCTGTCCATAACCAGCGAATGTTATGCATGGCTCTGTGATACCAGTAGAACACGAAGTCTACTGCGAAGAAGATCAGTAATACGCTCCAGATGCCGTCGTTTGGAATGTACTGTAGGCCAAATTGATAGATGTAGTCGTACAGCCCTGTAATAACAACGGCAATCAATATACCGTCGGTGATTTTATACATGGCACCCGTGGTGATGCTGGCGATGGTTTCTTTAAAATCATAAATGTCGGTGCGGCCTTTACGGTGCCAGTAGTAGGCTTCCGCAATGATAATCCCCACAAAAAACACCCCGAAGGTGATGATAAAGCCAATTGCATGCAGTAAATCTTGCATTCTACGCCTCACTAATTTTGTCGATCTGTTAAGCGATCTTTGTAGTTATAGTTGTGTTGAACGACTCATGCGTTAACTGTTCTCTCAGGCTTAAATAGTAGAATTGAAACGCAAGACATTATTGACTAACTGAGTCTTGTTTTTGACAATCTGAGCCAATATGCATTTTAATTAGATCTTTGATGGTTAATACGAATACTTAGTCATGCTCAACAACCTGTTTATTACGTCTGACGTATCCAATCTGATATCCGACTTCGTTAAGCACTACATGACGGAACTGAGTCCGGATATTTTGAGTAATCCACCGGAAGCGCTCAAAGAGCAATTGGCGTTGGTATCAAACGTTCAGCATCTTTCATTCGAACAGTGGTGGACTTTGTTGGAAAGCTTGCAGCACGCATTAGGGCAGCCAGCACTTGGGCTGAAGATAGGGGAGTTCGTTAAGGTTGAGTACTTCGGGTGCTTGGGCTATTTGCTTAAAACCAGTCAGGATTTGGAACAGGCTCTTCGCTGTTTCGAACGTTTCCAACGCTTACTATACGATGGTAATCGCGCGGCGCTGACTTTTGAAAGTGATTCCCAAGGGCGCTTTTTGGCTAAGCTGATTTGGGAGGCAGATTACGGTTATTCAAATCAGCTTTCCGACGAACTTTTGATCTCAGCCTTGGTGAGTCTGGCGAGAGAAATGCTGGCGGACGATTCCATCAAGCCGATTAGCATTAACTTCACGAACAAAGTCGCGACTGACAATGAAGTCATCTATCGCGACTATTTTGATTGTGAGGTGAACTTTGGGCAACCCAATTTGAGTGTCACCTTTCCTGCGTCTTATTTCTCTTTGCCTATTCAGGGCAGCGATCAACAGCTACATCAGCTGATGAGCATGCAAGCGGAGAATTTGCTTGAAAAAGCCCCCAATGCCGATGACGACAAAGACAATTTCTTAATCAAGGTCAGAAAGGTGTTAGTGCGTGCATTGCAGGAAGGGGAGCCTACGGTAGAAGCTGTGGCTGAGCAGTTTCACTTGTCTACTCGCAGCTTACATCGTCGTCTTCATGAAGAAGGAGTGGTGTTCCGTGAATTACTGAAAGACACCCGGATGTTGCTGGCAAAACAATATCTCAAAGACAGGAAGTTAACCTTGCCGGAGGTTGCGTTGATGCTTGGTTATTCGGAACAGAGCGCATTTAGTCGGGCTTTCAAGCAATGGTTTGATGAGACTCCGTTGCAATATCAAAAACGGTTGCTCTAATGCGTTAGCGCATTCGCTTCATTCGATCCGTTTGTTTTTTGCTTTGACGATCTGGTACAAGAGCGCAAGAATCGGGTCGCTTACTGGCTCAGAACGGTTAGACTCATCTTATAACCTGTGACTGATCCTATTACTACCGATTGATCATAATACTGACGTTAGACTGAGCTTATGATTGCTGAATTCCAATTAATTGAAAATAACAGACTATCCCGTGCTAAAAACTATCAACGCGTTGAGAAAGCCATCGCTTATCTTAAAGCTAATGTCTCTGCTCAACCCAGTTTGGAAGAGGTGGCTGCACACGTTCACCTCAGTGAATACCATTTCCAAAAGATGTTTAAGGAGTGGGCTGGGGTGACGCCAAAGCAATTCAGCAAACACCTGACGTTGGAATCTGCAAAGCAACATCTGGCTGATAACAAATCGCTGATTGATACCGCACTGGATGTTGGCTTGTCGGGCTCCGGCCGTTTACATGATTTGTTCATTACGATGGAAGCAGTGACGCCAGGACAATACGCTCAATTGGGTGAGGGGTTGGAGATCTATTACGGTGTTCATCCTACAGCCTTCGGCTTTGTCTTTGTCGCTCAGACAGAGCGAGGGATTTGCCAATTAACGTTTCTGGAAGATGAACAGGATGGCACTGGGCTTCTTCAGTTGGAAAGCAACTGGGCAAAGGCGCGTTTGATTCATGACGAACCGAAAACCCGCTTTACTGCTGATGCCTTATTTGAGCCATCAACAGCCGCACAAGGTACCTCGCCCATTCAAATGGTGTTGTTGGCCAAAGGCACGAACTTTCAAATTCAGGTATGGAAGGCCCTGCTCAATTTGCCATACGGCGCCGTAACCAGTTACCAACGCATTGCCGATGCCATCGGTAAACCCAAAGCGGTGAGGGCTGTGGCTTCGGCCATTGGTGCGAACCCGTTGGCTTATCTGATTCCTTGTCATCGCGTGTTGCGTGGTACGGGTGAGCTGGGTGGTTATCGTTGGGGGCTGGATAGGAAATCTGCCTTATTGGCTTGGGAAGTTAAAGAATCCTGCGTTATAGAGCCTTGTGCTGACATGGATTAATGAATGCGCATGGTGGGAAGGGGGAAACCGACTAAACTGTAATGAAAAGGAATTTCAAGACGACCTGAATTATGACAACTCCACATACTAACCCGATACAGGATGGTCAGCCGCTTGCTGAAAAGCTGTGTTGGGTCAGAAAGTTAATCAATCAACACCATGCGTATATTGATCGCATCGCCGTTGCCTTATACGACACGCACACCGATTTACTGAAAACCTTCATCTACAGCAGTGATGAAGAGACGCCGCTGGAACAATACCAATACCCCTTATCCAAGTCTCAATCGCTTAGCGAGATCGCACAAACGCATGTGCCTCGAATAATTCCTGATCTTTCACAGTTAGAGCAGGTTCAGAAAGAGCACATTCAAGCGCTTCTGAAAGCGGGGTTCCGGTCCAGTTATACCTACCCGATGGTTTACGATGATCACTTCCTTGGGTTTATCTTTTTTAATTCCAAGCGGCCCTTACAATTTGATGAGTTTCTTGTCACTGAACTGGATATGGTTGGGCAAATGATTGCGCTGATGGTCTTCAGTGAACTCAGTAGCATTCAAACACTGGTCGCAACCATTCGAACCGTTCTAGACATGACGCATTCACGAGACCCTGAAACGGGAGGGCATTTAGAACGAATGTCTCGTTATGCGCGTGAAATTGCTCGTGCGTTAGCTGAGAAGTACGATTTGAATGATCGCTATATTGAGCAGCTTTTTCAGTTTGCGCCATTGCATGATGTGGGCAAAATTAAAGTTCCAGATCGGGTATTACTAAAGAAAGGCCCGCTCAATAAGGAAGAACAGGAAGTCATGCGTCATCACCCTGAAGACGGCAAATACCTGATTGATAAGCTGATTCACAATCATGGTTTTGAACGCTTCGAAAACATCGACATGCTCAGGAACATTGCGCTTTATCATCATGAAGCGGTGGATGGGTCTGGGTATCCTTGTGGTTTGAAGGGGACAGAGATCCCTCTTGAAGCGAGAATCGTTGCCGTGGCGGATGTGTTTGACGCCTTGACCAGCAGTCGCCCCTATAAACAAGCTTGGACTAACGAGCGTGCACTCGCATTGTTGGAAGAGTTTTCCGGCACCAAGTTCGATCGGGATTGCGTGGACGCCTTCAAGTCTCACATGCCCGAAATTGAGCTAATTCAAGCCACTTTTTCAGAGAATAAATACGGCTAGTTGTCAGCTTCTGGGCAAAAACACTTTATTTGACCGTTTGATCAACATATAATCGCCGGCCTTCTTTTTAAACGGTCGTTTGATATTTATGTTCGTCGCTATGCGATTGAGCGTTTCGGTGACCTGTCGTATAGGTTTGACTGTGTTTGAAAAGAGAATAACTGGGGCGCACAGATTTTTGGAATGTTTGGCATTCTTCAATGTCAGAATCCATTTACTGCCCTGAGTCATTGTCGCGCCTTTAATTGCTGCTAGAATCTTCTAGGGCTTTGGATAGCTCCATGCAGCATGTTCAGTGGGCATTTGATAAGGTGAGACCACCTTTTAAATTAGAGGTTTTTCATGGATAAAGTTTATATCAGTGCACAGCAGCTTCTTGAAGATTCTACGCAAATGGCTTTGCAGATATACGAGAGTGGTTTTCGTCCAAATTACATTGTGGGCGTTTGGCGTGGTGGTGCCCCGGTCGGGATTGCCGTTCAGGAAGTGATGGATTGTCTAGGCGTGGACTGTGACCACATTGCAATTCGTACGTCATCTTATACGGGCATTGGTGAGCGAAGCCGTCATGTGAAAGTACATGGTCTGACCTATTTGATCAAACGTCTGGAATCAGAAGATTCATTACTGATCGTCGATGATGTTCATGATTCAGGGTTGAGCATCCAGCAAACTGTATATGATATTAAGAAAGCCTGTAAGAAGAATACACCTGAGATCCGTATTGCAACGCCTTACTTCAAGCCTGCGAACAACAAGACAGAAAACACCCCTGACTTCTATGTTCATGAAACCAATGAGTGGTTGGTGTTCCCGCACGAATTAGAAGGCCTAACCAAAGAAGAGATTCTGGAAAACAAACCAGAGTTCAAAGCGGTTGCTGATAAAATGGAAGCGCTTGGCCGTTTTAAATAAGCCCTTTTCATTTCCTCCTGAGACAGAGTACCCTTAGCCTTTTTGGGTGCTCTGAATCATGCCTTCCTCGCCACACATACACGCCATTCCTGTTAACATCATTACCGGCTTTCTCGGTGTCGGGAAAACCACGGCGATTCTTCATCTTCTGAAACATAAACCCGCCAATGAACGTTGGGCGGTGTTGGTGAACGAATTTGGTGAGGTAGGAATCGACGGTGCCATTCTCAAAGCACAACAAGCTGATCGCCAGACATCAGAAGGCAACTCAGATCTTCTAATCAAAGAAATTCCCGGCGGCTGCATGTGTTGTGTCAATGGGTTACCTACTCAGGTTGGGCTGAATGCGTTACTTGCCCAAAATCCGGACCGACTGTTGATTGAACCCACAGGGCTAGGGCATCCAAATGAAATCATCCAGATGTTGACCGGTGATAATTACAAAACGGTGGTTGAACTTCAAAACACCATCACCCTGGTTGATCCAAGCAAGATCCGTATTGAAAAGTATCAAACACACGATATTTATCGTACCCAACTGGCGGTGGCGGATTACCTCGTTGCGACCAAAGGCGATTTATACGACGGCCCATATCAAACGGACTTTGATGAGTGGGTTAGGGAATTAAAACACCAAGGGCGAATTCGACCAGATTGCCAAACGAAATGGACCAGCTTCGGGCGGATTGACCTGGAATGGCTTGATGGCCATTCATCCGCAGATCAGTCTGATCATCACGATCACGATCACGATCACGATCACGATCACGATCACGATCACGATCACGGACATGTGCTGGATAATGCATCGCTGGCGGTTCCGGACGATCAACTCTTTATCAGAAAAGAAAATACCGGCAGTGGGCATGTGAGCTGTGGTTGGATCTTTCGGCAGGAACTAACCTTTGATGCCATGAAACTGCAAGCTTTGTTTTTCGGTTTGCAAGTAGACCGCGTGAAAGGGGTATTCAAGATTTCCGAGAATCAATCCCTGATCATCAACTCAGAGCAAGGTATGGTCACCCTCAAAGAAACCAATGTAAGCCATGACAGCCGGATAGAGGTTATTACCTCGGAACCCATGAACTGGGATCAGATTGAAAGTGAACTGATTTTGGCGGCTGAAGCGATTTGATGGTCGATCCGTCCTTTTCCTCAGCATTTAGTCGTGATTTTGATGTATCAGTTCTTGAAGTAGAGTTGGTTGATGGTACTACAAGGTATTTTGATGATGCCGTGAAGGAAGAAATGACAATTTGGCTGAACAAAGTGCAGCCTTAATTAGTCAAGGTTACTGATGCAGCACTCCGCAGCTTGAAACGTATGCGACCTCTGGATAATTAAGGAAAACTAAATGAAATCAAGGAAAGAGCAGGTTGCTGTTCCTAACGTATTAAAAGCTTTTGAAGCTGAGTTAGTTGAAGCTCAACGAGAATATGTATCCATCGAAGCAGAACCGTTGGATTGTAAACGTACCGATGATCCATTAAAGCTAACACAGAGTAAATTTCTAGGGTTGCCTTTCTTTCCATCTGGCGGTGTTCTTCAACTCTTCTTTCCTGCTGATGAGTGGTGGGATATGGGGAGCGAGAAGGTCATATATCATAGTGAAGAAGATTTAAAAAAGACGCCGATTTTTGATTTTTCATTCATTGATGCCGGGCTATATGATGAACTCCCAGTTTCAAGCATACATAAGTTAAGCTTTAAGAAAGCAATCGATACTGGTTGTAGCGAGGATTCCCAGTTTTCAATTATGTTCGGCACAAAGGATTATTGGGATTTTGAAGATGATCTTAACGAGGAGGAACAAAAGGAATTTGATGAGTATTTTTCAAGTACAGGCCATAAAATTGGTGGTTACGGCGACTTTACTCAAAGTGATCCTCGTGACTATCGACCTAATCAAAAGAATGACATTCAACTCCTTCAAATAGATGTTGATGATTATATTATGTTTGGAGATAGTAGTGTCGGTCACTTGTTCATTAGGCTCGGAGACTTGGAAGCAAGAAAGTTTGAAAACGCTTGGTTCTACTGGGATTGCTGCTAAATTTCTCATTCAGATCTTATGAAAATATCGAAATCTCGTGTTCTTGTATTTACGTTCATTACTCTTCTCATGCCGCTTTCAGTTCAGTCTGAGGAGGTAAATTTTAGCTCAGTGGAACAAGTAATCTCACTGGCTGAGAAACACTTATCGGCATACATTGGTGTTTCCATTCTGGATACAGCAACCAATCAGCAGTGGGACTATAAAGGGGATGAACGTGTCCCGCTGACAAGCACTTTCAAAACACTGGCGTGTGCCAAGCTTCTCTTCGACGTAGATCAGGAACGTATTCTACCTTCCAATTCGGTGGTTATAGTTGAGAACGACTTGGTGACTTATTCTCCTGTGACAGAAAAATACGTTGGCAAAACGATGACGCTCTATGAGGCGTGTTCTGCCACCATGCTGACAAGTGACAACACCGCTGCAAATAAGGTGTTAGAGGTAATCGGCGGGCCTTCGGAAGTGACGAAGTTCGTTGGCGAAGTAGGGGATGACATTACTCGGTTAGATCGATTCGAAACGGAATTGAATGAAGGAAAACCGGGTGACTTACGTGATACAACCACGCCTAATACCATGTCTCACACCTTGAAGTCCTTGTTGTTTGGCTCAGTGCTTTCTGAAGAGAGCCGAGCTCAACTCATGGAATGGATGGTTGATAACCAAGTTACCGGCAATTTGTTACGCCCTGTGTTACCTCAAGGCTGGAAAATAGGGGACCGCTCAGGCGCAGGTGGTTATGGCTCCAGAAGCATTACGGCTGTTGTGTGGAGTGAAAATCGGGCTCCGCTAATTATTAGCATTTATATTGCTCAAACAGAGGCATCGTTTGATGATCGTAACCAAGCGATTACACGCATAGGTAAGGCGATTTTTACTGTGCTAGAAGATACGCATTGAGTCATTATTGTTTTAAACTTTTGAGATTAACCAGCTTCGAAAGCTGCTAGGAGAGCAAACTTGAGCATCACCATTCGAAAAGAAACCCCCAGTGATGTTGATCAGATCCATGAGGTCACCGTTGCTGCGTTTCTTAATGCACCGCATACCGATCATACCGAGCAGTTTATCGTTAAGGCACTGCGAGAGTCTGGCGTATTAAGTATTTCATTGGTGGCGGAGACGGAAGGCAAGGTGGTTGGGCATGTGGCCGTTTCACCTGTTTCGGTATCCAACGGCGCTGACAGTTGGTATGGCTTGGGGCCTATATCTGTCGAGCCGGGTCAACAAGGCAAAGGCATTGGTTCTCTATTGATGAATGCCGCTTTGGACGAACTGAAAGAGATGCAGGCCAATGGCTGTGTTTTGCTGGGTGATCCAGAATACTACAGCAGGTTTGGCTTTTGTCCTGTTGATGGGCTGATACTTCCGAATGTTCCGCCAGAGTACTTTCAGGCGATCTTGTTTCAAGGGGACTTCCCTCAGGGAGAGGTTGAGTATCACCAGTCCTTTAACACAAAAGCGTAACTAAGGTTGTTCTCTTGGTTGCACTAAAAAAGCTAAAGCAAATGCCATTCTTTCATTGGCGTTTTTAAACGCCTGTCTATACTCATTGAACGCACTAGTGAACCAAACATCAAACACATCTGTTCTAAATGGCTGAAATGATGTCGGCTATGTAACAGTCGATTGTGTTCTCACTTCGTTAAACCAAGGATAGGTGGAAAGGACTATGAATATTTCGTCATGGGATGGGCGCTTGTCCATTCAGCTCTCTAATGCATTAAAAATCTCGATTTTTCTTATTATTTCTGTGTGTTTATCGGCATGTGGTTTGTGGAATAAAACAAAACAACCCGCTGATGTCGTTGCCGTATATAGCTTGTTTGCTCCGGCCAGTAATGGCGGCAATGAAAACGGTGAACCTGTGTTGTATGCCAGGGCGGTTTTGAATTCCCTAGGCGCAGCTTGCCCGATCTTAACGGGCAGTGATCAATCGACGGTGAAGATGTCGGAGCGAGGGTTTCATCCTGACCGGACGAACTTCCCCGTTACTGTCTGCGAAGCCATGATTTCTGTCGGTGTTAGCTATCGAGTATCTAATAGTGAGTTTGAGCTTGCGGCTGCGACTTTGGCTCCTTCTGAAGTGTTGGTCTATGGGGATACGGGGTGCAAAGCATCTGTTTGTAAACCGGGGGAGGCGGCCAGCCCGTTTTCTAAGCTTGCCAAGGCGGGGGCAACGCGTGGTGCAGAATTGATCCTGCATATGGGCGATTACAACTACCGTGGGACGTCCGGCAGCCTGAAAAAGAAACCGGAGAAAATCTATGCGTATGATGCTGGGGATGGTGGTTACGATGGCGCATCTTGTGGCTATGTTGGCACCCCGTATTACAGTCAGAACGCCAGCGATAGCTCTAAGCCGGATCAATGGCAGTACTGGTATGAAGATTTCTTCCTGCCAGCTCAGGAATTATTGACCACTGCACCTTGGGTATTTGCCCGAGGCAATCACGAGCTTTGCAGTCGTGCAGGCGTAGGCTGGTTTTATTTCTTCGGTCCGGGGTCTTCGCTAGAAGGGGGGATTTCGCAATTGGTTTGTCCTAATCAAGGATCGATTGCACGGCCAGCCTATAACGCAGTGAATTCGATCAATATGATTCAACCTTATGTGGTGTCTTTGGAGCCGCTTGATTTGTGGGTCATGGACAGTGCCAACGCCTGTGATGCAAGCTCAGATAACCCGTTAACCTCTGAATTCACTCAGCAGTTTGAGCAGTTACAAGCCCAGTTACCTTCTAACGATAAGCCTGTTTGGATGTTAACCCATCGGCCAACTTGGGGGGCTGAGATTGATACCTCTCAATCAACTCCTACTGCGGTGAGTAGTCTGAATGTGATGCTGCAGACAGCTCTTAAACAGAGTGAAGGGGCAGCCTTTGCGTCACAAGTACAGTTGCTGCTTTCAGGTCATATGCATTTGTATCAAGACATCAGTTTTCCTGGCAGTACCAGACCACCGCAGATTGTCATAGGCAACAGCGGTGTTAGCTTGAATAAATCTACAACAGGGAATTATCAAGGCACCATCGATGGTAAGGCCGCGCAGGTAAATCAGTTGGATGAGTTTGGTTATCTGCTGATGTCGCTGAAAGAGCAAGGACAATGGCAGGGTGAAGTGTTGAATGAAGGCGGGCAGGTATTGGTTCGCTGTGATAGTAAAAATGCCAATACAAACCAAGGGTTATGTGTCATTGACTCAACGTCATCTAATTAGTTTGCCGAACCTTTGGTTCTTATAACACTCTTACAGAGATTCAAGTTCTATACTGCGGTTATATTCATCGCTCGTGTTCATTGTTTTTGTTCATGGCGCTTGTTAACGCTTCTTGTTAACTGCGCTTGTCTGGAGACAGATGCGGTGGTGAATTTCTATAGTGTGAGCGGGTATAGAATGTGTACACAAAGGTTTGGCAATAACCATTGGGTGAAATAGATTCGATGCATCTAAACAAATCAATGAAGGTTTTTCTTCTCACCAGCGTTGCCTTAATTGCTTTCGCTGGTAACTCCATTTTTTGCCGACTGGCTTTAGGTGAGGAGAGAATTGATGCAGCGAGTTTTACCTCTATTCGGTTACTGACAGGCATTGCTGTGCTTTTGGCTGTATTGGCATTGTCTCCATACAGAGTGAAAGTACGAAACGGCCAGGTACAGGGGGCTGACGAACACCAGACTCAACCGACCCGAGGGAGTTGGCGGGCCGCTTTAATGTTGTTCATTTATGCCATCGGCTTTTCTTATGCTTATGTGTCTTTGGAAACCGGAACCGGTGCGTTGATTTTGTTTGGCGCGGTTCAAATTACTATGATTGCGGTTGGCCTGGTCACGGGTAATAGGCTTACTGTCATTGAGTGGTTAGGTGTCTTGCTTGCCTTTGCCGGGTTTACCTATTTGATGTTGCCAGGGGTAGAAGCTCCATCTCTATTGGGCTTTGTGTTTATGGCTGCTGCAGGTGTCGCATGGGGTTTTTATACCCTGGCAGGCAAAGGGTCCAGACATCCGTTATCCGATACTGCCTTTAATTTTGTACGCACTTTACCTCTCGTCGTGCTTTTAATCGTATTAACCATCTCGAACAGCCAGATGACCTTATATGGCATTGTACTGGCAATGTTGTCGGGTGGGCTCGCGTCAGGCATTGGCTACACCATCTGGTATATGGCATTAGAAGGGCTATCTGCTATTCAAGCGGCCGTCCTACAATTATTGGTGCCTATCATTGCCACAATCGGAGGTTTTGTCTTCTCTGGTGAAGAGATAACGCTTCGGTTTGTGATCGCTACACTGATGGTTCTGGGGGGGATTTTAATGGTTATCCTGGGCCGTTTTCAGAGTCAAAAACAGATCTCTTCTTAATAGCTTTTTTGTTTTCTTATCTTCCTCGTTTTCCTTGCTTGAACAACTTACCTCCCCCATTTGGGGAGTAGACCCATCTCTCAGATCACTTATTCTTTTATAAAAATAACAATAAAAAGGTCGCTCATGAGTAATTCGCTTAATCCGATTAAGTTAGGCGCGATTTCTGTGCTGGGTATTTGTGGCATAGGAATTATCAGTTCATTTGTCATTAATGAAAATCACACCGTGCCCTTGGCTGAAGAGGTTCTTGTAGAACAAACTCAACCTAAGCAATTGCAGGAAACTGCCAGTGCTCAAACAACGTCTCCTCAGCTGTTGCCTGGTGTTGAAAAAACGGAAGAAGGCTTCAAGTTTGATGATGAAATGAAAATGAAGCTGCAAAAAATAAGCGAAGCGTATGATGCACAAGCTCAGTACCCAAGTTTCTCTACACCGATTAATCCTGACGAATTAGCCAGTAAGTATCTCCCGGATATCCCAATTGCGAATGAATTACCTGCCAAACTGACAGACCCGAACAGCCCAACTTTGTCGATCAAACCTAATCAGCTTCGCTTTTTCTACGGCGATCATTTGGTTGTAGACGCTGAGATTTCTGGGCTATCCGAGGACGAAAACAGTGCGGTTTCAGCTCGCTTAGTTAGTAATGGAGAAACGTTGGCACACGCCACAGTGATTGCGAAAGAAGATGGCGCACATCAGTACCAGTTGGATTTCAGTGAACTGAGATTTGACGATGTGGAATGGAAGCGTGAATTAACTATTGATACAGAGTTTCAATTTTTGGGTGAGACTTATCAAAGAGGTACCAGTATTGAGTACCTTGCAACCGTTGCACAAGTTGAGCAGGTAGCGCCTTCTGAAATACACGATGAATACCTGCACATTCCTGTTTATATCTCTACGGAAAAGCCTGGCTATCACCGTTTGAGAGCCAATTTATATGAGTCCGAAACCGGTCGGCCTTTGGTGAATTTAAGAGCAGAAGAACAAGTTAATGGGCGTAGTGGTGTGCTGATACTGAAAGCGCACATCGCGGCACTCAAGGAAGCTGGTTCTGAAGGCCCTTATGAACTGAAGGATATTTCACTGCAACGACTGCCTTCAAAACCGGATTTCATCACCGAATTTGGAAGAGTTGACCAAGACGCCTATGACGTTGAAGGCTACAACTTTTCTGAATACCTCGATAAGCCTTACGTTAATGAAAAGGCTCAACGCATCGCTAACGAGTTACGACGATTAGGGTCGTAAGCAGTTCTTGTTCTAAACGATAAAAATAAGCAAAAAAGAAACAGGAGAATATCGTGAAACTTTGGAAATCACTTGCTCTGTCTGCCTTGATGGCAGGTGCAACTCATGCCTCAGCTAATCAGTTAGCTGGTAAAAATATCATTCTGGTTCAGGGCTTCCAGTTACAACACGTGTTTGTCTCACGCACAGAAGATGATGGTAAACGCTTTGGCTATAACTACTGGAATCGCTTTGATCTTTACAATAATGGCAATGGAGCTGTGAGCGTAGGTAATCCAACGGGCATTACGTTGCTTGACCAAAACCTACCTATGCTGAAGGACGCGAACGGAGATACCTTCAATATCTACGACACGTCGAAAGAAGCGGTTTATTACTCCGATGACAATGCAAAAATCTTGCATTTCGATTCAACCTATCGCTTGGAAGAAGCTAACGGTGAAGGCATTGGGGCAACCATCGCTCAACAAATCTCGGATTTGTTTGCAGAAGATCCAACGTTTTGTTCTCGCACCAACGGCTGCTTGGTGATTACCCATTCAACGGGTGATCTGGTGATGCAGTACGTTGAAGAAAACAAATACTCATTGTTGGATGCAAACACTAGAAGTGCATTTGATGTAACAGCGTATGTGGATTTGGCGGGTGCACGAGGCGGTACTGAAGGTGCGGGCTTGCTATATCACTTGGCAAACTTCCTGGATGATTTGGCATCAAACACTGTGCTTTCTTCTGAAAAACAAGACGAAGTGGATGACGCTAATGGCTGGATTAACTTCTTCCTGGGAACAGAAGATGTTGAATACTTTGCGCCAGGGAAGCATTTCCAATCCGGTGTGCTTTATAACTTGCAGCCTGATCAGGCTCGAAACACTGGTTTGGGCAACCCTGATGGTATACCTCATTTACGAGTTGCGTCTGCAGGTGATGAACCGTATGGCTTTATCACTCATCTGTTTATCAAAGGTCACGACGACAGTGTAGTGCCTCTACATAGTTCGTGTGGTTCATCTGAGCCTCAAAGCTATGACTCATGTGTTTGGAACAGAAAAATTG
Organism: Litoribrevibacter albus; assembly: GCF_030159995.1. Taxonomy (NCBI): domain Bacteria; kingdom Pseudomonadati; phylum Pseudomonadota; class Gammaproteobacteria; order Oceanospirillales; family Oceanospirillaceae; genus Litoribrevibacter; species Litoribrevibacter albus. The sequence continues at coordinate 466,359 of NZ_BSNM01000014.1, read as the reverse complement.
ATGGCGAAACTACCTGGTTTGCAGATGCGCCGTCTTCTTATTACAACCACCATTATCCATTCATTCAAAGCGAAAGCCTTCGCCACAATGGTCATCAGTGGGATGACACTGGTAACTACATGACGCCGCTGGCAGATAACGGTAATTTTGTGGATGACCTGGATATCGACTTTGAGAAAGTAAATTACTGGGATATCTTCCTGAACAAGTACATTTACATTCAAAACGCATCGAGCAAGAGCATGGCGCAAGTTCTGGATGCTTCGCTAGAGTAATGGATGATTGATGAATTAATGCGTTGATTGCACAATGAATTAACGTGTTGAAGAATCCGGTGCTAAGGTTTTGGCTCCGGATTTTTTTATATGTATGAATGACAATTTTCAGTCTGAGATATAGGAAGAGAGAGTACAGGCTGGTATGGTGGACTAGCTATAAAAACTATTAGGAACAATGGATTGTATGGCTCAGATCAAAATATATGGATTACAGGCTAACCTTGAGCAAAACCGTGAGGCGATCTCTAACGCCATTCATAGCGCTGTAATGTCTTCGCTCGATTATCCCAAAGAAAAGAAATTTCATCGCTTTATCTCCCTTGATACAGACTCTTTTATCTATCCGGATGATCGATCCGAGCACTATCTGATCATTGAGATTTCTATGTTTGAAGGGCGTTCAACGGATGCCAAGAAATCTTTGATTAGAGAGCTGTTCAAAAACATAAACGACGCCACCGGAATCAGCCATCAGGATCTAGAAATAACCCTATTTGAAACCCCTAAAGAGAACTGGGGAATTCGAGGGCTACCGGGTGATGAACTGGTTTTGGGGTACAAAGTTGAGGTATAGGATTTGTTGCCGGTCATCGTCACTGTCGGTAACCTTTAGTTGTTGATTGTCTTAAACATTATCTGTTGGAAAAGGAGTTTGTCTTGAGGATTTTTATTTCTTTAATCATTGTTAGCTATTTAACCGGTTGTGCTGTACCCGTTGCTCGCCGTGATGTTTCACAACCAAACTATTACGCGGAGCCTGCCTATCAAGAACGAGAAACCATCAAAGCGTCTCTGTTTGAAAATGACAGCGCGAATATTTCTAATGAAGCGGCGGATACCATTTTAAACGGTAAACTCGAAATACCTTTAAACGCGAGGGCGGCATTACTCAAACTTCGGTCATCCAGCCTTGGAGTCAGATACTACGGCTATAATTATTGGCGGTCAGAAGGCTATTTCGATTTACAGCAACAGTACGTGGATGTGCTAACTAAAAACTTGTTATCAGCCAAACAAGTAAACAATGTTGTAGCACTGCCTTCTTTCATCGCCAGTGAAAAATTAAATCTTTCTCAGATGAGAGAAGCAGCGGTCAGAATGCAGGCTCATCTGCTTGTTATCTACAATATTCACAGTGATATTTTTCAAGAGTATCGTTTGTTTAGTAAAGATCAGGTCAAAGCGTTCTCTACATGTGAGGCGGCTGTGCTGGATACTAAAACAGGCATATTTCCTTTTACGGATGTGGTGACTAAGAAGCTTCTAATCGAGCTATCTGATAAAGATACTGATATCTCAGAGACAAGAAAACGAGCTGAGGTTGATGCGTCAACTCAATGTCTTGAAACCTTGGGTACTTCTATCTCTACCTTCTTTAATGAGCTTTAATCGCTATTTTGTTTGCTTAACTCGGCATAAAAAGGACTGGTGCAATGGGAACACAATATGAAGTGCTTTCGGATAAGCACATCGACTTTATAAAAGAGCAAAAAATCTATTTCGTCGGGACGGCAGCAGAAACAGGCTCCGTCAACTTATCGCCTAAAGGCGGTGACTCTCTCAGAGTCATTAACTCTAAGAAAATTGCGTGGTTGAATTTAACTGGCAGTGGCAATGAATCCGCTTCCCATGTGTTACAGAATCCTCGAATGACTCTTATGTTTTGCGCCTTTGAGGGAAGCCCGTTAATTCTTAGAACTTATGGTTCTGCAAGCGTGTTGCATCGGGGAAACAGCGAATGGGAAGACTATTCAAAACTCTTTCCTCAGAGTGATGCGAATCGCCAGATCTTTGTATTGGATATCAACCTTGTTCAAGCGTCTTGCGGAATGGCTGTGCCGTATTTCGATTATCAGGGGGATAGGGATGAGTTAACCAAGTGGTCTGAGCGTCAGGGCAAAGATGGAATAGAGCAGTATTGGGTTAAGAAGAATCAAAAGAGTATTGATGGCTTTGATACCGAGATTCTTGAACGCTCTGGAATTGAGTAACCGTTTAACAGATCAATTAATAGATCAATGCTAAATCATCATTAAGTGAAACGTAGTTGTTAAGGTATATGTAGTCACCTTATGGATCATATTCAGGAATTTTCTAATAACATCAGTTTGGGCGGTGTAATACTGTTCACGCTTGGCGCGATCTTTTTGGTTGGCTTAGTTGCTCATGAACTGGGTAAACGGACGGGTATTCCCAGAGTCACCATTCTGTTGTTAACAGGGGCTCTGGCAAGCCCTAATGCCCTGGATCTTGTTCCACCAATCATGCACAGCTGGTTCCCGTTTGTGAGCCAAATTGCCTTGTGCATGGTCGGTTTTTTACTGGGAGAGCAGTTCGTATATAGAACCTTGATGAAGTCTGGCAAGGTGGTTTGGGCTATTACTGTGTCTGAATCACTTGGGGCGGCACTGGTTGTTTTTACGGTGCTCTATCTATTGGATGTTCCTATTGTTGTAGCCATTCTTCTGGCTGGAATTGCACCGGCCAGTGCGCCTGCTGCGACCATTGATGTGGTAAAAGAAACCCACGTCTCGGGTGATCTGCCAAAGGTGTTACTGCGGGTGGTTGCCATTGATGATTTCTTTGGGATTCTGATCTTTGCTTTATGCATTTCTATCGTTGAGTTTCTGGGTGGAACGTCAAACTTCTACGACGAGTTACTTCACTCTTTCTGGGAGATCGGCGGGGCAGTGCTGATCGGCTGTGTGATTGGTTGGCCAATGGCAAAATTAACGGGGCGTTTGTCTAAAGGGGAACCCTTGTTGATTGAAGCTTTGGGCTTTGTGCTTCTGACCGGAGGCATTGCCGAGCTCTCTGGTTCTTCATATCTTCTTGCGAGCATCGTGTTAGGGGCAATGGTGGCAAATTTTGCGTCCCACCATCAACGTCCGTTCCATGCCATTGAAGGCATCAGTACGCCGCTATTGATTATTTTCTTCTTGATGGCTGGCTTCCAGTTTGACATCACTCAACTCCATACTATTGGCTTCATTGGCGGAGCTTATATTTTGGCTCGTTCATTTGGCTTAATCATGGGTGGTTATATTGGTGCTAACCTTGGTGGCGCTGATCCTGTCGTTAAGAAGTACATTGGGTGGTGTTTATTGCCACAAGCAGGTGTTGCCTTGGGCTTGGCGCTTATGGCTACAGAAAAATATCCCGAATATTCCTCAGAGATTCTATCCTTATTAGTGGGAACCACAGTTATTTTTGAATTGTTCGGACCTGTGATTACTCGTTTCTCTTTAATTAATGCAAGGAAGTATCAGTCGTCGGTAAAGCAACATGATTGAGACCATTGGTGCGATAAGTACGTATTTAATGATTAGTCTTCTTTTAGTTTGGCGAGATAGATATCTTCGGGATGTTCCTATTCATCCCTGGCTTGAATATTCCCTGGCCGTTCTGTTTGGCGTTGTTGCAGGGTTGTTCGTGCAACTCGAATACTCAAGTTTCGTTTTTGGTGTCATTGCCGCACTGATAGCTGCTTGTGTTGGTATCCTAATTTCTGAAGGTGTTCATAAGTGGCTGGTGCGATAAGTATGCACTCTCTCTGCTATAGCGCTATTCACTAATACCTATTCATTAAAATAAGCTAATTTGTCTGGGTAGTTTGACAGGGACGCTAGGCTAAGGAAGACAAAGCAGAATAGCTCGTGCTTTTATGACCCCAAATGACAGTGAAATCAGCCAATGCTAGTTGCATATTGATTAAAGTTTATATGTAGAACATTGCTCAGGTTTTTGGATTTGTCTGAGCGTTTTCTTCTTATGATTGCTGAGGATGAATCATTGGATGGCCAGGAACTTCTAGCTTTGAACTGACTTAAAGAGCTCGGTTTTGACGATCATCACAGAGAACGGATGACAACCTTTAGTATTATGGAGAGATTACATGAGAAAAATAATAATTTTTGGTAATTCTGGCTCAGGTAAGAGTACATTGGCGAAAGAGTTGTGTGCCGAACACAACTTATCTCATCTGGATTTGGATGAGCTGGCCTGGATGCAAACTTCCCCTCCTGAACGTGCTCCATTGGAAGAATCGGGAACGGCCATTCAAGCGTTTGCAGCGACCAATAATGGTTGGGTGATTGAAGGTTGTTACATCGACTTGATGGAGATAGCCGCGCCGCTTTCAGAAGAAATCATATATCTCAATCTGCCTGTGGAACTCTGCATTGAGAATGCTAAGAAGAGACCGTGGGAACCTCACAAATACGAATCGAAAGAAGCGCAGGATGCGAATCTGAGTATGTTGCTGGCGTGGATCAAAGACTATGAGCAACGACAGGATACTTTCTCGAAAGCGGCTCATATGGATTTCTACACCAGCTACCCAGGTAAGAAGACCATGCATAAGGATAATGAACGCGAGAGTGAATTAGAGGCAATGCTTTAAAACTAATCAAATGGTTAGTTATTTCTCTTGAAATCCCTGCTGTTGACCCAATTTAATTGAGTTCGAATTCAATTAAATTGGCAACAGTAGGGATGCTCAAATGGACTACATGTATGCGGTGATACTCTTCGCCATATCTTCCTCAGTTACGCCTGGTCCTAATAACATTATGGTGATGACCTCTGGGGTTAACTTTGGTGTTAAGAAAAGCGTTCCTCTTCTAACCGGTATTTGTGTCGGTTTTGCATTAATGTTGTTACTAGTGGGCCTTGGTTTCGGCCAGCTTTTTGAGCTTTTTCCTTCTCTTCACTTATTCATTAAATGCTTAGGTACCGCGTACTTGCTGTACCTTGCCTGGTTGATTGCCCGTTCCGGTGAAATTTCTCAAGGAGACGAGCAGGGCGAACCTTTGGGCTTTATGAAGGGGGCTTTGTTTCAATGGGTTAATGCCAAAGCCTGGGTGGTAGCAACCGGCGCGATTGCTGCGTTCACAACCTTGGGTGCCAGTTACTACAGTCAGAACTTAACCATTGCGTTGACTTTCTTGGTGGTGTCTTTCCCATGTGTGGGTGTCTGGCTGATGTTTGGTTCGATCCTCAAGAAAGTGCTGAAATCCGATGCGCACCGCAAATGGTTTAATTACACCATGTCGTTACTTCTGGTGGTGTCTGTGATTCCCGTTGTTCAAGAGATTGTTCAGCAGGTTTTTTAGAAAAGTGCTTCTACGTACTCAGTAGGTGTTTTGCCCAGTGTTTTTCGGAATGCGCTAATGAATGCACTGGGTGAGCTGTAGCCTAAGTCCAACGCGATTGCGGTGACCGAGTGCTTTTGATTCAGTTGCTCAATCGCATGGAAAAACTTGGCCTGCATTCGCCATTGAGTAAATGTCATGTTGACTTCCTTGTTGAACAATCGGGCCAGTGTTCTGGGTGTGCAATGCACCTGTTCTGCCCAATGATCGATGGACTCTGTATTAGCAGGGTCAGCAATGAGTGCCTTCATAATCGTCTCTAGTTTCTTATTATTCGACCAAGGCAAGGTAAGTGGTGCAGGGGATAGCTCTTTTAGCTGATCAATGATCACCACCATTAGACGATGTTCTGTTGTACCTTCTTGATAGTCGTGCTCAATTTCCAATGCTTTTCCAATCAATCCTTTCATCAATAAAGAGACATTCAACACTTGTTGGGTGTTTGGTAATTCTTTCGCCCATTTTTCATCGATAAAGAGATTAGCCACTTCCACTGCACCGGGAAACATCAAAGTGTGTTGATGATGGGGGGGACACCAAAAGGCTTGGGAACTGGGGATTAAGTGTATTCCCTCATTAGTGATGACGCGTGTAACCCCTTTGATGGAATACACCAACTGACCACGGGGATGGCTGTGGGGCTCAGAGCACATGGCGTCTTTCACTTCGTTCCAATAGGGTAATACGGGTTTTGTCACATCGTTTAAGTGACCTACTTTTGCAACGGGTATCTGTGTCAGTTTGTCGATATTCATTGTCAGTTTGTATTAAGAAAGACAGGGTTCTGAGCATCATAATGGGAGGGTCAATTACAGATCAAGCAAGGATTAAAACAATGACCGGATCTCAAACACCAAGCCATCAGGAAGCGACCCCTTCCGATCATGAACAACAGATTATTGCCCAGTTCAGTAAGCAGGCGGTGCCGTTTACCAAATTGCCTGGGCATTCAGATGCTATTGAAGACCTTGTACGTATCTCAGGTGCGACGTCATCGAGCCGTGTGCTTGATGTAGCTTGTGGCCCCGGATTGGTCGTAACTGCATTTGCTGCCGTTGCTCAGCAAGTGGAAGGCATTGATCTTACCCCGGCTATGTTGGAACAGGCCGAAAAACAGGTAAAACAGCATGGTTTAAGCAATGCTACGTTTCGTCAGGGCGATGCAAATCACCTGCCTTATGACGACGCCAGTTTTGATGTGGTGGTGACCCGCTACAGCTTTCACCACTTTGAACAGCCCGATCAGGTGCTGTCTGAAATGGTTCGGGTTTGTAAGCCGGGAGGCACCGTTGTTGTCGCTGATGTGGAAATTCACCCGGATCAAAGCGAGTTATACAATCGGATCGAGCGTTTGCGGGACCCATCTCATACACGAGCAATGGAACATGCAGACTATCAGCGCATGTTTGGTCAATCGGTGTTTAGTGAGGTTAAACAGTATAGCTATCGGGTTGTCGTCGAATTGGAAAAGCAACTGGCGGTGTCTTTCCCTGAGCCTGGTGATGATGACAAGATCAGGGAGTTATTGATTTCTGATGTCGATGTAAATCAATCAGGCTTCAGACCCTACAGAACGGAAAATGGTGTAGTTCATTACTCGTATCCGATTTCTGTCTATGCAGGGGTTATTAAGGACCGTATTCGGTGATGATCAGCTCTGTCTTAACAGCGTTTAACTCGCCAAGTGATTCACGGATTGCACACGCGCTTTAAGCTAGGTTAGTCTAGTTGACCAAACCTAAACGTGTGCCTTCCCATGCCAACTCATGCATTGATTCAATCGACACTGGATGAACTGTATCGAACCGAAGCGCGCCGGATTTATGCAACCTTGATCCGACTGTTAGGGGACTTCAATCTCGCTGAGGAGGCAATGCACGAAGCGTTCAGTTCTGCCTTAACTCAATGGCAGAACGACGGCATTCCTGATAACCCGAGAGCTTGGTTAGTATCTACTGGGCGTTTCAAAGCCATTGATCAAATTCGTCGTCAACAACGTCATGGGGAAATTGTCTCTGAGATGTTGGCGTCTTCCGTGCAGGAAGAACCGATGGCGTCTCCAGAGCTGACATCCTTGATTGAAGAGGATGTGTTAGAGGACGATCAGCTTCGGTTGATTTTCACCTGTTGCCATCCCTCCATCGATCAGAAGGTGCAAGTGGCGCTGACCTTGAGGGAAGTGTGCGGTCTTACTACGGAAGAAGTGGCCAGCGCCTTTCTGGTTTCGCCATCGACAATGGCTCAGCGCATTGTGCGAGGTAAGAGCAAAATTCGAGACGCAAAGGTACCCTTTGAACTGCCGGAGTCGGATCAGCTCTCTGACCGTTTAGAGTCGGTTCTGTCAGTGATCTACCTGGTGTATAACGAGGGGTATTCTGCGTCCTCTGGTGATGTACTAATCCGATCTGAGTTAACCCTCGAGGCCATTCGTTTAGCGTGCTTAGTTCGGTCGTTACTGCCTGATTCGGAGGTCACGGGTCTGCTCGCATTGATGCTATTGAACGAATCCCGGCGTATAGCCAGAACCGATGATCAGGGCGACATTATCTTGCTGGAAGATCAGGACCGCAGGCTGTGGGATGATGAACTGATCAAAGAAGGCTCGCTCTTGGTTCAAGAGGCTATTGCGACCCGCGATATTGGTTTCTACACCTTGCAAGCGGCTATTGCTGCTGTTCATGCAGAAGCTAAAGATGCCTCCGAAACTGATTGGCATCAGATCGTCTCTCTCTATTCTTTGTTGTTGCAAGTCGCACCGTCTCCTGTGATCGAATTAAACCGGGCCGTTGCTGTGGGAATGCGGGATGGCCCGGAGGCCGGTATTGAACTGGTTGAAGGTTTGTTATCTAACCCGGTCTTGAGCAACTACCATCTGACCTATGCTACTTATGGTGAGTTTCTTCAACGGGCAGGGCGAAAAACCGAGGCGGTCGGTGCCTTTGAGCAGGCGTTACATCTTGCTAAACAAACACCGGAACAACGAATTCTTCGACGAAAAATAGAACATCTGTGCTCGTGATCTTGTCCCTTTATTGAAAATTATTAAAAAAATAAAAAATTTTTTTCACGGATTGTCGATTTATTGAAAGCTCATTCGACTACCTTGTAGAGAACACAAGTTCAGTGCTCTTTTTTAATTTAGTAGTTTTTATCTATCAGTTTTCGATCTAACAATAGCAAGGAGAAAGACAATGAAAGTCATGGTTATGGTGAAAGCAACGGAAAGCTCAGAAGCAGGGAAAATGCCGAGTCAGGAATTACTGATGGCGATGGGTGAATTCAATGAGCGACTGGTTGACGCAGGTATTATGGAGCTGGGCGAAGGGTTAAAACCGAGCAGTAATGGTGTCCGAATTCGGTTCAGTGGTAAGGATCGCTCTATTACCAAAGGCCCATTTGCGGAGACCAACGAGTTAGTGGCGGGGTATTGGATATGGAATGTGCAGTCGTTGGATGAAGCCGTTGAGTGGGTTAAACAGTGCCCGAACCCAATGGAAGACGATTCTGATATTGAAATTCGTCCGTTATTTGAAATGGCAGATTTTGAAGACGTAGACACAGACGGCAAGGTTAAAGAGCAGGAAGGCGCGCTTCGACAAAACCTTTCCATGCAAAAAGCCAAAATAAACACCTATCTATTCTTCTCTGGGCGTTGTGATGAGGCGCTTGAGTATTATCAGAAGCATCTAGGAGCCAATGTGGAACTGTTGATGCGCTTCAATGAAAGCCCTGATCCGCTGCCTGAAGAATTATTGCAGGCAGGCTTTGAAGACAAGGTAATGCACTGTGAATTTTCCATTGGTGATATGAGAATTCTTGCTTCTGATGGCTGTAACGATGCGGATTCATTCAGCGGTTTTAATCTGGCTTTGACCTTATCTTCAGAAGATGAAGCGCAGCGAGTTTTCTCTGCTTTGGCCGACGGCGGTTCGGTACGTATGCCACTAGAGAAAACGTTCTGGTCACCTCTTTACGGACAGGTTACTGATAAATTTGGTATGGGTTGGATGGTGATGTTGCCACCAGCAGTCGAGTAAAAAAGGTAAGGGATGAGGTTAGAAAATGAAATATATTGCATTGGTGTACTACGACGAATCAAAAATGAAAGAACTGAGCCAGGTCGAATGGGATGCCTTGAATCGTGAATGCATTGATTGCGGAGAGTCTTTGCGAGCTCAAAACCATATGATTGGCGGCGAACCGTTACTCTCAACAGAAACAGCGACAACGCTTCGTGTTCGCAATGGCAAGGTAGACATTACCGACGGCCCATTTGCGGAGACCAAAGAGCAATTAGCGGGCTTCTATCTATTGGACGTTCGTGACTTGAACGAGGCCATTCAGGCAGCCAGCAAAATTCCACCCGCACGTTTTGGCTGCATTGAGATTCGGCCGGTTCGTGAGCTTCAGGACGAAAATAATATAGGTTATTAAGCGCCTGTTCATCGGGGTTAAAGTGGCATAGGAGAATAATCATGGGGTATCTGGACAGTTTTGTGTGTGCTGTACCGAATGATAGTCGTGAGGCATATCGTATTCATGCTGAGAAAGCCGCTCAGGTTTTTAAATCGTTTGGCGCCGAACGTGTCGTTGACGCATGGGGGGATGACATTCCTGAGGGAAAATTAACGTCGTTTCCTATGGCGGTTAAGTGTAAGGAGAATGAGACAGTAGTGCTTTCATGGATAATCTGGCCGTCAAAGGAAGTGCGAGATGAGGGCATGGCTAAATTTATGAAAGATCCGATTTGTAACATGGAAGAAAATCCACTGCCGTTCGATGGGCAGCGGATGATTTTTGGTGGCTTTAATGTCCTGGTTGATATTTAAAATCGGCTGAGGCGCGTTAATTCCGCAAGCGGTTCCGGATACAGCCAGACCAGAAGTGCAATAAAGGGAAAGATATAAAAGTAGGCGTTCATTAAGTAGTAGATGTAAGGGGACGCCTCTTTTAATTCCATGAAATAGTCGATCACCAGGCGCGCTTTGATAACAATCATGCTGCAGATAACAACAGCGATCAGCGCACTTGGTTCGGCTTTTTCTGCAATGAAAGCATTTAATAAAGTCATAGCGATCATGGCTAACCAAAGGCGATCCAGATGTTTGCTGGAAAGGACTGGCCGAGTAGGTGTATTCATAAGTACCTCGTTAAGTTTCCTTTTTTGATTCTGGGTCTAACGTAGAACGTATAGAAGCGGAAAAATCAGAATCCAGGCCAGATCAATCATGTGCCAGTAACAGGCAGCTGCAATCAATCCACCATGATTATCTGCGTCAAATGCGCCGGATTTAATTCTAAAGATCGCCCAGATAATACCGCCGCTTCCCCAGCCAACATGCAGCATGTGATTGAAGGTGGTGTAGTAATAAATCGCAAAAAAGTTGTTGGTGTTAGTTTCAATGCCTCGATCCAGATTCCATTGATATTCCCAGTACTTCAACGCCAGATATATGAGCCCACACCCGACCGTCATCCAAAGCCAACGGATTGCAGATTCGGGCTGGCTATTCCTTAGTGCAAAAATACCTTTCACCACAAAATAACTGCTGCTGATCAACACTAATGTATTGATAGTGCCTGCGGTGGTATGAAGCTCTGAAGGCCCCTGAAGAAACTCCTCTGGATAATGCGCTCGGGCAATGAAATAGATGACGAAGAAAATGGCGAACTCACTGAGTTCGGAAAAGATACCGACCCAAATTGCCGGGTTTCCCGGAATGCGTTTTGGATCAAACGTGGGCTGTGTTGGTGGGGCATCTACATACGAATCGATGGATGCAGTGTTTATTGTCATGGCTGGTACCTCTAAATCCATTTAAGTCCTAGTCTCTACTATGCTTAGTTAATACTGTGCTTAATAGATCGTTGTGTTTCATAGGTTGTTGTACTGAGAGTTGAGGCAGAAACTGTGCCATACCTGACTAAAACAGTTGGTTATTAGGGTTGCGTTATTTACGTGAATGTATTTTGTTGGGGGATGCTTTATTTGGTGGCTAAATATCGTGTTATCACGAAATATCGATAGCAAATAGGTACATGATAATAAGTAGGTACATGATAGTAAGTACGTTCGCGATAGCGAGTGAGTCGCATTGATAATGAGAGATTAGGAGGTGGCTATGCCCTGGTTTGTTATTGTAGCGGGCGTCATAGGTTTTGCGATGCTAACAGACTTAGACTCTGAACAGGTCTTTTTTAATTTGGTATCCCCAATCGCCTGTACACTGTTTGTATTGATTGGGTTAGTGAAGATGATCGGTGGCAACGGCCCTGGCGGAAGTGGTGGATCAAGTGACGGTGGCTATTGGGGTGGTGATGATTTTGGTGGCGGCGACGGTGGTGATGGCGGCGGGGGAGATTGATTTCTCCCCAGTTATTTCTTACTAGTGCGTTCATACACTCAACTATGCTTGGTTAGCGATTTCCTTGCAGCGACTCCCGATACTGAATGGCTTCCGCCAAATCCTGTCCCCAGGTTTTCACTTGCGCCACTCTCGGCATTAAATTATTCATGATCCATTGAGCCAATTTGGGCAGTGATTCATGCTCAATAGCATCCAGTGTGTTCTTCACTTCATGGCCTAAATCCATATCCCCGAGAATCAATAACCGTCTTTGGAAGAAGAGGGTGTCGGGGTCCACTTGCTTGGTCAGAATTTTAATGATGGCATCGCTGTCCAGCTTAATTTCGGTATCAGGTTCCAGATTTGATAACTGGTTGGTTGTGACCTGGAGTTCCTTACCGGCATTCAAACCAATACAAAATTGATAATCCGCATCCACAACATTGATTTTTACCTTCCGATCAATCAGGCAATCAAAGTCTCCGTCTTCAATGGGGGTTTTCAGTGCGTCACTCATTAGTTTCTGAATGATTTTCTGTTGAATTAGTTCGGGGCTTCTACGAACCGGCAATGCCGCGTAATACGCAGGGCGACGGACGATGTCCAACGGCGTCGGAAGACGACTGATCAGGCTTTTAGCAAGTGACGTTTTGACCGGAAGCATCGTTTAAAACTCCTGTAAGGTTCCTGATAAAACGTGACTATTAGAACGCATCTGTTCTTTGTCTGTGTTGATATACATCAAGGCCAAATTCGCTGTGCAGAGTAGAGTGCGCCTGTTATCCGATTAAATTAGTCAGGATTGGGTGCTGGGTTTTGAGTAAATCAACAGTGCCTTGAGGAGTAGAATATATGGACTCAGCTTCCATGGAATTAGTGTGTCCCGCCGGGAATTTACCCACCTTTCAGCTTGCCGTCGATAAAGGGGCGGACGCCGTTTATATAGGCTTTAAAGACAATACCAACGCCCGACATTTTTCTGGGTTGAATTTTAATGACAAGAAAGCTCTGAGAGCGATTAAATACGCTCAAGACAACGGCACCAAGCTCTTTGTTGCGATTAACACCTATGCGCAGCAAGACAATATCCAACAATGGCGAACGGCCGTTGACCGTGTCGCGGATATTGGCGCTGATGCTCTGATCGCTGCGGATCTTAGTGTCATGGATTACGCCACCTCTAAGTACCCGAACATTCCAATTCACTTGTCCGTACAAGGTTCAGCCACTAACTATGCGGCATTGGAATTCTATGTGGATCGTTTCAATATTCGTCGGGCCGTTCTTCCTCGCGTGTTATCGCTGAAACAAGTGAAACAGGTGGCTGAATCCAACAAAGTGGATGTAGAAGTCTTTGGCTTTGGTAGCTTATGCATCATGGCGGAAGGGCGGTGTTATCTGTCTTCCTACATGACAGGGGAATCTCCAAATACTCAAGGCGTGTGTTCGCCTGCCAAATATGTGGAATGGAAAGAACAGGGCGATGTGTTGGAATCTCGCTTAAATGATGTGGTCATCGACCGTTACGGACCAGGTGAGAAGGCAGGTTATCCAACCCTGTGCAAAGGCCGTTTTGAGGCTGAAGGCAAGACCTATCATGTATTGGAAGAGCCTACCAGTTTGAACACATTAAACATCCTTCCTGAGCTTCATAAGGCCGGGGTTAAGGCCATTAAAATTGAAGGGCGTCAGCGAAGCCCTGCCTATGTGGGGCAGGTAGTCGGCATTTGGCGAGAAGCCATTGATCGATTGATGGCAAACCCGGCGGATTTTAAAACCGAAGCCCAGTGGTTCAGCACTTTACAAACCTTATCCGAAGGCGCGCAAACTACGCTTGGCGCCTACTCACGTCCGTGGCAATAGAGAGGGAATTGATTATGACTCAAGCTCAACCAACAAAAATCTCTCTTGCTCCTTTACCGTATTTCTGGCCAAAAGATCGTGTTCTTGCATTCTATCAAGAAGTAGCAAAATCGGATGTGGATGTGGTCTATCTTGGCGAAACCGTCTGCTCCAAACGCCGTGAACTAAGATTGGACGACTGGTTTGAAATCGCTGGACACCTTGTCGAACATGGCAAAGAAGTGGTGTTATCCACCTTGGCCTTGATTGAAGCTGAATCCGAACTGCATTCTCTCAAACAACTCTGTACGCGTGCGGCAGAAGACGGCTATTTGGTGGAAGCCAATGACATGGCTGCGGTGAAGTATCTTTCTGATCTCAATGCGTTCTTCGTGATCGGCCCTGCGATGAACATCTACAACGCTGACTCGCTTGCCGTGCTGGCGGAATCCGGCGCGATTCGTTGGTTGCCACAACTGGAAATGGCCGGTGATCAGGTTGCTGCTATTGTGGCAGATTATAAAGCATCGCAATTAAAGACCATCGAAACAGAAATCATGGCCTACGGCCACATGACTCTTGCGTACTCAGCGCGATGCTACACTGCACGCCACTACGATTACCCGAAAGACCAATGTAAATTCATCTGCCTCGAACACCCGCAAGGAATCAAAGCTAAAAGTCAGGATGGGCTGGAAATCTTCACTCTTAATGGCATCCAAACTCAATCGGGCAAATGCCTGAACCTGCTCAACCAATGGCAAGACCTTGTCGCCAAAGGCGCAACCCATCTCAGAATCGTGCCGGAACATGACCAAGTGTTGGAGATAGTCGCGGACTTAAAACAGGCTATGGAAGCAGGGGAGAACCAAGTGCTGCCGCTCAAAGAACAACACTGTAATGGGTACTGGAACAGGATTGCGGGCATGGCGGTGGTGTAGGGTTCTGTAGGTTTTACCTTTCTTCTTTTCTCTTCAAGTTTTCTGGGATAGGTCGTCCTTTCCTAAGTCCAGAAAACTATTTCATGAGTCTTTGAGAACACATTTAAAGAAGCAAAATCCCGACTCTGACTGGCAAAACTCTAAGTCTGCACTAAGATACTTAATGTTATTGATTCAGTGGTATCCAATGAACTAATCGATCAGAAGATACTTTAATTGAGATGCGTTTTGTACGCCAAGTTTGCTGTTAGGTTAATTTATGAGCCAACCCACAGGTATAAGCCGAAGAATTGAGCAGTGCATAAAACATCTGCAAGAAAATGACTATGAAGGAGCATTGATAAATCTATTTCCTGCAATTGATAGAACTGCTAAAAAACGACGGCCAAAAGCTGGTGTCGGGCAGAGAATCAAGAGTTTTCTGAAAGATGAAGAGGTTTTGATTTCGGCTGTAGGAACTGGGAACGTTTTTAAAGGGTGCAAATTTGATGGTATGACATTTGAAGAGGCGCTTTATAAATTTGGGCGAACACCTATAGCGCATGAAGGTGAATTAGATCCACGACTAACCTTCAATCAGAATGGTGGTATGTCGATTGGTAATGATCATTGGAATCTTCCATCAGGCTACTTAAGTGGAATGACGCTTGCTGTGATAACTTCTCCAGAAAATAAAGGTGAATGTACTGCAGAAGGTTTGGGGATCACTATATTTGAACGGTTATTTTCTCTAAATGACATTTGGGGGGAGCCGGTGGAGGTTAAAAAGCATATTTGTGATAGATTTCGTAATCCAAGCTTATTTGATAGAACCTAATGGAGATTACTCTTGGCAGGTGAAGTAAGAAGTTATTTCTTGTCCTTCTAGTTAAATATTGAATGCGTCTAGGTATTGCCTTGTGTTCTAATTACTTCCTTTCTTTATAAGTGTCTGCAGGCAGCAATGGAACTGCGTTTAAGCATAACTGCCAAGCCAACATAACAAGGAGGTTTTTTATGTTCCCGCTTGAAGTATTCATCACCTACACGCTTGCCTGTTTACTGTTAGTTATTTCACCAGGGCCGGACAACTTACTTGCGGTAGGGCGAGGGTTAAGCCAAGGTCGATTGGCTGCGACCGTTTCTGGCCTTTCGTCAGGTGCTGGCATTCTGTTTCACGTGATGGCAGCCACCTTTGGACTAACTCTGTTGATCCAAACGTCTGAAATAGCCTTTTACGTGGTGAAGATTATTGGCGCTGCGTATCTGATCTGGTTGGGTGTTAAAGTCCTTCGCTCGAAGAACTTGTTCTCATTGGAGCCTGCGAAAAAACAGCCGTTGAAAACTATCTTCTCAACAGGCTTTCTTTCGGCTGCACTGAACCCAAAACCAGGGATGTTCGTGCTCGCCTTTGTTCCTCAATTTGTTGATCCGAGTTTAGGTTCCGTGACAGGTCAGATGATTGGCTATGGTGTATGGTTTGCGCTATTAACGGCCATCGGTTTCAGCTTGATGGGGGTATTTTCATTTCAACTATCAGACTGGTTGAGAAACCGACCTAAGCTTGTGTCTGGCTTAAATGTTGGAGCAGGGGTGACGTTTGTTTCTTCCGGCTTGGCTGTCGCGTTTATGAAGCAACGGTAGGGCTTTTGCAGTGCCATTGGTTCATTCTAAAACTCTAATCATGGCTAGCCTTTTTGCGATTAGATCTTTCTATTATTTTTGTACTCGGTCGTGGTCAGGTTTTTTTGCATCTCTCGTGATGCTTGCATTGGTGATAGGTTTCAGTATCTGGCGTTCTGGAACCTTACAAGATCGTCTTAAGTATGTTCGTAAAGATCCGCCCCAAAATGTATCTTGGCTGTTTTGGCGATACGTTAATGAAGGTCTGATATGTAGTGCGGCGGTTATCGTGTTGACTTTCTTTTAAGCGTAGGTTCTCTCCTGTATAGCTAGTTATTTTCAATAATAAGGTGGTTATGAAATCCTTTAAAATCTCGCAAGTTTCGTACTTTATTTGGTTCATGTTCTCTCTGTTTTTACTCAGTGTGTTGGTGTCCGGTTATGTGTTGTGGCAGGCCCATGCGTCCTTTGATTGGCCTACTACCAAGGGCATGGTTGTTAAAACCTGGATTGAAGAAATTTATACTCAAGGAAGCAGTGCTGATCCTCATTACGAAGTAGGGATAGAGTACGTCTATGCCGTGGGTGATGACTTTTATCACAAAAAAAATAAACGAGACATTACCGGTGCCATCCCTGGTTACTCCGAGGAAGAAGCGCAAGCCTTAGTGGCAGAGTTTCCGAGCACGAAAGTTATTCCAGTACACTATGACCCTGATGATCCTGAAAGTGCGGTAATTATCCCTACCATTCATATCTTTATGATTATTGGCTTTGTCCTATTCAGTCTTATATTTTTGGCAGTGCTTTACGTTATGTTCCGACAGATGATCAGCGAACCAGACAGTTTTATTGTGACTGAGGTTTAGATGTGATTGAAGCAAAGAGTTATATCTTCATAGGATCAGAGCGAATCCACTTAGACGTTTAAAATCGATGATGAATTTCAGTACACTTGCTTGATTATTTTCACCGAGAGTTATTTCACTTGTCTAACTTAGAAGAAAGCCGAACCGATTTACCCACCCCAGAAGCAGCAGAGCTATTAAAGCTGGAGTTAATGGGCAAACCATTACGATTGACCACTGACAATGAAGCAGTTCAACGCCTATATTGGGGCGAGCAACAGGTGAGCTGCGCAGAACTGGCAAACGTACAAATCAATGAAATTGTGCACCGTTTTCAATTGCAGGTTAAACCTGAAGGCCAGCCTGATTCAACCGTATCTATCAGCTTGAATTTACAAGCACAAGACAACACACTCTGCTATCAGTTATGGGTAGGGGAACGACAACAAGAAAGTGGTCAGTGCCCGTTGCCCAGCGATGGACATTTGGTAAAAGAGAAAAAGCACACCAGTCTCATCGGGCTGGCAGCACTGGCGTTTAAATTATTAAAAAGTGCGAAAGTGGTCAAAGCAGCGTTGGCTGGGGCTTCGGTTGCGGGTTATGCGTGGTTATTCTCTATTGAGTTTGCGCTGGTGCTGATCGCTTGTTTAGTCGCCCACGAATACGGCCATGTTAGAGCCATGAAATACTTTGGCATAAAGACGAAAGGCATTTATTTGATACCTTTTGTGGGTGGTTTGGCGGTTTCTGACGATAAAATAAATACCCGATGGCAGGATGTAGTGATATCTATCATGGGCCCATGTTTTGGCTTATTTATGTCACTGGGTTGTTGGTTGTTATTCGCTATTACCGGCCTTGAATTGTTTGCGGGTGCTGCAGTGCTTGGTTCGTTGTTAAATCTATTTAACTTATTGCCAATTTTGCCCCTGGATGGTGGACACATATTAAAAAGTATCAGTTTTTCCATGCGCTCGTGGGTAGGTCTTTCTGTATGTATGGCGGGCATTGGGCTGGGGTTATGGTTGTCCTACACTTTTGGATTAGCTCTGTTGGTCTTCTTCTTGATTGTGGGGTCGCTGGAAATTGTCTTTGAATGGCGGCAACGACAGTATTCGCACTTGGTTCCACTTGATACCTATGGACAGTTATTCTCGGCGGTTTGGTATTTTCTTGTTTCGGCAGGACACATTTTAGTGATCTATAGCTTTGCTGACTCACAAAGTCCTATTCTTGGTTTGCCCATGAAAATATTGGGAAGTTAATCAGTTGTAAGAGTTCATAGCATAGGTATGTTGCTTCCCAGGTTGTATGTACCAAGTGATGCGCTGTTGGATAAATTAGACGAGATTAATGCCTGGGAATTGATCGATGTGAATCGTAAGACTGTCGCGAAAAAAATGGTTTGGCCTGTTCGGAATTCAAAGTGGATATAGAGATTGTCAGGGCCCTTTACGTGATGTTCTGACAGATGGCGAGCAAACCGGATGGGTTTATTGTGACTGGGGTTTAGATGACTAAATCAACCAATTATTTATCGTCATTGATGTGGTATTAAGTCGCTTTTGTCTTGTGTTTTCTATTTTATTTCATGTGTAGGGTGCTCTGGTTAAGGTAGTTGTAAATGTTATAACTTATTGAATTGGTTGTAATTATGTTGCGAACAGTAGGGGGCGTTTTGTAATCCGGTTTATGGCTTTTAAAATTAATTAAAAATATTTTGGCAAAAAGGTAGACGTACGGAATTCAGCTCTGTATAGTTCAGTTCTGTGAAATAAAGTACCCTAAGTAAAAATCTACATTTCGCTGTATTCTTCGTAACACATCGTCCTGCAGTTTCTAGGTGTCAATTTCAAACAAATGCCAATTTTATTGGTGAAACTTATCAAAATTCAGGATGTTTATTATGTCTAATACAGTTAAAGGAACCGTTAAGTGGTTCAACGAAACTAAAGGCTTCGGTTTTATCGCTCAAGAGTCTGGTCCAGACGTATTCGCTCACTTCAGCGCAATCACTGGTTCTGGCTTCAAAACTTTGGCTGAAGGCCAAGCTGTTGAGTTCAAAGTAACTCAAGGCCAGAAAGGTCCTCAAGCAGAGGACATCGTTGTACTTTAATTCTTAAAGTCTACGATAAAAAAAGAGGCAGGCATTAAGCTTGCCTTTTTTTATGCCTGTAATTTATGTTTGGGCGCATTATATTGCTATCTTGAAGCAATTCAGATCTAAAACGAAAGCACGTAGTTGCTTTCATATCCAATAGTAACCTTTTCTTACGTACCACGGTTTAAGGGATTTAAGCGTTGAGTACCATCAATATCCAATACTACAAGACACCTCAAGCAGAGTTTATTTTGGGTTCTTACAGTGAGCGCCTTTGTCTTTTGGATTTTAGATATCGAAAGATGAGAAGCGTTGTGGATGTGCGTGTACAGCGGGGCTTGAAGGCAAAGTTTGTAGAGCAAGATGATCTTTTGTTAGCAGAAACCAGAAGCCAAATAGATGAGTATCTTTTGGGGCAGCGAACTGAGTTTGATTTGCCTTTACTGACTGTAGGCTCTGAATTCCAAGAGCGTGTTTGGGATGCTCTACGGGAAGTTCCTTATGGAGAAACATCTACTTATTTGGAGTTGGCCAGAAGAATCGGTAAGGAAAACGCTGTGAGGGCAGTTGCCAGTGCCAATGGTGCTAATGCCATTGCGTTAATCATCCCGTGTCATCGAATAATTGGCAGCAACGGAGAGCTTATAGGTTATGGTGGTGGGATTCCCCTTAAACAGAAGCTGCTCAAGTTGGAAAACAGTATGTTTTCGTTATTTTAGGGTAGAAATGAGGGCGAAGTTTTTGCGGCTTAGATAAGACGCGACCCCAAACTTGTCAGGGTCGCTGTAGGTATAACTTAGTTCTTCATAACGTTTTATACCAATAAGCTTATTGGAAGCTTCTTGCCATAATTGTACTTTCAGATCCTGATCCTTGCTCCCAAAGCAACATGCCTTCCCCTTTGTTGTTTAGGGTAATTGCGGAGTCACGAATCACCGGAGGACTTTGGCTCAGTAAGGTTGAGTCTGTCCAGGCTTTTGTATAAACATTGAATCGGCTGGCATATACGTTATCCATGTCATTGACTCGTTGTGTCCAAACAGCGAGCGCATGATTTTGATGGTCTACAACTGCTTTAACTGTACCCAACTTGTAGCCTGTGGTTTCAATTGTTTGGGTTTGTTCCCACTGTTTCGTTGTGGCATTAAAATATTTGCTGTGAAGTATATATGTGTCATTTTCTGGAGTGGACCAGGTTGCTATGGCATTGCCGTTAGCGTTTCTTGAGAGATAGCTGTTCGTGATATATCTGTCTCTGATGTTAGTTACTGTACCAAGTTCGACGGGGGTGGTAAGCCATGTAGATGTGGCTACATTGTAGAAGTTGGCAAACAGCTCGGTCGATGCAGTTTCATTAGAATCGCTTTCTTGTTGCCAGGTTAAAAGGGCATTCCCATCGTCGTCCAGAGTCACAAAGGCACGGCCTGGTTTACCCGATTCTTTTTCGACTGTTTGAATTGTTCCCCAGCCACTATTTTCAGCTACGTCCGGATTAAAATATCTGGCATAAAGGCTGTCGGAGAATTGCACGTCATCCACCTGATTCCAGGTAACAATAGCTTGGCCATTCGCGTTCATCGTTAGAGAATGAGAGACATTATTTGAAGCATCAACGTCAAACGCTACGACATCTTGCCAGTCACCAGTTTCGTTAAGAAAGCGACGAGCATAAATATCGGCTTGTGTTGGGTCGTCAGGGGATATGTTCATCCAGATTAATAAAAGATCATTGTTTTGATCAATGGCGATGCGAGGGGCATAGTCATCATTTTCTGCCTCTGTCAGAGCAATATCTGGTGCTTGCCAGCCCAGTCCCGGAAGATACTTCGAAACATATAGATCGAAATCGCCGTTAGTTTTCTCTTGTGACCAGGCGGCATAAGCGATGCCGTCTTCTGAAATAGCCACGTCAAAGCGTGAATCCACATCATTATTACTGCTTGGTAGTTGATCCACGGTGCTCCATTGGTCATTGGTGGCATCATAATATCGGGCGTAAATTTGATACTCCGAATTATTCTGTTCTCGCCAAACAATGATGATATCTCCCTGGCTGTTCGAGGCAACTTCACCCCCATTTAAGTCAGTTCCCGGGGTGTTGATCTGTTGAGGATTTTCTTGCCATTGTCCATTCTCGTAGCGCTTGAAGTAGGCATTTCCTTGTAATACACCAACTTCGTTAGACCATAGAGCAAAGGCTTCACCGTTATCATAAAGGTCTAGCTGATTTAGATAGGTCTGAAATACATTATCTTGGTCATCCAGGGTTTGAGCTGTTTGCCATTGACCATCCCGTGTTGTGAAGCGCCAGGTAAAATCATTTCCTAATGTGTTACCTTCCTGATCACTGACGTTCCCACTGATGGTTGCAGTGTATTCGCAGAGTAGTCCCATCTCGGTAAGGCTCTCTGCCTCAATCGCTTTACCAGTTGCATCAATTGTTAGATTTGTGGTCAAAAGTTGATCATTTAACCGTAAGGTCAAGCTTTGTTGATTGATAGAGCTTGCAAGTAGTGATTTAGAAAACTCTGCTTTGACTGTTGCGCCGAGTGCTACACCCGTTGCATTGCCGTTAGGGGTTATTGATGAGAGAAAGGTGTCAGGTTCTGCTGGGGTAGGGTTGGGTGAACTGGAAGAACTGCCACCACCGCCTCCGCATCCAGTCAGAATAAGACTTCCCAGTAGCGCTGGTGAAAGTACGTGCGAGATAAAAGTGAATTTCATTTTTGTTATATCCTTATATGAAAATATCCTAAGGCGACATTTTTGTGTAAATAATTATTAATTGCAACTGTGTGTTGCACCTAGGTGGTGCGTTTTGGGATGAGAAATATTGTTTTTTGAGATTATGATCAATAGTGATTATTAAAGTTTGATTACTTGGTTCAGAATTAATACTTCTGAGATGTTTTAGCAATGAGTCAGGTTGTTCCTAATGATTTAGAATTAAAAAATCAGGCGCTGATTAGTAGAGATTAAATGAACCGTGATGCTGATTAAGTTGCTAGGTGAACGGTTTAGAGTTAATTCAAAATAGTGAGTGCCTGAATTCAGTTAAGAGGTGTTATCAGGAATACAGGTGGAACAAACAGTAAGGTTTACACTTAGGATGAGTGGGATAGACTGCCGTTTATGATTGTCAGTATGCAATGGAGATATCTGTGAAGAAATATTTTGAAAACCTAGCCAAAGCCTTGCTTGGTCAATCTTTTAAAGATTTGGACGAGGCTGAGAAGCGTGTTATTGGAAGTATTGCAGAGCATACAACGGTCTCTGAAAATACAAACGAAACATTTCGTGAGAGCCTGACGTTCGGGCAGAGGGTCGCAGATAAGGTTGCAAAGTTTGGTGGGTCCTGGGCTTTTATTGGCTTGTTTTTCGGATTTATTCTTGTCTGGATTCTTATTAATACGTTGTTTCTGGTCTCTGAAACGCCCTTTGATCCTTACCCATTTATTCTTCTGAATTTGGGCTTGTCGACGCTTGCTGCGTTTCAAGCACCTATTATCATGATGTCGCAGAATCGGCAGGCGGCAAAAGATCGGGTCAAACAAGAAGCCACGTATGAAATCAACCTGAAGCTCGAACTAGAGATCATGCGGCTTCACGATAAGTTAAATATGATTGATGAGGCTCTGAAAGACAAATGAAGCTTTTACTTCTTTCGCTAATACTCGTTGCGGCTGTTCTAACGATTCGGTTTTTGAATAAAGCCGTCATTAGTCTTGGTCAATCTAAGTCGGTCAGTAGCTATCGAACAAAGTACATCAATAAAACCCTGACGTTAGTGCTTATTGTTTTTTATGCGGTCTTAGGTTTTACCGTCTTGGGAATCGAGTATTCTCAGGTCACTATCTTTTTGTCGTCTATCTTTGCGGTGTTAGGTGTGGCTCTCTTTGCTCAGTGGTCCATCCTGAGCAATATTACGGCCAGTCTGATTATTTTCTTCGGGTTTCCTTACCGTGTCGGAGATCGAATTAAGATTATTGATAAAGACGATGACATCAGTGGTACAGTTGAAGAGATTGCGCTCTTTCATGTGTTAATTCGAAGAGGGGAGGATTTGATTACTTATCCGAACTCCTTGATTCTTCAAAAAGCAGTTGTAAAGCTGTCAAATAAACCTACTGAACCGGTACCTGTTGAAGTAAAGGAGTCACCAACTCAGTCTGACTCTGCGAATTAATGTCTTCTGAGAAAAGTGGATTGCACATCAATGAGGTTAATTTGAAGGGCGCCCTCAATAAGGGTGCCCTGCCATAGTAGAAGGTTCTGTTATCTGTCCGTAATAACCTGTGTTCGAGTAGTCCGTTCTTTAATTGATGAGTCATCGAACATCATAGGTCGCCATGATAATTCACTGTAATTCTTCGTTTGGTTGATAAAATATTCTGACTCTGGATCATGCGACTGTCCATACGTTAGGAACATTTCCGCGTGTGGGCCTTCTTCATCAAATCTCAGTGCCATAATAATGCTTGAACCGTAATTGATTCGGTAAGCATATTCATCGTTCCCGTCATTATCTTCATCCAATGCAAGCAGAGGGGAGTTCTCTTCTATGAACGCGCCTGTAAGAGCGTTGGCAAAGTTTGAAGTACTTCTGGAAGGTACTTTTGTTTCAGACATGTTGAACATACCTTCATAGGAATAACCACCAGGCACAGGAATTGGCTCTAAGCCTTCTGCTTTTATGGTGTACTGAACATCTTGTAGTGGTGCATCTAATGCAATGCCAGATTCTGTTAGCAATGACGCTGCTTTTGCCAGAGCTTGTAAAATAGGATCTTCCTCTGGCTGATTGGTATCAATACTTGCCAACCCTGACGGAGTCGTTGCGGCATTTTCTGGATCAAATGGCACTTCAAACAAACTGTCTGAAAGGCTTCTGTGTGCAGAAACTCGGAAGTTAGCGAGAAATTCACGCATTAGATGGGCGCCACGACTGTCCAGGTTATAACTGCCATCCCAGCTTCTGAGTGCGTTACAGGCTTCTGAAAGTCCATAAGGCGCTCCGTCCAAATTTACCGTTGGGTATTGAGTGCAACGAGCAACCAAATCGTTTCGGAAGCTCTGACTAAATAGAGAACCGTTATGAGTAAACACGTTCTTTAGTTCTTGGGTACTGAACTTGCCATCATCGCCAGAGATTTCATTGCCGGTGATCAGTTGCGCGTTATAACGTGTGCGCGTGCTGCGAATGGTATGTTCCGGGCCGTACATCATGCTATAGCCTTCAAGCGGAGTGGCTAAGTTGGTGAGCCAATGACTGCTGTTGGCATTAAAGGCGTAATCGTTGGTCGTCATTTGTGGCGCGTTCTTGAACGGCACTAAACCAGGTGCGCCTGCATTATTGGTATCCACCCACTCATACACTTCTTCAATGCCAGGAAGGAGTACACTGCCTGCACCGTCTTGCCAGATCGGGGCTAACTGCGGAGATTGTGAGGCTGCTGCCCAATAGGCCTCTGCTTGTGGCGATAGTTGAGGAACCTGAGTACCATCGAGATAAGAGGCACCGCCATCTTCATCAATCATTAGGGTATTCACCCAAGGGATGCCTTGATGCGTGTTAAAGGCTTCGAAGAATTCATCACGAGATTCAGCTTTCCCCATTGCCATCCACTGCGCCAACATGCGAGTGTTGCCTGCGTTAGCATCACGATACGTGATGGCTGTTTGCGTGTTCCAACCAAGTGCCGGTGATAGTGAAGAGAGATTAACGATTGGCCCGTAATGGCTGAAGTAAAGGCTATACGGCATGGCTTGAACGCTGCCATCGGCTTGTTTCACATCGACACTGACGGTTTTCGTGGTCATGTCCCTGTATTCAGAACCGTAGCGATAACGAAGAGGGTTCGTAGGATCTAATTCCAGCTGATATAAGGTGAAGCGTTTGGATTGGGAAACTGTGTGAGTCCAACCCAAGTGTTTATTGAAGCCGATGACTACAGCTGGTAAACCGATCATTCCCACACCGGTTACATCCAGCTCACCAGGAATCGTCAGATGTTGTTCATAGAATCTCAGCTCGCCGTCCCAAGGAAAGTGCGGATTAGCTAATAGTGCGCTTGCACCTGACTCCACTTTATCTTGTCCAAGCGCCCAGCCGTTACTGCCGATGCCTTCAGAGGTAAAGGTTTCTTGAGCATCCAATTGAACTGACAGTTGTAGAGCTGGCGCGACTTTTTGACTTAGATTGTTTGATGATGCGGCCACTGCTTGTGGAGGTTGCGCTGCAGGCATGGCCTTCAGAAAGTTTCGTGCACTGGCTAAACCGGCAAGATCCAGATGATAGGCAAGCAGTTCAGTTGTTGTGATGGGTTGAACCCATTCTGCATCACGACAAGGGCTAGGGTAGTCTGTTGGCGATGCTCGTTCCGTTAACGAACGGTTGAAACCTGCGACATAACCTTCAATCACTTCTCTGGTGGTATCTTTAAGCCCTGAGTAGAGGGTTTCGGCTTGTGATAGATAATCGAGCCCCTTATAACCTAAGTCGGTCAAAAGATTAGATTGTTGATCACCAGCACCCAGATATTTTGATTTTTCCCCCTTTAATTTCAAGATCTGTTCAGAGAGAGTACAGAGATTGTCTTCAGCTTGAGCGTATCCAATTCCGTAGCCCAATCCTTTGTAATCTTTGGCGGTGATATGGGGCACATTGTGATCTGTGTATCGAATCGTGGCTTGGTAATCTGTAGTTGCATCCCCATCGTCGTTGCTGCAACCTAATAACAGACTGTAACCGAGCAAGCACATAACTGTACGTGTGCGCATTGTATTATTTCCTTCTTATTTTTGTTTGTTAGCGTGAACTATTAAACGAGGAAATAACGGTTGAGTCGTCTGTTTCGATGGAACCGATAAAGTTTAAAAAGTAATTATTTATCAAGTAGTTAAAGGTTTGATTCGATCGAGTCGAACTTTTTTCATCGAGATTGAAGTTTTTACGAGGTTTTAATGTATTACGGAGTTGGTACAACAGCCCTGGTGGCTCTTTGCCTAAGCGGTATTCTGTGGTTGGCAGCATTGAATTGGTTGGTTACACATACACATACCCGATTAACAACTGCCTGGCTAGTGGGGTTGGCGTCGCTTGTGGTGCTTCAGTCGTTAGAGTATCTCTATCACGCGAACGACCTTCATTACCGCTGGCCGTTTTTTCTTAAACTGGTTGACCCTCTGGTTATTCTGATGCCGTTTTGTCTGTATGGGTACATTCAGGCGTTATCAGGAAAAAATATCATTGCTAGTAAGCTAGATCTGTTAAAGCACTTTTCTCCTGCAATAGTTGTTGCGCTTTTAGATGTCAGTTATTGGAGTTTGCCGTCTGAAGAAAAGATAGAAATGATGGCTTCCGTTATTTATGAGAACGAAACTTTGTGGCGATCCTACGCTCCTTTTGGAAATGTATATTTGGCCATCATTGCGACGCTTGGATTATTTTATTGGTGGTATCAACGTAGACTTGGGTATCCAAATCGAAAAGGTAAATTAAACCAATGGATTGACCAATTACAGATGGTGCAGCTGGCCGTTGCTGTGTTGCTGTTCATTAGGATCTTGTTGAGTGAAGTCTTCGGCTGGTATTTCTCTGCGGTGTTTTTTATGGCGCCAGTATCTGCTTACCTTGTGTATCTTTTTTTGAGTAATAGTCACATTCCTCAAACGGTTCGAAAAGCTGCTCCTAGAAGAATTAAGGAGGAAGAGGAGGCGTTACAAAATAGCCCCTCTGAAGAGCGACTATTCAATGAGGAATTGGATGCAAATGACATTCGTTGGCACTATTTCGATCGATTAAAGTCTCTTATAGAGGACGGCGCTTATCAGGAAAATGACATCTCACTGACTGTGTTATCACAACGGGCAGAGTTGAGTACACATCAAGCGTCCGAAGCGATTAACTATTGTGCCCAGTGCAATTTTTATGAGTGGATTAATTCTTTTAGAGTTGAAGCCGCGAAAGACGCACTGAAAAACACGACCGAACCTGTCGGAAAAATATGTTATGACGTAGGCTTCAATTCAAAATCTACGTTTAATACGGCGTTCAGAAAACAGGTAGGTTGTACGCCCTCTCAATATCGGAAACAAGTTTGATTACACATTAAGTATTTTATCTAACTATTTGATAGTAAATGATATAGTTTGGTTTTTTATGGCTTTATTAGAGTTTTCTCAAAAGTTGATGACGATGGATGAAGCAACATGGGCGCGACATGCAAACCCATGGAGTGTCTATTCTCGTTTTACTATTCTTCCGCTGCTGTCTTTTGCGCTTTACTCGCGTGAATGGTTAGGATGGGGGGCTTTAATCCCGATGTCGTTAGTGGTGTTTTGGATTTGGTATAACCCAAGAGCGTTCAAAGCGCCTAAAACTACGAACAATTGGGCATCAAAAGGGACCTTTGGAGAGCGTATTTATCTGCGTAAGAAGCAACTAAAGCTTCCTGATCATCATCTCAGAATGGCTAATGTCCTACTGGCTCTAACGTTTGTTGGCATGCCAATTCTGATCTATGCGCTTTATATTAATGGAATAGGCTGGATTCTTCTTGGAAACGCCCTGGTGATGTTGCCTAAAGCTTGGTTTGTGGATCGTATGGTATGGCTGTACGAAGATATGAAGGATTCTGATCCCGAGTTCAAATCCTGGCTTAAAGGCTAATACGTTAGATCAACGGAGGATGATATGGATTTTAAATCAATTCCAGTATTACGCATTTTCGACATTGCAGAAGCCAAAGCATTCTACCTTGATTACCTTGGGATGAGCCTGGATTGGGAGCATAAGTTTGACGATCACTCTCCTGTCTACATGCAAGTTTCCAGAGGGCCTCTGGTGTTTCATTTAACCCAGCATTATGGTGATTGTTCGCCGGGTGCTAAATTGTTTATCCATGTCTCTGATCTTGAAGCTTTGTATGCAGAGATGGATGAAAAAAATCATTCTTACAATCGCCCTTGTATTGATATTGCGCCTTGGGGTGATCGGAATTTTACTGTCATTGATCCATTCAGTAATAAGATATTATTTAACGAAATTAGATAGTTAGTATTTATAGTTAAACTAAAAAGATAAGTAGGAGAAGTGCCTAGGCATGGCTGAAATTAAGTTCACCCGGCAAGAAAAAGACATCATCATTCAGAAAGTGAAAATGTACTTTAGAGAAGAATTGGATCAAGAGATCGGTCAGTTTGATGCGGAGTTCTTACTCGATTTCTTCGCAGAAGAAATCGGGCCGTATTTTTTCAATAAGGGATTGGCGGATGCAAAAACCATCATTGATCAGCATGTCCTGAACATTGAAGATGCCTTATACGAAATTGAGTTGCCAGTGACTAAATAGTCCAACAAAAGAAAAGGGCCACCAGGGGCCCTTTAATTTTTTGAGTTAGATTTGATCCTGAAGTTATTAATTTACTGACCGTTTCTGATCAAGTAATCAAATGCCCCCAGGCTTGCTTTTGCACCTTCACCCATCGCAATGATGATTTGTTTGAATGGTACTGTTGTTACATCACCAGCTGCGAATACACCTTTGACATTGGTCTCACCGTGAGAACCTATTTCGATTTCACCGTGCTTACTCAAGGCCACGTCTGAATCTTTAAGCCACTCAGTGTTAGGCACCAAACCGATTTGAACGAAAATGCCGGCGACTTCAATCTCTTTGATCTCATCCGTATTGCGGTCTTTGTATCTAAGGCCTGTCACACGAGTTCCATCGCCAATGACTTCCGTAGTTTGAGCCATTTTGATGATCTCGATATTTGGCAAACTGTTTGCTTTATCGATCAACACCTGGTCTGCTCTAAGGGTATCAGCAAACTCAAGTACCGTGACGTGTTCTACGATACCAGCCAAATCAATGGCGGCTTCTATACCCGAGTTACCACCGCCGATGACGGCTGTTTTCTTACCTTTGAATAAGGGGCCATCACAGTGCGGACAGTAAGCGACGCCTTTATTGCGATATTCTTGTTCACCTGGCACATTCATTTCTCTCCAACGTGCACCTGTGCTTAATACCACGCTTTTACTTTTAACGGTTGCTCCGCTGGCAAGTTCGATATGGACTAAACCGTCATCGGTTTTATCTGCACTGATCAACTTAGTGGCACGTTGTTCAGTCATTAAGTCAACTTCGTATTCTTTAACGTGCTCCTCTAGGCTTGCAGCAAGTTTTGGCCCTTCGGTGGCTTTGACTGAGATAAAGTTCTCAATGGCTATGGTGTCCATCACTTGGCCGCCGAAGCGTTCTGCAACGATGCCAGTACGAATGCCTTTACGTGCCGAGTAGATAGACGCTGCCGCACCTGCAGGGCCTCCACCTACAACTAGCATGTCGTAAGGTGCTTTTTCGTTGATTTCAGATGCTTGGCGTTTTACCGCACCGGAATCTAGTTTGTTCAAAATCTCTTGTAATGAGCTGCGACCTTGACTGAATACTTCACCGTTAACAAATACGGTAGGAACGGCCATGATTTCTCGCTCTTTTACTTCGTCCTGGAACGACGCGCCATCAATCATGGTTGCTCGGATGCGAGGGTTGATGGCTGACATCATGTTGAATGCTTGAACGACGTCCGGGCAGTTCTGACAAGACAACGAAATATAAATCTCAACATTCAAACGATCGCTTTCTTCTGGGCAAAGGCCCGCGATTTGATCAATGGTCGCTTGATCTAACTTCATTGGGTGGCCGCCGGAGTGCAACAAAGCCAACACTAATGAGGTGAATTCATGACCCATTGGTAAGCCTGCAAAACCAATGGCGGTGTTCTTTTCTCGATTGATCACTTGCATGATCGGTTTACGATCACTGGCAGATGGATCATCCACGACACTGACTTTGGCGTTCAAACTGGCAATGTCGTCTGCTAAACCTTTCAATTTTCGAGCAGTATCACTGTCATCAAGGCTTAGTACCAATTGGATGTCGTTCTTCAAATTTTCTAAGTAGGCTTTAAGCTGTTGCTTCATTGCTTGATCTAACATGGTGATACCTTTCTATTCGCTTGGCGTTTCTCGTAATGTGGAAACGCAATTAATTATGTGTGCTCCTTGTGAGAGCTGATTTGTTGTCTTTGTTTGTACTTTTCACATGTGCTAACGGGTGAAAGTACTTACGGTTGAAAGGGGAAGTTATGTAGGAGTCATGAGACTCCTACATGTTCTTATCTAATCAGCAAGGGCAAATTAGATTTTGCCTACTAGATCCAGAGAAGGAGCCAATGTTTCTTCACCTTCTTTCCACTTAGCAGGGCAAACTTCACCTGGGTGCGCTGCAACGTACTGAGCAGCTTTCACTTTGCGAAGCAGATCTTCAGCATCACGACCGATGCCTTCTGCAGTTACTTCCATCGCCTGGATTACACCTTCAGGATCAACCAAGAAGGTTGCGCGATCTGCAAGACCTTGACCTTCACGCATTACACCGAAGTTGTTGGTGATGGTTCCGGTTTGGTCACCTAGCATGAAGTAGTTGATCTTGCCGATGGTGTCTGAGCTGTCGTGCCATGCTTTGTGAGTGAAGTGTGTGTCAGTTGATACTGAGTAAACTTCAACACCTAGCTTTTGAAGCTCTTCGTAATGTTCTGCCAAGTCACCTAGTTCCGTAGGACATACGAAAGTGAAGTCAGCAGGATAGAAGAAGAAAATAGCCCATTTACCTAGTACATCAGCTTCGCTTACTTCAACGAATTCACCTTGACGGAAAGCAGTTGCGTTGAATGGAAGAATTTTTGAGTTCACTTTAGCAGTCATAATAATTTCCTCTGTTCGGATATATCTGTGTGTGATTTGGGCTGGTTGCCCATCTCTTGAATCGACAAATCTATTGTTGTTCAAACAGGGTTATATTAAAAATTGATAGTTGTTATGGAAGTGATAGGTAATGGCTATTATTGGTTTTTTGGAAAGATCACAATTGTAAGAGTTCTGAATTCAAACGGCTTAGCACGAACTTTTAGGGGAAATATCTGTAAGTGAAAGGCTTATCGAAAACTTATTTAGCTATCGATAGACTGCAATAAACTTAAACACCTAAAGAGACGCCGCTATTTATGGCAGAGTATCAAGTCAAAAGAGTATTGAAATAGTGATATTCTTAAGCTAGATTGAAATTGCTTGTTTCGAAGTGGGGAGCAAGGGGTATCACATGCTGTCAAGTATTAACCAATGGTTGACACTTGAACAGACACAGATAATTGTTCTGTATAGGTCTATCAGACTCATACTAGTAACTCCTGTGATAACGATATTATAAATCATATCTGACTTAGTGTGGCTGGGTAACTTAGTTATCTGATGACGTAGTAATACGTTAACTAAGCCTGAAGAGAAATTGGATGGCCACAATCCTTACTCTTCAGGTTTTGCAGAAATGGATTTTTCATGCCTAAAAACATCCCGAAATGGTTTAAAACCAGACGATACCTTCACTTTGACTCTCCTGTCAGATACTCCAAGGCACAAAGCATCGTTATGAGTCAAAAGCGTGTATCCATGCATGCTTTTTATCCTTTAATTAGCTACGAGATAGAAACTGTAAAAATTTCAAAAGATGAAACAGGTTCAATACGAAAAAAGCCAAAGATCAGGCCTATCAAATACGCTGCTCATATAGACTCTCACATTTATGCTTATTACACATATCAACTCTCTAAGAGCTATGAAACTAAAATCACTGAATATGGCCTAAATGAAAGTATTCTAGCGTTTAGATCACTGGGGAAGGGGAATATTGAGTTTGCCAATCAAGCATTTGAAGATATTAAGAAGCAAATGAACTGTGTCGCCGTTGCCCTCGATGTAACTGGCTTCTTTGACAACTTAGATCATCTAATTTTGAAACAAGCATGGGCAAATGTTATTGACTGCAGCTATTTACCCGATGACCACTTTAATGTATTTAAAAGTCTTACTGAATTTTCTGAGGTTGCATTAGATGAAGTGTACTGTAAGTTAGGTATATCTAAACATAATTCTAAAAAAGGGCGTTTTAAATTATGTGATGCAGCTACATTTAGAAATCTAATTAGAGGCTCTGGAATAATCAAAACAAACTCTCAAAGTAAGGGTATACCTCAAGGCTCCCCTCTAAGTGCATTACTATCGAATATATACATGCTGGAATTTGATAAATGGGCAAAAGAAGTCATAAACCTATGTAGTGGTCATTACTATCGCTACTGTGATGACATCCTTTTTATAGTTCCTGAAGAGGTCTCTAAAGAAATAGAATCTCGGGCGAGTCTAAGAATCCAAGACCTACGATTATCAATCAATCCGGATAAAACTGAAATTAGAAAATTTTGGACAAAAGGTACAACACAGTTCAGTAATAAACCTCTGCAATACCTCGGTTTTACATTTGATGGGCGCAGTAAGCTCTTAAGGTCCGCTGCTCTAGCCAGATACTCAGGAAAAATGAAATCTGGTGTAAGGCAAGCAATGAAGAAAAGAAATAAAGAAAACCTGTTACGGTTGGAACAAGGAATTCCTATTCAAGATATTTATAGAAAAAAGCTTTACAAACGCTATTCCCATCTTAGTAACAGAAACTTTATTACGTATGGACATAGAGCTGCTAAGATTATGGGAAGTAGTGCAATTAGAAAACAACTGAAACCTCTATGGTCAAGACTTCAAAAAGAGATAGAAAAAGCCAATAAAACCAATACATTTCCTTCTATATATTCTTAACTTTTTAAATCTCTCTGACCTTTCCTCTCATAGACAGGATTAGAAAATGCGGTGACCTGAACCACCGCATATTGAAACCATTTAAAAGACTAAATTACTTCGAATGTCATATCAGACTTTTCAGTCAGGCGAGTAAGCAGTTTATCACCCAGAATAGTCGAAGGTGTCCAGAAACCACCGGCTTTGTCTTCTTTGCTGATGTCCAGAGATAGGCACGCGGCGGCTTGACCTAGCATTTTGGATGTAGATCCATAGCCAGGATCACCTTGGCCGGTTACTTTTACTTTGATCTCTTGCCCGTTGTCATTCTTGCCAACAAATCGGAGATCGAAATAGCCATTGACTTGTTCTTCCGGGCTAGGGCCTTCACCTGGCTTAGGCAGTACAAAACGTTCAAGCAACCAGCGGGTAGGGGGAAGTGCCGCACCCACCAAGAAACCTGCAAGACCGGCAACAATGGCATTGGCCATGAGACGACCTTTCAGCCCATTGCCAACCAGCATGGCTTCGTCGTATTTGAGGTTCTCTCCATATTTGGCATCTAGCAAACCATTTGATCGGTGTACGACTCGTGTATTAATCGCTGCCATCACAAAAGGTGCCGACCATTTGTTGAAGTCGTTATCGAACTCGGCGGAGTTTACATTGTGTTGACGAGTTTTGAACGGATGACCTTCCGGGCAAATTGAATATGGGTTTGCTAGTTCTTTACGAAGTTGAGGATTGGCAGTGGCTTCTTTGGTGATGTTCACCATACTGGCAACCGTACCACCGGAAGCCCCGCCTTTAGCGGCTTTGACACGCATCTTGATGTTATTACACGTTGAACCCAGTGTTGCTTCTGCTTGTTGCTGAAGGAAGTACACGCCCATATCGGACGGAATAGAATCAAATCCACAGCAATGCACAATACGTGCGCCCGTTTCTTTGGCTTTGGCTTCGTATTTTCGGATCATTCGGTTGATCCACTGAACTTCACCTGTCAGATCACAGTAATCCGTGCCTGTTTCACAACAGACTTTGACTAAAGGTTCACCATAGAGTGCATAGGGACCGACGGTAGAAACAACGGTGCGAGTTTGTTGGCAAAGTTGATGAAGTTGGTCTTGATCAGCAGCATCGGCAACGACTATGGCAAGCTCAGAGGCTTTGTTTCCCAACGATGACTTTAAGGATTCCAATTTGGATTTCGATCGTCCTGCAATCGCCCAGTTCAGTGATTCCTGGTCTGGACCATTAAACGTATCGTTAAGATAGTGAGTTAGAATCTCACCCACAAAGCTGGTTGCGCCAAAGACGATCAAGTCATAGGTTTGTGCACTCATGAACTGCTTCCCTTATTCAGATGGCTTTTTAGAGTTATTAGTCTAGCTCCAAACTTTCAATTGAATTACTTGAGATGTCAATTAGTTTTTCTCGACAGAAAGAGAGGGTAGAAAGAAGGGAGAGCAACGTAAGATAAAAAAAGGCCGCATTACGTGAGGTAGTAATGCGGCAAACTGCCTAAAGGAAAGATTAGGATATGGAGCTTTAAATTTGTGTACTCTTAGTCATCTAGAGAAGAAACAATGTTGCAGGCATTGTCACTGTTTAGATCAAATGGCATTTCCATTGCTGACAAGCGATTCCCGAAGTCAGAACCGGTTTCTTGAAGTAACCCTTTTTCTGTAACCAATACCTGATAGCCACTGAACAATGGTGGTTGACCAACCGCCAAGGAGCTAGGCGAGCTGAAAGCCAGAGCACCAGTGTCTGTTAGTTCGTGGAATGATTCATTGCCTTGCGAATCCACTTCGCGCTCAACATAAATGATTTTACCGCCCAGAAAACTGGTCAAAGCAACACCGCCACAGTACGGCATGATGTCGTCGACTATCGTTGCCAATCCGCCTTGCCATACCAACGTTTCGTTGGCTTCAGTCAGACCGTTCTTTTCAATGTGCGTTGGAACATTACCGGCTTCGTCAAACTGGAAACGTTTTACAGCGTTTCCATCCGATACAAACAGATAATCACCATCTACTCTGACGCCATTTGGTGATGAAATGCCGTGGTTAATGCCAACAAAGTCTTTTTCAACGGAAACGACGTTTGGTAGATCTCCAGAGAAATCCAGTTCGACCTTAGCAATACCTGAAGCAGAGAACATGTTGTAGTCCGCGACCAATAAGTCACCGCTAGGCCCGAAAGCAATACCATTTGGTAAGAATAATGAGTCATATGGATCGTTTGTGTTTGGTGTAATGCGTTTGAACTGGATGTTTTGATCATCCAGATTAGCGGCTACCAAATGATTGTTTGTAAAGATGACCCACTTGGTTTCTACGCAAGAGCTGATTACCCAATTATCTTTTTGCGCGATGCCTGTGAAGTTACATTCAATCTCATGGCCATCATTGTTCAGATACAGCGCACGTTTACTGTAGTTGCCGTTTGAGCCTGTAACTTGATAGATGTTGTCGCCACCGGAAACAATCAGGCGTCCATCGGTAGTGAACAGAATATTTTCGGCATCGCCGATATGAGTGATAGAGGTTTTGTCAACGCAGCCAGTGGTCAAAGCCACACAGCCACCAAGTGCTAGTGCTTTTATGATATTCATCGCTTTTCCTTGTTTTTATCTTTATAGAGCGAATGTTTTCTAGGTTGTTAAACCATCATCATCAAAGCCTGCATGTATGCCCACTATCCAAACGGGTAGGTGGGGTTTGATTTGCCCTTACGCCAGTTACATATTTTTTGATGTGTGAACCAGCTCTCTCTTTATGAGCCCTTAAAGCCGTGGTACTTTAGCTTCTCTCTTAATTGCTCAGTCTTTCAAAGGTAACTTTACGCATGGATCAAACTGTTTTAGTAGCTGTTTTTGGTGTGCTCGGAATCATTCTCGCCTCAATAACGAGCTATCTTTTGGCTGTTTCAAAGATGAAAAAGCAATTAGAGCAAGAGGTTTTGGAGAAAACCCGTTTAGAGTCTGAGACGATTAATCTTCAACAACTACTGGCGAGTACCAAACTTCAATTTGAACAGTGTCAACAAAAGCTTGAGCAGCAAGTAGTAGCGTATTCAGACCTTAACGAAGCAAAGCACTCAATTGAGCAAGTAGTCGGGCGTCTGTCCACTCAGCTTGAATCTGAACAATTACAGTTAACTCAGTCAAAAGAGCGGGAAGAAGCAAAACAGGTTCAGATTGAGAAAGAACAAGAGAAGTCACATCACTTAACCAATGAGCTTTCAAACGTTAAAGCCGATGCCTCGAAACACCTTACTCAAGCCAATCAGCTGACGGCTCAGTTAGATGAACTCAAAGGCAAGTTAGCAGACAGGGAAAGTGATCTTCAGCAGCTGCATTTAGCTCAATCTCAACTCAAAGCAGATTATGCAGAATTAAAAACCTCTTTAGATGAACGCGACAATAAGCACAAAGAGCAACTGCAGCTTTTAGAAGATAATCGCGCTCAGTTGGCAAAAGATTTTGAGAATCTGGCCAATAAAATTTTCGAAGAAAAAGGTAAGAGTTTCACCGAAACCAGCAAACAATCCATTGATGCGATGCTGACGCCGTTCAAAGAACAGATGTCAGACTTTAAAGCGCGTGTTGAGGCCATTCATACAGAAGACACCAAAGCCAAAGCCAGCCTGTCACAAGAGCTAGAGCACCTTCGTAAACTGAATCAGCAGATTACCGATGAAGCCAGCAATCTGACAAAAGCTTTGAAAGGGGATAATAAGCAACAAGGTTCGTGGGGCGAACTTCAAGCAGAAATGATTCTGGAAAGCTCTGGCTTAAGTAAAGGTCAGGAATTTGAGCGTGAAGCCAACTTCAAAGATGAAGAGGGTAAGAATAAACGCCCGGATTTGATTGTGAAGTTGCCTGGCAACAAGTCTGTCATTATTGATAGTAAGGTGTCGTTGGTGGCCTATGTTAATTCGGTAGAAGCCGAAGATGAGGCCAGCAAGAAGCAGTATTTAGACGCCCACGTTGCTTCTATCAGAACTCACATTGATGGCTTGTCGTCAAAAGATTACACCAATTTGATCGGAATGAACTCGCCGGACTTTGTCTTGATGTTTATGCCGATTGAACCTGCCTTTCTAGCCGCCGTAGAGCATGACAGAACCTTGTTTAATTATGGCTTTGAGCGAAACGTGGTATTAGTGACGCCAACAACCTTATTGCCAATTGTTCGCACCGTCGCGAATTTGTGGGTGATGGAACGAAGCAATGAGCAAGCGCGTCAGATTGCTGATCAGGCGGCGGATGTTTATAACCAGTTATGTGTGATGGCGGATCGTTTGAATAAAGTCGGTAATGGATTAAAAACCGCAACGAATGCCTATAACGGCGCTGTGACTGCGATGGCGGGGCAGCAAGGCTTGTATCCGAAAGTCGCTAAGTTTAAAGACCTTTCTGTCAAAGTCTCCAAGTCATTACCAGAACCGAATGAGTCCGTGCCTGAAGTAGAAAATGGCAAACTGGATTTAATCGTCCCTGAGTTGGAAAGCTAGATATCAGATAAAGGAGTAATTAGTTTGTTAACAGCTTTAATTTCATTCTTAGGTGTAGTTATTGGTGCTTCTCTACAGTATTTTTTTACTAAGCATATAGAAAATCAAAGACATCTTCGTGATTTACGTTCTCAAGCTTATATGGATTATTTAAAGTGTGTTTGTGAGCAGGCACAGTTTAGACCTAAATTAGGAAGTAAAGAGCAGCAAGAGTTGTTTTCAAGAACTGGCGATGCCAAGTCACGAATTTGCCTTTACGGATCAAGAGAAGCCATTTCCGCATTCTCAAATTTTGAAAAACTTGGGGCCTCAATGGCTAGACAAGATCAAAGAGATGCATTCACGACTATGATATCTATTATGCGCACTGATTCAGGAAGTGAATTATGTGAGGATACCACTGATCTTCAAAATGTTATTCTGGGTGTAAGAGAGTAAATTAAT
The DNA here is from genome assembly GCF_030159995.1 of Litoribrevibacter albus. NCBI lineage: Bacteria > Pseudomonadati > Pseudomonadota > Gammaproteobacteria > Oceanospirillales > Oceanospirillaceae > Litoribrevibacter > Litoribrevibacter albus. Next base: position 428,583 of record NZ_BSNM01000014.1, on the reverse strand, counting down.
TTTTTGAAATATCAGTTTCAGAGTCTTCTTGTATTTCTCCAGTGTTGTATTAGCTTTTTAGGAATAATCATAAAAAGCAAACCCGTTGGATCAAGGAGGCTCCCGTGTCCATCCGCAAAACATATTTTGTGCCTTTAATACCCAAGTATTTTTCTCTTTCTGTTTTAGCCTTTTGTAGTGTGGCGGCCTCCTGTGTTGTGTCCACTGCACAAGCGGTAGAGGGCTATCCTGATTACTTTTTAGATCGAGAACAAACCATTTTCATTCATGGGGTGGTTTGTGGCGATTTTAAAAACCCTCGTAGTTTGAAACCGTCAGGCGTGTATACCAATTCCAAAACCATTGAAACGGGTACTTACTACTTTGGCAGTAAGTATGGGAATTATTCCTATACGTTTGCGCCATTGGAGGGGCAGCCTGATTATGTAATGAAACGGGGATTATTAACGAACGGAGTCACTGACAAGACTAAAATGAAAATCGATCTTTGCATTGTCAAAGACGTTAACTCATTACCTGCTCAAACTCGAAGGAATCTTACCGTTACCAAACTGATGCCGGATGACCCAGCTTGGGATAAAACGATGGATCAATACGCGGTGATTACAGGCCGACCTGCTTTTGGTGAAAACCAATACGAAAACCCAAGAGCAGTCGCTGGTAATCTTTCTCATGATCAACAAGTTTATGATTCAAATCAGGCGTTTTTATCGGCCGCACAGGTATACTTCGACTCCGAGTCCCAACGTATAGCGAAGGAACTTCCGAAACAATTGGCTCAGGCCATTCGGTATGCTCATCAGGAAGATGGCTTTATAAAAAACAAGACATACCCTGTTGTTGAAAAACCGCTCGTTTGGACACCTACCTCTGAGAAACGCTATAACGATCAGCTTCATCGTGTAAATACCGAAAAAGCCTTTGATCAAGTCATTCAGCAAAACTTTGATTGGCTGTTTGGTATCGTCGGTAAGGGAAATTCGGTTACTGAAACCTCCGTGGTGACAGAGCAACCGAGCCGTTGGGACGGACAGAAGTTAATCAAACCGGTTACAGCTATGGCGACGTTTGAGAACGGAAAGTCTTTGTTATTGGATTTTGTTATTACCTCTGAAAACCTTGATGTTGAACTTTTTGATTCGTTAGAACAGATTCAGGATAAGTCCAATCGTGAAAGAAACAGCATGATTGTGAGAACTAAAAAAGACAGGGAACTCGTGAAGATCGCAGATGCCAAATCGTTGGATGTATATTCACCGGTTGAAGAGGTTCATTTGTTCTTCTCACCGTTTCGTACCAAGTCACTAGGAGACGGTTATCGTTATCAATGATCAGACAACTTATCTGAATTACGCGCCTGCGGCAGATAGGAACAAAGGCCCAATTTGGCAGGTACTGAAAACGTACCTGCCTTCAAATCAAAAGGTTTTGGAGATTGCTTCTGGCTCTGGCCAACACGCCTTGTATTTTACTCAACAAAATCCTGAGTTGATCTGGCAGTGTACGGAAATGTCGTCAGAACGGAATGCCCTTCAAATCAACCTCAACGAATTAGGTGCAGTGACGTTTCCCCCCATCAAAACCCTGGATGTTCTGGATGGTCGTGATGTGGCAGAGATTCAAACATTGTCTCCTTTTGATTGTGTATACACTTCGAACAGTCTCCATATCATGAGCTGGCAAGGTTGTCAGGCTTTTATGAAATTAGTGTCAGAAGTGTTAGGTAAGGGGGGCGTCTGTGCGATCTATGGTCCATTTTTTTATAACGACCAACCGCCTGTGGTGAGTAATTTAGAGTTTGATGCGTGGTTAAAAAACCGGAATCCAGAATCTGGGGTAAGGCAGTTCAGTGATGTGGCTGAAGCCTTTGGTGAGGTCGGCATGACGTGTAGATCTGATCACGCCATGCCTGCCAATAACCGGCTCTTAGTCTTCCAGAAAGATTAACTTATTCGTTCCAAAGCCATGCCGCACCGCGAACACCGCTGGAGTCTCCGTGCTTGGCTTTAACGATGGGTGTATGAATGGTGTCTGAGAACACATATTCCTGCAGGTATTTAGGTACTAATTCATAGAGTTCATCGATGTTGGACATGCCGCCACCAAGCACGATGATGTCAGGGTCTACTATATTGATGACGCTGGTCAGGCTGGCTGCTAGCATTTTTGCGTAATTATCGAGATGTTGTTTGGCTAATGGGTCGCCAATCCGTGCCAAACTGACGATTTCTTCAGAGCCTACCGATGTTGCTGTGGTTTGAGGAGAGGCATCTAAAAAGCTTTTTTCAAACGCCGGGCCGGATAAGTAGGTCTCTACACAGTCTTCTTTCGAGCAGTAACAAGGACGTTGTTCTAAACCGAAATGGGGGAGAGGGTTGTGCCCCCATTCTCCCGCAATGCCATTCAAGCCGTTTACCAACTGATGGTTTACCACCAAACCACCACCAACACCGGTGCCGATAATGACACCAAATGCATTCGTTTTACCCTTGGCCGCACCGTCACAGAATTCAGACCAAATAAAACAATTAGCGTCATTGGCAAGCTTGATCGGTCTATTCAACATGACAGCCAGGTCTTGATCCAGAGGTTCACCAATCAGACAGGTAGTATTGGCATTTTTTATCGTGCCGGTATCTGAGGATAAGGTGCCGGGAATGCCAATACCGATAGGAGTATTGTGCGGGGCATAAGGAAGAGTCTTATTAACCAGACTTTCTATGCTATCTAAAATGCCGAGATAATCCCCTTTGGGTGTAGGTAATCGCTCCCGAAAGATGATGTGATTGTCCTGCGAAATAACAACGCATTCTATTTTAGTACCGCCTAAATCAATCCCTATCTTCATACTGCATCCGGTTAATTGTGAATCTCGGAGAAATTCTAACGAGTCGAACTCGTTTTGGCGAATTTTGCTATCTCGTATTTTATTAATCTTGGTCAATGTTTATTCACCAATATGAGACTAAATTAAACCCTATTAAGAACCAATTTAGGGAGAGCGATATGTCCATCAGTGAATTCATGACTCACAAACACCGTGAGTGCGATCAATTATTTTCAGACGCTGAAAATTCGGTGGTGGCTGAGCAATGGTCTGACGCCAAACAAAAATGGCACCTATTTAAAGCAGATTTGGAAGACCATTTGGTTATGGAGGAAAACGTGTTGTTTCCTCAGTTTGAAGAAGCGACCGGGATGACCCAAGGGCCGACCATGGTGATGAGAATGGAGCATCAACAAATGCGCTCAATTTGTTCAAATCTGGAATCTGCATTGATGTCAGAAGATAAAGAGGCGTTTCTTGGGCTGTCGGATTCATTAATGGTATTTATTCAGCAGCACAACATGAAAGAAGAGCAGATGCTTTATCCGATGGTTGATCGTGCTCTTATCCAGGCGGAAGCCGTGATTGCAGATATGAAGTCTGCTGCGTGTGCTTGATTCAGCTATTAGTAATGATCTAACGCTTGATCAAGCTACGGATATTGGTGGTTTAAAAACAATTCATCTGGATGTGAGTGAGCTTGAACCGCCAGAACCTATGGTCTGTATATTAGAGGCATTACCAAAACTAAGCCCAGGCGAAGTGCTGTGTGTTCATCATCGACGGGAACCATTTCCGCTCTATCAAAAATTGGCTTCTCTTGGCTTTGATTTCAAAACCATTCAACAAACAGAGGCGCGATACCAGATACATATTTGGCAGTCCAGACAACGTGAACCAAGCAAGTAATGTGAGGGGCTCTTAAATTATGAATCTTTCCGGATTGTCTTTTGACAATATTCCTTCGTTCCAGACGCCGATGCGATTTTTTATTACCGCCCCCGTGTTTAGCACTTTGGGCGCTATTGTATTATGCCTTCCCAATATCTGGTTAAGTCGTTGGCAGCCTGATCTTATCGCGCTTACGCATGTGTTCACCTTGGGCTTCATCTTGATGATTATGTGTGGGGCGCTTACTCAGGTGCTTCCGGTGTTAAGTGGTAGAGGGTTTCCCTATGTTGATCATTCGGCCACTGTTTTTCATGCCTTACTCACCACCGGGCTAGTTCTTTTCCCAATTAACTTTCTGTATCCATCCAAAGTCATTGTTTTACTTACGACCTGTCTGATTGCAATTCCATTGCTGTTGATGGTGTCAGGCATTGTGACCGTCTTCTTTAATAGTAAGTCTAATGTGTCGATATTTTCGATTAAGCTTGCCGGGTTGTGTTTGGTAGGGACTGTTCTCACTGGCTTATGGCAACTGGGCAGTTATCATTGGTTGGAAATATCATCGGTTGGAAAAGTACTGACAAACATCCACTTTGTGTTCGGTTTGTTGGGATGGGTTTCTTTAACCATTATCGGAGTGAGTTTTCAGGTCATTCCGATGTTTCATGTTACGCCAGAATTTCCTGATTGGTTGAAGCGTGGGCTTCCCATGTTTCATTTTCTGGCCTTACTTATGTTGGCGGCAGGGCTGATTAATGAGCATCGACCATTTATTTGGGCTGCATTTTTCTTCCTTCATCTTTCGTTGGTGGGGTATGCCGGTACGGCGTTGTATTTATTAACGCAACGTCGAAGAAAAGTTGCGGATACCACCATTAATTTCTGGCGCTTAGGCTTGATTATGTTGCTCCTCTCTATACTGGTCTTTGATCTTTCCTTTGTGGTGGAGAGCAGTGTTGAACCTTACATGCATATTTTAGCCTTGCTAATGTTCGTATTCGGTTTTGTGGTATCGATTATTCTTGGAATGTTATTGAAGATTGTTCCGTTCCTGGCATTTTTAAATTTGCAGCAACTGGCGATGAAATCTATGGATACCATCAGCATGATGCCTTCAATGTCTGAATTTATCTCAGCCAAGCAGGGCCGCCTGTTGTTCTACGGATATCTTGTTCTGTTACCCGTTTTGGTATCTGCGCCTTTGGGAACCATGGTCTCTCGCATTGCCGGCGCTATTTTGTTGCTTATCAGTGCTTTTCTGCTCATTCTTAACGTTAAGGTTTGGCAGCGATTTAAACTTAAACATAGAGCGATTCAAGACATTCAATTCAACAACATGAAGGTTTGATCTCTGCTGTGAATGACGGTTTAGGAATGTAACAAAGGGATAAGCAAGCGTACCATGGTCGCTATTTCATCGCTTAAAAATTTAGGAGAGAAATCTGCAGAACAACTTTTAACGGTTGGAATCAAGTCTGCGGAAGAGTTAAGGCAGGTTGGGGCTGTTGAGGCGTATGTACTGCTCAAGCGCCATTATCAGAAAGGGATCAGTCTGAACTTTCTGTATGCAATGGAGGCCGGGTTGAGAAATATCCATTGGCAAGACATCACGATTGATGAAAAGCTCGTTTTACAGACCCAAGTAGAGGCCCTGATGGAAATCTACCAGAACTACGATAAGCTCTAAGTAGACGCTAAACGTTTTTGTCGTCGAAAGAATACTGATTGAGGTTTGCAGTATGACAAGGCTGGTTGCAGAGTTGGGTGATATCACCAAACTTGAAGTTGATGCGATCGTGAATGCTGCTAATGAAAGTCTGCTGGGTGGCGGTGGTGTCGATGGCGCAATACACAGAGCTGCTGGCCCGGGTTTATTGTCGGAGTGCAGGGCGTTAAGTGGTTGCTCTACAGGACAAGCCAAAATAACTCAAGGCTACAAACTTCCGGCTAAGTTCATTATTCATACGGTAGGACCTGTTTGGCGTGGCGGGGGAAATAATGAAGCTGAGCTATTAGCGTCTTGTTATCGGGAATCTCTTAAACTGGCCGCCAAGTACAAGTTTAAACGCCTTGCCTTTCCATCGATCAGTACTGGTGTTTATGGCTACCCAATAGAGCAAGCGGTTGATATCGCAATTACTACCGTCAGTACTTTTCTTGGGTCTTCTGTGCACGATCTTGAACACGTGATCTTCTGTTGTTTTTCAGAGAGTGATTTGAACCTGTATCAATCTCATCTCAGTGCGTTAAACCAAGATGAGATGACATAATCTTTCAGTGTTGGGTTGATGTGTGAGTTTGCCAGGCTTAGATTGAACTAATACAGCTAACACGCCCTTTCATGTGAACCTTGTCATTGCCTTTATTTCTGACTTCAAAGGCTATTCCATCACTGTTTTCATCATAATGTAGCCCCACTTTACTGGGGAGAAAGATAGGTTGCTTGAACTCTGTTTCAATGCAAATCGCATCGCTTTTCAGAAGCGGCTGTAAGGCAGCGAGAGTCCTGGCCTTAGTCCACATGCCATGAATGATCGCTTGTTTAAAGCCAAAGGCTTTTGCCGTCCATTTATGCAGATGAATTGGATTCGAATCACCAGAGACCTTAGCGTATTTTCGGCCCGTATTTTCTTTCAAAGTCCAGAATTCAGCAAATCGATAGTCTTTAAGCGCTTTTGGTTGATAAGGCGATTTGATGGCCTTCTGGGATTTGCGATATAGATTTGTACTGACTGACTCCCAAACCCGTTCGCCTTGACTGTACACCTGCGTTGTCAGGTCAAACTCTATACCTTTATCGGTATCACGTGCTTCGCTTAACGACACGTGTATGTCTATGGACTCATTGAGACCAATGCTTCGATAACTGCGAATACTATTCCGGACGTGAACCAATCCCAGAAGAGGAACAGGAAAAGAAGGGTTCACCATCAGTTCCATGTGCAGATTAAAAGCAAGAATGTGAGGGTAGGTAATAGGTACTGTCTTACCGTTAAACTGGAACCCACACAGCTCAGCATAATCAGCTACCTTTTTGGCATTGAAACTGATTGAGTTTATTTCAACCGCCATGTGTGGAATCTCTTCTGCTTTCTTTGCATGATGCTTTTTCGGCATGACAGCCAAGCGATAAAGCGTAAGCGTGGAGGGCATCTTGGTAAGGTGGTGAATATGGCATTCATTCGCAGTGTATGTATGTGACATATCGAGTACTTTTAACGTTTATGACCCCTTTATCTTAGTTTGAGTGTAGGACAGATTGATTGGCTTTTGAGTTTGTTCTGGTTGTCATCTCAGTCAATACAGACTTGTAGACTTGCCAATGAAGCATTAAATTGTAGCCTCGCTCACGTGAAGGCTAATTGCATCGCAAGAGTTATTGTTCTTTAAAGATTGTTATCTCTTAAAGATCGCAAGGCTAAGAGCCCTAGTCAAAGTCATCGTGTTTGATCATCGTTAACGGAACAGGAAGTTGTTTATGGCCGAATTGAGAGATGCAGGTATTCTTATGCGACTCATTAATAAGGCTATGTTGAATATGAGCGTTGATGTAAACGCCATTTATCGTCGATGTGGTATTCAGCCTCAACTTCTACAAGATCAAGACTTACGAACGCCTCACCAAGCTAACCTGATATTCTGGGATGTTGCTGAAGAAGTCACTCAAGATCCTAACGTGGGGTTACACTTTGGCGAACATATGCCGGTGTTTCGTGGGCAAGTTCTGGAGTATTTATTTCTTAGTAGCCCAACCTTCGGGGAAGGCTTACAGCGTGCCATTAATTATCAACGCCTTTTGACCGATGCTGCCCAAGCCCGGTTAGAAATTGAAGATGGTGCTGAAGATGAGTTGGCGTGCCTGATCACTGATACACAGCTTCAAGCAACCAGGCAATTACGACACTTTAATGATTGTACTGCGGTTGGGTTAATTAAATTCTTCCGATACGTCACCGAAGAAATATTTCGACCAAGTAAGTTGTGCTTTAGCTTTCCAGAGCCAGACGACATATCAGAATATCAACGGATTTTTGATTGTCCTGTGGATTTTGGACAGAGCAGTAATCGCATTTATTTTGATCGCAAGCTCCTTGAACTGCCTTCATTTCATGCTGAATCTGAATTACTTCAGCTTCATGAACAATTAGCGGATCAACACGTCGCAAAGCTGGAAAAGCAGGATGTGGTTCATGAAGTACGTAAAGTCATTGGTGAGTCGCTAGAAACCAGCCAGGTAACGTTGGAGTCAGTGGCAGAGCGCATGGGGCTGAGCGCAAGACAGCTACGTTCATCTTTATCTCAGGCGGATGCAAGCTTTAATCAACTGTTGGCGGATTATCGATGTCGCTTCGCGAAACGCTTGTTGGTCTGTACCGATGAGTCTATCGACGAGATCGTTTACCTGACCGGTTTTTCTGAACCCAGTACATTTTATCGTGCTTTCAAACGCTGGACAGGCTTAACGCCAGTTGAGTACAGAAAGCAAAAAGCCGGAACACGTCATTAACGCTTCCGGCTTTTTGTGTGTCTGACTTATTGGTGTTTGTTTAAGAGCGCTTATTAAGCACCGATCAAACATTGACCACAAACGCGCAAAATATTACCTGAAATACCTTTGGACTCAGGTGATGCGAAGAAACTGATGGTTTCTGCTACATCGACGGGTTTTCCTCCCTGACTCAAAGAATTCATGCGGCGACCAATTTCTCGTGTCATGAATGGGATTGCGTCTGTCATCGCAGTTTCAATGAAGCCTGGTGCTACGGCATTGATCGTGATGTTTTTCTTGGCCAAAGGTTTTGCCATGTATTCGACATATCCAATAACACCGGCTTTAGAGGCTGCATAGTTGGATTGACCCACCTGACCGGCAATGCCGTTCATTGACGATACACAAATGATGCGGCCGTCTTCATTAATGACATTGTGTTCCAGAAGATAGTCATTAATTTCTTCTTCTGCAGTGAGGTTGATATTCAGTGTCATGTCCCAGAAATGCTCAGGCATGTTTGCCAGCATTTTATCGCGGGTTACACCTGCGTTGTGAACGATGATGTCGAGCCCTGACTCTTTCACTGCGTCTGCGATAAGTTGTGGTGTTTCTTTGGCTGTAATGTCTGCCACAATCGCCTCACCACCGATTCGGTCCGCAACCGCTTGCAAGTCGGCTTGTGCAGCGTCGATATCCAAAACAAACACTTTGGCGCCATCTCTGGCTAGGGTTTCTGCAATTGCTTCACCAATACCTCGGGAACCCCCCGTAACCAGTACAGTTTTACCCTCAAGTGGTAATCGCCAATCAACCGTTGGTAGTTCAACTACGTTCTTTGCCGGCCCTGGTTTTGACACAGTCACTGTTTGGCCGTTTACATAGGCTGATTTAGCAGACAAGAAAAATTCAATAGCTGGTTTAGCAAGGTGTTCAGCACCTTTATCGACATAAACTACCTGAGAGGTTGCCCCTTTCTTACCGATTTCTTTGGAAAGGGAACGGCTAAAGCCTTCCAACGCGCGCATGGCAGCAGCTTGTTCACCAGATGCTGATGCCATGTGTGGTCGGCCAAGGATTAAGATACGGCCATTTTGTTCCAGGTTACGAATAACCGGGCTAAAGAAGGCATACAAGTGCTTTAACTCTTTGGTTGAGGTTAAGCCTGTTGCATCAAAGACCAGCGCTTTAAAGGTTTCGGATACGGCACCTTTTTCACATTGAATAGGCGTTAGTGCATTTCCTTTCGCTTCAAAGGTGTTTTTGATGTCGCTTGCAGTTGTTGCATTTGCCGGAAACATGATCTGCGCGTCGGCGTTGCTGATGGACTCGGCAAGTTGCTCTAACATTTGCCCTTTGGGCGCGCTTCCGGCCAATAATCGACCGCTAAAGAAGACGGCTTGTCCGTGATGACGATTAAGTTCAATAGGTGTTGGCAAGCCAACTGTTTTAAGCAGCTTTCGACCTGCGTCGTTTTGAAGCATCTTTTGATAAAAGTCGCCCATGAGATCTTCCTAACGTGACTGTAAATGAAAAAATTATTCCAAATGGATAACTATGCTTTGGCGAAGATAAAAGCAGAAAAACAACCCAAAGCTTAAGATCATCAATTAGATCATGATGCTAAAGGAAATAGATTGACTGTTGTGAACCGAATGCTTGTCTTTTCAGCCAATGAGTTAGAGGTTGAAATGCATACACTTGCTGATCTTGAGGTTGTTGAAGCCTCATTTATGTCTCTATAGGCCATAGTACAGCGTGCTTGGAGATGGTTTAATTTCCCAGAAAAGTTGTCTCTTTTGATCAGTAGATAACATTTGTTAATGTTTAGAATGTTAGGTGGCTCTACTGTTAAGGTCTTGGTTTTCATGAATTTATTTACAAGGTACACCGTATGACACAGCAAGTTAAAAAAGTTGCCATTATCGGCGGAGCACGTATTCCTTTTGCTCGTTCGAACACCGCATATTCACATGCAAGTAATCAGGAAATGTTGACTGCGGCCTTAAATGGTGTGGTGAATAAATTTAATCTTCAGGGTGAGCGTTTAGGTGAGGTCGTTGCGGGCGCTGTTGTTAAGCACAGCCGCGATTTTAACCTTACTCGTGAATCGGTACTGAGTACTGCATTGGATGCAACTACGCCTTGTACAGATATTCAGCAAGCATGCGGTACTGGTCTGCAGGCTATGATGCAAGTGGCAAACAAAATTGCTTTGGGGCAAATTGACGCTGGTATCGCAGGTGGTTCTGATACCACGTCGGATGCTCCAATCGGGGTGTCTGAAGGGTTACGTAAAATCTTATTAGATTTAAATCGTGCTAAAACCAACATGGACAAACTGAAAGTCGCATCTCGAATCCGTCCGAAGCATCTATTGCCTCTTATTCCGGCAAATGGCGAACCACGCACTAAGATGTCTATGGGTGACCATTGCGAAGTGACTGTGAAGGAGTGGGGCACAAGCAGAGAAGCACAGGATGAGATTGCCTTTAACTCTCATCAAAACCTTGCCAAAGCTTATGAAGATGGTTTCTTCAATGATCTGATCGTTCCGTTTAAAGGTTTGGAGAAAGACAACTTGTTGCGTGCCGATGTTTCTCTTGAAAAGCTGGGTTCGCTTAAACCTGCTTTTGATAAGAAAAGCGGAAAAGGTACTTTAACTGCCGGAAACAGTTCGGCACTGACGGATGGTGCGTCAGCTGTATTACTTGCCAGTGAAGAGTGGGCGAAAGAACGTGGTTTACCTGTTCAAGCCTATTTGACCTTCTATGAAACGGCGGCTGTAGACTTTATTGGCAAAGACCATGATTACAAAGAAGGTCTGTTGATGGCGCCTACCTATGCCATTGCGAATATGCTGGATCGTGCTGGTCTAACGCTTCAGGATTTTGATTTCTATGAAATTCATGAAGCATTCGCCGGTGTTGTATTGACGACACTTGCGGCTTTGGATGACGAGGAATTCTGTAAGACGCGTTTAGGTCGTGATAAGAAGTATGGAACCATTGATCGTTCTAAACTGAATGTGAAGGGTAGCTCAATTGCAGTGGGTCACCCATTCGCGGCAACTGGCGGTCGTATTATTGCTACCTTGGCTAAAATGTTGGAAGAGAAGGGTTCTGGTCGAGGACTGATCTCCATTTGTGCTGCTGGCGGTCAAGGCGTTACAGCGATTCTGGAACGTCCGTAATTTTCAGCGATGGAGCCTTTGTCAGTGTGATGAAGGCTCCTCATCCTTTTTCTGCTACTGATTTCTTTGTTCTTTGCATTCCGTCCACTAATAGTTCAATTCGTCCTTCACGCGCTTCTTATTGGTTCTTAGGATGTAATGAAGCATCCAGACTCAATGAATGTTTGATCTAGGAATAAATTCTTAGATTTGTGCTTTTGACATCTGATTTCTGTGACCTGAGATTTTTAATTCGTTGATTTCTTTTAGATTAGGGTGAGCAGTCTAATTTCGCTTGTTAATTTTCAATTGAGATTCAGGGGCGTTGTATAACGCGGAATACCCTCAGTGAGATCAGTTTTAAATTCTCGTTGAAATAACCAGGTGGAAATAGCTATGAGCAAATTAAAAGACATCCAAACAAAAGTTGAATCATCAATCGAACAAGGTATCAACAAAATCGAAGAGTACTACTCAAATGTGTCTGGTAAGACATTCGACGTTGTTGAAACTTTTGAAGAAAAAGCTAAGTCAATTACGACTGATGACGTTCGTGTAAAGCATAACGAAAAAGTTGCTTCTGCATTTGAAAATGTTCGCGAACTAAACAAGAGCGCTAGCGAGTTCGTAAACAAGCTTTTGGCTAAACTTCAAAAAGACGTTGATGACGTTGTTGAAGAAGTGAAAGAAGCGGTTGAGGAAGCGGCTGAAGAAGCGAAAGAAACTGTGGCTGAAATCGCTGAAGAAGTAAAAGAAGCGGTAGCGACAGAAGAAGCTGAAGAAGCAAAGAAGCCAGCAGCGAAGAAAACAACTCGCCGCACTCGTAAAAAAGAAGAAGCGTAAGTTTCGACTTAACTTCCTCTTAGATCGTTAGATCTTAAAAGGCACCTACCAATCCTGGTAGGTGCCTTTTTTATGCCAAACACAAATTCGAACAGTCGATAACCTTGTTTATGGATGCCGCTTTATTTGGTTAAATGGCATCGATCTGTTAATCACTGGATTCCCATCTATTGGGTTTCTCATTGATCTGAATACAACCTGCGAGCTTGGAGCATCCACATTGACGGCGCGGCTTTACTATATTCATGACCCTATGTGTTCCTGGTGTTGGGGATTTCGACCAACATGGGACAAGGTTAAGGTGTTGCTGGCTGAACAGGGTATTACTACTGTGAACCTGTTAGGTGGCCTTGCACCAGATACGGATCAGCCGATGCCGATAGAATTACAGCAGCAAATTCAGGCTCATTGGTATCGTATTAACGAGCAACTAGGTACGGAATTTAATTTCGATTTTTGGCTGATCAATACGCCTCGACGTTCCACTTATCCTGCATGTCGTGCGGTGTTAGCTGCTCGATTACTTGATCAGAAATATCAAATCAGTCATTCACTCGGATTAGCTTCCAGCCTCGAAGATAGGATGATTGATTCAATTCAGCGAGGCTATTACCTCAGGGCGCTAAACCCATCCGAGAATTCTATCTTGGTTCTTTTATTTGATGAGCTGATTCATACACTTGGCTTGTCGGATGAGTATATAAAGCTATTTGTTGAGATCTTTCGAGATCATTCCACACACGTAAAGTTGTTGGAAGAAATTTCGATGAGTCGAAAACTTACAAGCTCAGGTTTTCCTTCCTTGGTTTTCAATCCTGATTCCAAGTATTATGCGATCCCTTTAGATTACTCTGACCCTAACGTGATGTTGGAACACATTAATGCCTGTTTTGCTATTTAGATTGAACGGTGTCTCTGAAGAAGAGGCAGATGAAGTACGCGCCTTGCTGGATACTCACTCTATTCATTATTACGAGACCACAGCTGGGCGTTGGGGTGTTTCTATGCCGGGCATATGGTTGCCTGATGAGGAACAATCTTCAGAGGCGAAAGCGCTATTACAAAACTATCAGGCTGAGCGATTTCAACGTTTCAACCAGGAACAACATCACTTAATGCAACAAAGCCTGGCTTCGTCACTATGGGCCAGCTTTTGGAAAAAGCCGGTCAGGTTCACACTTGTAATTCTTGCTGTGCTCTTTGTGTTAGGGCTATCTCTATACCCATTTGTAGATCTTTTTATAAATTAATTAGTTAGGGTATTTATTTAACGTAAATTATCTGTCTTTTGATTTCGATGGGGTCATTCTAAAAGGTACTATTTAGCGCTCTGAGCAGAGGTTACCCACTCTTGAATTTCTTCCGTTAAATAGAGTTGCTCTTTTAAGTCTTGCAGCCACTCATTTTCTTTCACAGAGTTAATGAGTTGATCAATCATCAGAACCGACATGACTTGAACTGCGGGCACAGTACTCCAGGCCGAGGTGTTTAAGCAGCGCCAATGATCGAGAGTTAAGGTTTTTGGCTTTTCAATTTGTTCTTTACAGGTGTCGCAGATAAAAATGCAGTGTTCAAAGTCCGGTTCCTTTGGAACGGGAGGCACTTCGAAAATCGACAACTTTGTGCCGCTTGCATTGCAAAGCTCACAATGAGAGCCGGAACGTCGAACCAAATCTTTACCAAAATACGACAGACTTTCACTTCGGTGCTTGTGCTTATCTAAACCTTTCGACATGATAGACCCTCAAAAATTACAGCAGTTAATACTTCACTAAGGCTAAGAAAAAAGGAGCCTGATTTCAATGACTCGATTTAATGATTGGCGAGATCAAGTCTTTGATATTATTTACAAAACAGATACGAAAGCCGGCAAAGCATTCGATGTTTTATTAATCTTATCGATTTTACTCAGTGTTGGCGCGGTAATGCTCGATAGTATTGAGCGAATTAATGTTCGTCATGGTTATTGGCTTACTGGAGTCGAGTGGTTTTTTACCATTGTGTTTACCATCGAGTACGTTACCAGAATCTGGGTTAATCCTAGACCATTTAAATACATTTTCAGCTTTTATGGTCTTGTCGATCTGCTTTCTATTGTTCCGACTTACTTGGCTTTGATGATACCCGGAACCAATGAGTTTCTAGTGATCCGATTACTTCGGGTGTTGCGAATTTTTCGGGTACTCAGGTTATCAACCTATATTCATCAAGCTAATTTCTTGTTATCTGCCCTGAATGCAAGTCGACAAAAAATCACGGTTTTTCTGTTTTTTGTTCTCACTTTGGCGACGATTTTTGGTGCGGTCATGTATGTGATTGAGGGGCCGGATAATGGTTTTACCAGCATTCCGAAAAGCATCTACTGGGCAATCGTGACTATGACTACCGTCGGCTATGGCGATATTTCTCCGCACACGTCGATTGGTCAGGCTATTGCTTCGGTAGTGATGATTATGGGGTACAGTATTATCGCAGTGCCTACTGGTATCTTCACTGCGGAGCTTGCCAATACGTTACGCGGTGAAAAAGCTTTGGAATTAAAGTGCTCTGGTTGTGGTCTTCGAGATCACAGAGTAGGAGCAAGATATTGCTACGACTGTGGCGCTAAATTATAGGATAGGAGCAAAAGGGAACTATGTTTGAACATTTGGTAGATATCTATACGTCCACTCTGGTCTCCACATTAACTGGTTGGAAAGGGACATCTGGCTCGCGAAAAACTGAACTGCCAGCCGATGACATTGTGCTTTTTGACCGTGAGCTATGTCCTGAATGTCGAACTGTACGCCAGGCAGTTACGGAATTAAATCTGGATGTTATGGTGTACCCGTGCCCAGAAGAGGGCGATCGCTTCAAGTCTCTTCTTGAGGAACTGTCAGGTTCTATTCAATTGCCGTTCCTTTTTGATAAAAATTCAGGGCAAAAGTTGGTCGGGAAAGATGCTATTCTGGAATATCTGTTTAAAGAATACGGGCAAAAAGAGGTTCCTGAGAAATACACAAGCCAACGCTTTAATGGGTTGCTTGAACCTGTAGTTGAGTTCTCAATCGAAGCATTAAGATTGAAGAAAGGTAAATCAGCTAAGCTTTCAAATCTACCTGAGCAACCTCTGATATTGTACAGCTTTGAATCCAGCCCTTTCTCAAGACCTGTTCGTGAGCGTCTTTGTGAGCTTGAAATACCTTACAAGTTAGTCAATCTTGGTAAACAACAACGAGCTGATATGGGGCCTGCCGGCTTCCGTATGCATACAGGCCCTTATGTGCCTGTTAAGGGCTCTAAACGTGAAGCCTTTCTTGCGAAGTACAATGACGTGATGGTGCCTTTCCTTATTGATCCAAATACAGGGCAGGAACTGTTCCATTCCAAAAAGATTCTTGCTTATTTAAACCGCGAATACGCAAAGCACTAATGCTCCTATCATGAATGTGTCCTCATTTCTTGCACATTTAATCAATAAACATGCAAGGATTGAGGAACTTCAGCTCACATTCAAACCTGAGTCACATTTTGTGATAAGTTCTAATAAAACAGGCTGGATTTATTCTCTTCGATGTATCACTTCAAAACTTTACGATCACGGTTGTTAGTTGTTTTTGCTGGATTCTCAGTGATTTTGATTGCTGTGATTCTGGCCTTTAACGTCTATTCCTTTTACCAGGGCTTATTGGAATATGTGAAGGAAAAGGAAATCACTGCGGTAAAGAAAGTAGCTGAACTGATGACGACACGGGTGACTCAGGAAGAGATAAAACTTCGAAGAATCTCTCCGCGAGACTGGAATGACGCAATAAAGGATTCATTGTTGTCAGTGGGGGATGAAGATGAACGAAATGAAATTTTGCGTCAGGAGCAAAGAAAACGAAACTACAAAGACTCGTCGGGGAGACAACCAAGAATACCTCCACCTCCAGCGGCGTTAGCCAAAAATATTGCTCTTACGGATTTAGATAAGGTACCTGTCTTTGGGGAAATACTCCCTGAAGAGGGCGTTAACTACTATCCAATTTATAAAGGCGACAAACTAACTGCGTATGTGGCTCACAAACCTGCTAAGTCTGTGTTTGCAAAGCAGGAAGAAGAATTTATACGACATCAGGTGATCGGTTATCTTCTGATATCACTGGTTGCACTAATGGTTTGTGTATACATCTCCTGGCAACTCGCAAACCGGATTTCTCATCCTGTGATGTTGGTTGCTAAAGGGGCGCGACAACTGTCTTCCGGTAACTATGGGATTAACGTTGAGCTTACAAATTCAGAATCCAAACTGAAAGACGAAATAGGTCGGCTTGTAAAAGACTTTAACTATTTATCCAAAGTCCTCGAAAAGAATGAAGAATCTCGTCTCAATTGGAGCTCGGACATCGCTCATGAATTGAGAACGCCCGTGGCGGTTTTGAAGGGTGAGATTGAAGCCATTGTGGATGGTGTTCGTCCATTGTCTATGGAGTCTGTGGATAGCCTCAGAGAAGAAGTCGATATGCTAGAGAAGATGATCGCCGATCTCAGATTGTTGACTCTGTCGGATGCAGGGGCTTTGGATTATCACATGGAAGCGGTTGATCTTAGCTCGATTCTTCGCCAAACCGTATCTGCAATGGAGCCTCTATTTAGCAAAGCCGGGTTGACTCTTAAATACACGTTAAGAGGGAAGTCTCGCTCTGTTCATGGTGATCGAGCACGGTTAAAGCAGCTCATTAATAACTTACTTTCGAATAGTTTGAAGTACACCGATGCGCCTTCGGAAGTGGTGGTCAGTCTAGACATTCAAAACAACTTACAGACGATTACGGTAGAAGATGGTGCGCCAGGCGTTCCGACGGAATCATTGCCATTGTTATTTGAGCGACTCTATCGTGTCGATAAAAGCCGTAGTCGAAGTACCGGTGGTTCAGGTTTGGGCATGGCGATTTGTAAAAATATTGTGGAAGCTCATGACGGCACAATTTGTTGCAGCCACTCAGCGTTGGGCGGCTTAAAGGTAACCATAACCTTTAAAGATTAAGGTTCGTTTTAGTGGGTAATGTGCTTCAATAGAAGGGGTTGCACAGCACTACGAACGCTTTATGGAAGAAATATGACAGAACAAAAGAAACTCGTTTACATCGTTGAAGACGAAATTAAGTTAGCTCGTCTTCTGGAAGATTATCTCATCGCTGCGGGCTACCTGACACAATCGTTTCATGATGGTCAATTGGCATTCAATGCCATTAAACAAAATACGCCTGACTTGGTTCTGTTGGATTTAATGTTACCTTCGATGGATGGTATCTCTATCGCTAGGGAAACCAGACTCTTCTCAAATGTGCCTATCATCATGGTTACTGCCAAAGTAGAGGAGGTTGATCGTCTGCTTGGATTAGAGCTTGGTGCCGATGACTATGTTTGTAAGCCGTTCAGTCCTAAGGAAATCGTAGCTCGCGTAAAGGCCATCTTCAGACGTGTTGAGATGATGAATGCGCCTATTGCGCCTGCGGGCACTGAAAAGGTCAGTGTTGATGAGCAAAAAATGCAGGTTGTGATCAATGGTACGCAGCTTGACCTGACTACATTAGAGTTTCAGGTGTTCTTTTCCATGTTTAAAGAGCCAGGTCGAATCTTCAGTCGTCAGCAATTGATGGATACCATCTACAGTGACCACCGTGTGGTGAGTGATAGAACCATTGACAGTCACGTGAAGAAGCTTAGAAAGAAAATTTCTGTGGCATTTGATACCGAAGAAATTATTCAGTCTGTGTACGGCGCTGGCTACAAATATGAGCCACCGGCTGTATAAGGAATGTATTGTTAACAGGCTTTTTAACGCTTCTCTAATCAAGAAAACACGTTAAGCCAAAGAACTTATCGGGAATGATTATGAACATACGTCAAATTCTTATAACCGTCCTTGCCTTGTCTTTCATCAGTCTGGCAAGTGCTAATCCTCCGTCGCCTAATTCTGATAGAAACGCTGATAGAAACAGCCCTCAGGGACAAAGATCGGGCCCGGATAATCGATTGCATCCGGAGGACATTGAACAAGCATTGGATTTGAGCTTCTCCCAAAGGAATGATTTCCACGACATCATGAGAGCTCAGATGGAAAAAGTGCATGCATTCATGGAAAAGAACCAGGCTGAAACCCGTGACAAACTGAGCTCTGTCCTGACCGCTGAGCAACTGGACGCCTATGACAAATTAGTGGAAGCCAATCAGCCTCAACGCAGAAATAAAGGTCAGCGTCCTGACCGTAATTCCCAGCGTGGAAACAATGATCAAAACGGCTCTAACGAACCAAATCGCCAGTTTAGATTTGCTGACTAACGCCTAGTCTATTTCTTTTGGAAGCAATCATTATGTCATTCAGCGTTTGGCTAATGGTTGCTCCTAAACGCATCTATGCCCCTATAATTCTCGTGTTATTCCTGAGACCCCTCAAATCTCTCTGTTATCTGTTTCTAATCAAAGGATAGCGCTTGTGTCAGTGTTGGCTTGCTGTTCAATCTCCTTAGGCTCAGGTATCATTCGCACCGGCTTGATCTAAGCATCTATTCTATTACTAGGTTTCTTCCGAAAGGTTCTCCAATGCACATGTATAAACTCGTTGTTAGTTGCCCTCCAGGGGTAGAAAGTCTGTTGATTGATGAATTACAGGCTTTGATTGGAGTGAAGGCTAAGGAATCGCCTAGAGCGGTGTTCCTGGAAGCTACCTTAGAACAAGCGTACAAGATTTGTTTATGGTCGCGTCTGGCCAGTCGTGTCTTGCTGGAAATAGCAGAAGGCGAAGCCAATGACGGTGATGATGTTTATAAAATTGCCCGTTCGGTACGTTGGCAAGATCATTTTTCGGCATCCAATACCTTCCGAATTGATTTCATGGGGACGAATCGTTCCATAACGAACTCTCAGTTTGGTGCCCTTCGGATCAAAGATGCAATTGTCGATACCTTTACCGAGATTGGCGGTCAGCGTCCTTCGGTAGATAAAGAAACCCCTGATATTCGAGTCTATGGCTTCTTTAAGAAAGGCCGTTTCCAGGCATTTATCAATATTTCAGGTGAAAGTCTTCATATGCGGGGTTACCGTCCGGCTGCAGGCATGGCACCAATGAAAGAGAACCTGGCGGCGGCGGTATTGATGCGTGCTGGTTGGAATAAACCGGATGCAGATTTCGATCAGCTGGTTGATCCAATGTGTGGCAGTGGCACATTGCTTATTGAAGCGGCCATGATGAGAGCCAATATTGCGCCCGGGCTAACGCGAAGACGCTTCGGCTTTGAGTTTTGGAAGGGCCATGACACGAAACTTTGGCAAGAGCTGGTGACAGAAGCGCGTCAACTGAGAACGGATGGAACAAAAACCTTAAGCCGTATGTACTTTGGTTCGGATCAGGATGCCAAGGTGGTTAATAAGGCGAAAGAAAATGCGCAACGCGCTGGTGTTGGTGAATACATCCAATTTACCGCGCGTTCTTTCCAGGAAGTGTCTCCAGTGCCTTGTGAGAAGGGTTTGGTTGTGACCAACCCACCGTATGGCGAGCGACTAGAAGAGAAACACGATGTAGCGATTATCTATCGTGAGTTGGGTAAAGCCTTTCTGGAGCATTTTGAGGGCTATCAGGCGGCTATTTATGCCGGTAACTGGGAATTGGCAAAAGGTTTACCTTGGGTACCGTTTAAACAATACAAATTGCAGAACGGCACTATCGACACTCGATTGTTATTGTTCAAGCTAACTCGCGAATCCGCAATCAAGGGACTCATCAAAGAAGAAGGGCAGTTAACCGAGGGTGCTGCCATGCTGGCCAACCGTATTCGGAAAAATCTGAAAAAGTTGAAGTCCTGGGCTAAACAATCCAATGTCACCTGTTATCGCGTCTATGATGCCGATTTACCGGAATACTCGGCGGCTATCGACTATTACGAAGGCCGTCTTCACGTTCAGGAGTATGCACCACCAAAAACGGTGCCGATTCATAAATCTCAGCAGCGTTTAGCGGAAATTTTGGATGCTGTTGAAGAGGTCTTTGAGGTTGAGCGTTCAGCGATTGCCTTAAAACAACGAGCAAAGCAGTCTGGTAAAAACCAATATGAGCGATTCGATACCAAAGACGGGTATTTCAACGTAAAAGAAGATCAGGCGGAGCTTAAGGTTAATCTTACTGATTACTTGGATACCGGCTTGTTCCTGGATCACCGACCAATCAGAAAGTGGATTGCCAAACAAGCTGATGGTCAGCGTGTCCTGAACTTATTCTGTTACACGGGGGTGGCCTCAGTTCAAGCCGCACTGGGTAATGCTGCGTCAGTGACCAGTGTTGATATGTCTTCCACTTACCTAAATTGGGCGTCAGATAATTTTCAGTTGAACGAACTTCGTGGCAATCAGTACCAGTTTGTCCGAGACAACTGTGTAGAGTGGTTGGAAAACGCCACAGGCCAGTTTGATATTATCTTTATGGACCCTCCGAGTTTCTCTAATTCGAAGAAGATGGAAGGGGTGTTGGACATTCAAAGGGATCACGTTTCATTGATTCAGCACGCAATGAAACTGTTAAGCCCTGAAGGCGTGTTGATTTTCTCCAACAACTTACGAAGCTTTAAACTTGCGAGCGATGAGCTATCGGATTTTGCTATTAAAGATGTTTCTCAACGAACCATTCCAAAAGACTTTGAACGCCGTAAAAATATCCATCAATGCTGGTTTATTTGCCATTCATCCGATGTACAAAATAAATACAAAATTTAATTAAAGCTGTTCAAGGTTTGACCGATAACAGAGATAGGTTGGTCTAATTTAAACGGTTGGGTGGAATTTACAATGGTCGGCTTTAGCACTAATTTTACAGGCGCATTAGATGCTTATCAGTCAGTTTTCGGTGGGCAGGCAAAATCAGATAAACTTCCTCAGACGGCATCAGAGCAGGCCGGTGAGGCAGTTGATAAACCTAAAAAGGTTTCATTAACGTCCCCCGGTGATTTATTAAGCCGAATCGTTGGTAATAAACTGGCGAATGTGGGGTTTGAAAAACCACAAGAAACAGAATCTGCTACTGGCTTTTTCGATATCGATCAGGTGGTTGATACCGTCTCAGGATTTGTTGCTGGTTTCATTGAACGTGAACGAGCAGCGGGCGCTTCTGAAGAACGTATTCAGGAATTGGCGAATGCGGCTCGCCAAGGCGTTGAACAAGGCTTTGGAGAAGCTCGGGATATTATTTCTGATGCGGGTATCATGACGGACGAGCTGGCAGAAGATATCGATACGTCAGAAGCTCTGATTTACGATCGAATTGATCAGGTAGTGTCTCCTCAAGACGATGAGGAAGAGGCTACTGCACCATCCACAACGGATGGCCCTCGTACTGATTTATTCCGTCCGGAAAATCTGGTTTCAGCCTCTGGCTTTAACTATCGCGAACAATCCGGTGTTGTAGAAATTCAAACCAATGATGGCGACACCATCAGCATCAGTTTGGCGAGTGTTGATTACTCTAGTGCTTACTATCAGCAAAGCCAGGACAGCTCTTCCTTTGGTTATACCTCATACTCTGGCTCACAATTTAGTGTGTCTGTAGATGGTGAGTTGGATGAAGGTGAGTTAAACGCTCTGAATGATTTTCTTGGTCAGGTTGATAGTTTGGCCCAGTCTTTCTTTAGTGGTGATTTAGACAGCGCATTAGAGCAAGCGATGGCGTTAGACTATGACACCTCTGAATTGGCAAGCTTCTCTTTGGACTTTGCTTATTCTGAAATCCAGGCAAGTACGCGAACCTATCAAAATGTACAAGACCTTGGTGAGGGTGCACGCGGCTTGGCGTCTCTTCCCAACATCGTTCAGCCGCTTAAAGAGTTTGCGGATGAGGTCAAAAGCGTGGTGGATAAAGCCAGTCTTTTCCAAAACTCAGCAACTGGCTTGTTAGATCTGCTAGAACAGTTCATTGCTGATCGTGCAGAAAACTCTGACACCAGTCCAAGCGAACGTATTCAAGAGTTTGCTAAGTCCTTGTTCGAAGAGATTTTACCTTCGAGCTTCGATGAACCCGTTGCTGAAGAGCCTCAACAAGGAAGCTCCGTTGAAGATCTAGTGGGCGATGTATAAACTGTGTTGTATTGAAAAAGAGCGCTCCGGCGCTCTTTTTTATGCCTGCCAATGCTTAAACTAGCCAAACTGCACAACGGACTAATTTAATGAATCATAACGAACCAGATTTAATCCTGTTTACGACTGACGGCTGTCATTTATGTGATATAGCATCGCAAGTCATTGCTAATGCCATCGATCTGGAGCAGGTCTATGTGGAACTTGTGGATATTGCGGAAGAGCCCGAAGCTGATCAGCTGATTGAAGACTACGGAACGCGACTGCCTGTGGTTAAGCATCTGGCCAGTGATAGAGAAATCGACTGGCCTTTCGACTCACCAACCTTTGCCAAATGGTTTGATGTAGTAAGTCGCTAACGGATCAAGTCTGAGCTTCTTCAGATAAAAAGATATGTATCCTTTTATCCTAGCTTCCTTGTTTTAACTGTCTGAACTCACCAGGCGTGGTGTTCGACCACAATTTAAAACTTCTGTGGAATGAGCGAGTGTCTGAAAAGCCTAGATGAGAGGCGATGTCTCCCATCGAGAGCTGGGTATATGCCAGATAATATTCGGCGCTTTCCTTCCTTACCTGATCCAATAGCTCTTGATAGCTGCTGTCGGCCGCTTGTAGCTTCCTCTGCAAGGTTCGACCTGAAATACCGAGTGTTTCAGCTAAACGCTCTTTTCTAGGGGGCTCTGACTTCATGATCTCTTTAAGAGCGCGGGTCGCTTTAATCACAATGTCCTGATCTGATGTCAGTTCATTCAGTTGTGTCTGAGCATGTTGTTCAAGCGTTTGCAAGAGTAGTGGGTCTGCGCGCCGTAAAGGCATTTCCAACTGTTGCTGGGAAATAAATAAGGAATTAGACGGTTGCCCAAATTTGATCGGGCAGCGGAATATCTCCCTGTACTGCTGTTCGGTTTCCTGATTTGAAGGCTTTTCACGAGTAAGCCAGATTTCTTCAGGAGCTTGTTCGGGGCGATTACTCAACCAACGACAATAAGTCACCCATGAGGCCAGGACATTATCAACCATATGAGGGATGACTTCCGGATGTGTGTAGTTGCATTTCCAGGTCATCTTGATGCCGGTTTTACCGCCGATATCGATATCTTCGAATTCAGTGACGCCCATATCGCCGACCAACTTCTCGTAAGGCATGGCCTTTTCCAGCGCTTCTTTAACTGTGCGGCAATTCATCGAAATATAACCCAGCACGACGTAGGACGCAGGCTGAACATACTGGGATGTGCTCAATCCGAAGTTCTCAGATTTACAGGTTCGAATCAGTTCAAGAAGCAGTGCCTGGAAGTCTGTACCCTGAATTCTAGCGGTGTCATCTTCCAGTAAATGAGCCGGGAAACGACTGTTAATTAACGCAGATTTGATATCAATTCCCATTGCTTTGGAGCAGTCTAGGTATTGAAGAATAGGGGGTACAGAGGCAGTTCCGAGATTATGTGGCGCTGATTCTGGCTTGTTTTGTTCGCTAACTTTGTCGATGGGCATTGATGTCTGTCAATTTTAGTTTTTGTAATTTTATCGTGACCTAATTTGAATATAGCCTGTCCAGATAGGTCAGTTTAAAAATAGTTTAACATGGTTAGACTGTGCCACCATACTTTGAACCAAATCATATTTTGGTTTCTATCAAAAGAATAACTCAGGAAGTTATAAGCTAGCAGGAGAAGTGACTATGCGTCGTTGGAATGGTTGGGGTGATGAAGCTACATATTTGGAACTACCGGATAACGGCCAGTCGTTTCTTGAAGAGAAGGTAGGTTCTGCTTCTCCTCTGGAGAATGCTAGCTATGAACAAGTGGAAGCCAATGTGCCTGCTTCTCGCTTGGAAGAATCTGATCTGTACACCACGGATAAAAAAGATCGTATCTTGCATTCCCGTGGACAAAGTCTTCCTGACTGGCTTGCCATGAAGAGCGGCGAAATTGGTGTTTTCCCGGATGCGGTTAGTTACCCGGAATCTACCGACGATGTGCGCCGTCTGTTAGATCAGGCAAAAGCGAATAATTGGGTGGTGATCCCTTACGGTGGTGGCACCAGCGTAGTGGGGCATATCAACCCATTAAAAGATGAACGTCCTATTATCACGGTAGATATGGGGCGGATGTGTCGTCTATTGGACTTAGACGAACAAAGCCGAATTGCGACGTTTGGTGCGGGTGTCCCTGGTCCGTTACTGGAATCGCAACTTCAGGCCAAGGGGTATACCCTTGGCCATTTTCCTCAATCCTTTGAGTTGTCGACCTTGGGTGGTTGGATCGCGAGCCGTTCAAGCGGTCAGCAGTCACTAAAATATGGCCGAATTGAACAGATGTTTGCTGGCGGTAAGATTGAGACTCTTGATGGAACCTTTGATATTCCGACGTATCCAGCGTCGTCGGCCGGTCCTGATATCCGTGAGTGGTTCATGGGGTCTGAAGGTCGTTTCGGCATCATTACAGAAGCTAAGATTCGTGTGACTCCCATCGCGGAGCAAGAAAAATTCTTTGTGGCTTTCCTTCCGAGCTGGGTAAATGCGTTGAACTGTGTTCGCAATATGGTTCAGGCTGGCATTCCAATGTCCATGATGCGCTTGAGTAATGCCGTAGAAACTGAAACTCAGTTAGCGTTAGCAGGCCATGAAGGGCAAATTAAGCTTCTTGAAAAATTCCTTAAATTCCGTGGGGCTGGTGAAGGGAAGTGCATGTTGACCTTTGGTCTGACACACAATAAATCCCAGAACAATCTTTCTTTGTCTCAGGTTAAGAAAATTATTTCCCGCTTTGATGGTGTGTATACAGGCACCATGCTAGGAAGTCGTTGGAAGGAAAAACGTTTCTTATTCCCATATCTTCGTGAAACGCTTTGGGAGCGTGGATACGCAGTCGATACCCTTGAAACTGCAACCGATTGGGATAATGTCGATTATTTATTGAGTGAAATAGAGAACAACCTGAGATCTGCGTTAGGCGATGAGGGTGAGAAGGTTCATGTGTTTACTCACTTGTCTCATTTCTATAACCAAGGCTGTAGTATCTACACAACCTACGTTTATCGTACTGGCGACAGCTACGAAGAGACTTTGAATCGTTGGAAGAAGCTTAAATATTCTACGTCTGAGCTGATCGTCAATAACAGAGGCACCATCAGTCACCAGCATGGCGTGGGTCTTGATCATGCCCCGTATATGGCGATTGAGAAAGGTGAAGTGTCGACCGGTTTGATTCGTCACGCTGCAGAGTATTTTGACCAGAATAAGCAAATGAACCCAGGTAAGTTGTTGGTTGATGGCGATTTGACGGCAACATCGACAGCCGAGGATTCTACCCCTGAAAGTTCTGCACAATCTGTGTAATTCAATTGTGTTATTTGGAGGTCAGAAATTATGGCTTTATCTCCTGTAGAAAATGAACAAGGGGCGGACTCCTCCGCCTCTTTCAGCAAAAGAACACTTTCAACGTCAGCCCAGGCGTTTCGACAACAAGTTCGAGGTCATCTTAGCGGTAAGTCACCGAATGAAAAGGCCTTGAACTTTGATTTGATTGTCATCGGGGGTGGTATTACCGGTGCTGGGATTCTTCGTGAAGCTGCACGTCGAGGCTTAAAAGTCTTATTGTTGGAGCAGAAGGATTTCGCCTGGGGTACGTCTAGTCGTTCTTCTAAAATGGTCCATGGGGGCTTGCGCTATTTGGGCGAAGGGCAGTTCAGGCTGACTCGCGAATCCGTAAAAGAGCGCCAACGCTATCTCGATGAAGCGCCAGGACTGGTTGATGTGATGCGCTATCTGATGGTGCATAAACCAGGTCAATTTCCTCCTCGCTGGCTATTTCAGATTCTTCTGTCAATTTATGACTTTTTTGCCGGTAAGAAATATCGTCAATCCGTGGATGCTTCGGATTTACCCGGTTGGCTGGGGCCCATTGCTGCAGGTGATGCGACAGGCGGTTCGGTCTTTGCTGATGCGGTGACGGATGATAGCCGGTTAGTGTTCAGAGCCTTAACAGAAGCGATTAATGATTGCGGTGTCGCGTTGAATTATTGCGCTGTTACTTCGCTGGACAAGAACGCGGAAGGCCGAGTTACGGGTGTTACGGTACAGGATGACGTATTAGGTGAAAGCTATAGCCTTACTGCATCTGCTGTCGTTAATGCCACGGGAGCATGGGCAACAGAGTTAGCAAAAGAGAATGCGCCTCAACTGAGGCCATTGCGAGGTAGCCATCTTGTCGTGCCATTTTGGCGACTGCCTGTGTCTTGCTCTATTTCCATGCTTCACCCGAAAGATAAACGCCCAGTGTTTGTATTTCCTTGGCAAGGTGCCAGTGTTATTGGCACAACCGACTTGGACCATACAGCACCGCTTAACGAAGAAGCTTCTATCAGTCAGGAAGAGGTGGACTATCTACTGGAAGGCGCGAACTATTATCTGTCTTCAAGTGCTTTGACTGAAGCTGATGTCGTTTCAACTTGGGCAGGGGTTCGTCCTGTTATTTCTAGTGGTAAAGGGCTTGATCCATCCAAAGAAAACCGTGAACACACCATATGGCAACAGCCAGGTTTAATCACAGTAAGTGGCGGGAAACTCACTACTTTCCGGGTGATTGCGTTCGATGTGCTTGAAAAGGTTTTAAAGGACGAACTGGGTCGAAATAACTCAACCCGAGTAAGAGACTTTGGTCAGGCCTTCTTTACCTCCACTCAGTATGCAGCTCAACGATTAGGCCGTTTGACTGGTCGCTTTAAGCGCCGTTTGTCTGGTCGATATGGCATTCGTGCATTTGAATTAACCGAGACTCACAGTCAAGGTGTTGAGATTGAATCAAGTGTGGGGTATTCGGATACCTCATGGGCCGAATTGGAATGGGCGATTAAGAATGAATCTGTCGTTCATCTTGATGATTTGATGCTTCGAAGAACTCGTTTAGGCAATGTTTTACCAAACCTGTCAGACGCTTACTGGGATCGTATTAAGGCATTGTTCATAGAACACCAACAGTGGTCTCAACAGCAATGGGAACAAGAGTTGGAACGCTATCAAGGTATTTGGCAGCGTTGTTATTCCATGCCATGTCGTAGGCTTGAAGTCCCTCATCAAACAACCTGTGATGTAAAGAAAGAGGCTGTTTGATGGATAAGATTACCCAAGTGGTTGGTCAAGCCAAAGACCAGGGGAAGTCACCCACGCATATTTTGACCATTGATAACGGTACTCAAAGCATTCGTGCCTTGGTGTTTGATCTTGAAGGGCAATTGATTGCGAAGTCCAAGGTTCACCTGGAAGCATATTTTTCCAAGCATCCAGGGTGGGCAGAGCAGTATCCAGAGTATTATTGGAAAAGCTTATCTGAAGCTTGCCAAAAACTTTGGCAAGACCCAAAGGTTGATCGAAACAACATCAAAGCAATGGCGGTAACCACACAACGAGGTACCGTGATTAATTTGGATCAATACGGTCAGCCTTTACGTCCGGCCATTATTTGGCTCGATCAGAGGAAAGCTGATACCAGTGAACCGGTTGGTGGTTTATGGGGGGTGGCCTTTAAGTTATTAGGGCTAACGGAAACCATTAATATCTTCCGGGCTAAAACCCAGGCGCGCTGGATTCAACAGCAACAGCCTGAGATTTGGGCGAAAACGGATAAGTATCTTCTGTTATCAGGTTATCTGAATTACAAGTTAACCAATGAGTTTAAGGATTCCATCGGCTCTCAAGTGGGTTATATCCCATTTGACTACAAGCGACTTAAATGGGCGCCTCATTGGGATTGGAAATGGAAGGCGACGGGTATCCGTCCAGAACAGTTGCCAGAGCTTGTAAATCCAGGTGATCCGATTGGTAAGGTGACGAAAGCCGCCTCTGAATACACTGGTATTCCAGAAGGCTTGCCCGTCATCGCTGCTGCTTCGGACAAAGCCTGCGAGATTATTGGGTCTGGCGGTGTGTCTCCAAACATTGCTTGTTTAAGCTTTGGTACAACCGCGACCATTAACACCATCAACGATAAATACGTTGAAACGATTCCTATGATTCCACCGTATGCGGCGGCGATTCCTGATGCATACTCTACGGAAGTGATGATTTATCGTGGTTTCTGGATGGTGAGTTGGTTTAAAAAGCAATTTGGCTTACGTGAAATCAATGTCGCTCAGGAACGGGGTATCGAACCGGAGCAACTTTTTGATGAATTGGTGAACTCAGTGCCACCAGGGTCAATGGGGTTAATGCTTCAACCGTATTGGACGCCAGGATTGAAAAATCCTGGCCCGGAAGCCAAAGGGGCAATCATTGGTTTTGGTGATGTGCACACTCGTGCTCACATCTATCGTGCGATTCTGGAAGGTTTGGTTTACGGTTTAAGAGAAGGGCGTGAGCGAATCGAGAAACGCAGCGGTACTCATGTGTCTCAGGTTCGTGTTGCAGGTGGGGGATCTCAAAGTAATGCGGCTATGCAAATTACCGCTGATATTTTTGGCATTCCGGTAGAGCGGCCACATACCTATGAGACCTCTGGCCTTGGCGCGGCAATCGACGCGGCGGTAGGTATGGGCTTTTATCAGAATTTCGATCAGGCGATTGCAAACATGACCCATACGGGGGAGGTGTTCTATCCGAACAAGCCCACACAAGACATGTATGATCGTCTCTACAAAGAAGTTTACTTGAAGATGTATAAGCAGCTTCAACCGCTGTACAAATCTATCCGTGATATTACTGGCTACCCTGAGTAGCCAGCTTTTTTCTTTCCGCTTTTTTCTTTCTTCCTTGTTCAATCTATATTGAAAAATCGTTTGCAGTTTTCAGTGGTTTGGGCTGAAAGTACTTCAACAGGTTTACCTAGAATCTCTGCAATGTATTCCCCGATGTGAGGAAGGTACTTGGGTTCGTTTCGTCGACTTTTCGGTTTGGGAGCCAATGTTCGCGGTAACAAGTAAGGTGCGTCGGTTTCGAGCATCAAACGATCTTGAGGAATGAGCTCCAGAAGTTCATGTAAATGATGACCTCGACGTTCATCGCAAACCCAGCCCGTGATGCCAATATAGAGATCTAAGTCCAGATATCTCATAAGATCTTCTCTGCTGCCTGTGAAGCAATGAATAACAGCATTGGACAACTGATCTCGATGTTCTGAAAGCATCTTATGCATTGTTTCGCCAGCGTCTCGCTCGTGTAAGAACATAGGCTTCTGTGATTGTTTTGCCAGTTCGATATGCTTTAAGAACGAGTTGCATTGGTCTTCAGGTGTTGAGAAGTTTCGATTAAAGTCCAGGCCCGTTTCGCCAATGGCGACAACGCAGTCTTCAGTACTTAGCTGGCAAATCTCATTGAACACCTCGTCGCAATTTTCTTTCGCATCATGAGGATGAATGCCTGCGGTGGCGTATTGACTGTGTTGCTTGGCTAGTGCAATGGCATTCCTGCTTTCTTGAAGGTCTGTGCCTGTAATGATTATGGTGGAAACGCCATTGTTCTGTGCGTCTTCAAGTACGTTGCTTTGTTGGTCTTTGAATTGTTTATTCGACAGGTTAACGCCAATGTCAATCCAGCGCGTGTTATGGTTCATGGCTATAGCGATTACTCCAGTTGACCGCTTCTTGATAAAAGTCGTTGAGATGATGATCAGAGATGCCCATTTTTTCAAGCGTCCCCCAACTTATTTTGCTCCACCAGCCGTTTTCATGTGCCATTACAGTCGCGAGAATAAATCCTTGATAGCCTTTGTAATAAAGCAGCGCATTAAACACATCCTCTGACATAGGAATACGCTCAAGCAGCTTATGCATGGTCATGTCCATGAACGCAGGCAGGCATGATAATATGCCTACAGTAAAGAAGCTTTCGGCGTCTTTGGCATTGATGTGTTGAGCCAATAATTCGCAGGTTTTCCCCCGGATTAAGGCAATGGCTGTAAGCTCCTGGGGTTTATCATCCAGCTGTGAAAGCGAAAGTAACATAACCCAGGATTTGATTTTCTTTAATCCCAGCCAGGTTAAGGCTTGTTTGACGTTGGTCAGTCTTCTTCCTCTGGAATAGGCAGCGGAATTCACTAACTTCAGGAGTTTATATGTGAGTTCGGGATCTCTTAATAGAATCTCTTCAATGCGCTCAAGTTTTACATCTGGTTGCTGAAGTGAGGTAATCAGCGTCAAAACAATCTCCTTGTTGTATGACAGCTTTTTTCCTTTAACCAGCTGAGGTTTTGCAAAGAAGTAGCCTTGAAACAATTCAAACCCTAGGCGTTTACATTGTTCAAATTCATCATGGGTTTCTATCTTTTCAGCAAGCATTCTGCGCTTGGTGCGTTTGATGTGCTTTACATCGGTAAGAAAGGCTTTTTGATCTGGATAGGCTCTCAGGTCGACTTTTATAATGTCGCATAGCTGGATCAACTGAGCTTTATCATTACTGAAAATAAAGTCGTCCAGAGCAATGGTATATCCCTGACTTTTAAGATCCGTTAGCGCTTCAATAATCTCAGGGCTGTCGGTAATGTCTTCTAAAACTTCGATGACCAGATGCTGTTTATCAAACGGAATATCGCCAAGCAGTAGGTTTTTAGTGAAATTTACAAAGCCGGGGACATTTCCAGTTAAGTGAGAAATATCGTTCTCAGAATAGGCTGATAAAAGAACCTGGCTGGTTGCTGAATCTTCATTCGTAGGAGCGGCAAAGTTCTCTTTGCTGTTTCTAAAGAGAAGTTCGTATGCGGCTACCTTGAGGTTAATGTCAAATATGGGCTGTCTTGCTAGCAGAGGCTTTTTATTTTTAGATGATATATCCATATAGCCTTTTAACGTCCATAACGAATTGATCTACAATTATTAAAGATTTAAGTGTAGATCACGATATAATTCCTAACCATAAATCATCACCAGAGGTCAGTTAATGTCTGGAATTTTAGATTCAGTTGATTCTAGAACACAGCTAGTAGGTGAAAACCGTCTTGAGATCTTAACTTTTCAGCTACACGGTCATCAGCAGTACGCCATTAATGTGTTCAAAATCCAGGAAGTTTTACCGCTTCCTAATCTGACGTTGATTCCTCATCGTCACCCTCACGTGTGCGGTGTGACCCACCTGCGTGGGGCGACTATTCCTGTGATTGATTTAAGCGCTGCCATTGGTATGCGTCCTATCATTCCTGATGAAAAATGTACCATTATTGTGACCGAATACAATCGATCAGTTCAGGCGTTTTTGGTGGGTGGTGTCAGTCGGATTGTGAACCTTAATTGGGAAGATATTCTTCCTCCGCCACAAGGCTCAGGCCGTCAAAACTTCCTGACCGCGATAACCCGAATTGACGAAAAGATTGTTGAAATTATTGATGTCGAGAAAGTTCTGGCTGAAATTTCACCGTATGACACGGACGTATCTGATGATGTGCTAGATCCTAGGGTGATGCAATACGCACATGGCTTAGAGATTCTGTTGGTCGATGACTCTACTGTCGCGATTTCTCAAGCCTCTGAAACATTACATAAAATTGGCATCAAGGTGACATCTCGCAGTGATGGGTTGCAAGCGCTCGAACACCTTAAACAGTTGGCGGATTCAGGTGTGAATCCGCCTGATAAGTATCTGATGCTTATTACTGACGCAGAAATGCCTTCTATGGATGGTTATCGATTAACGACGGAAATCCGTAATGATCCTCGTATGAAGGATTTATTCATTGTGCTGCATACATCTCTTAGTGGCGGCTTTAACAAGGCTATGGTTGAGAAGGTGGGATGCAATGATTTCTTGTCTAAATTCCAACCAGATATGCTTGCTCAGGTTGTCCAGAACCGAATTAAGTCCATAAAAGGACTATAATTTATAGCGTTTATGCTATTGATTTCAAAAGCATCTGTGTCATGATTCCAAACTAATTAGTCAATAAACTTGGAATCGTGACCATGTCTAATCTTTCTGTCCACTCTCTTTTTTATTACCCCATAAAGTCATGTGCGCCAAATACCTTACAAAGCGCAAACATTACGCCATCAGGTATTGAGAATGATCGACGCTGGATGATTGTGGACGCAGAGACCGGCAAGTTTGTTACTCAGCGGAAAGACCCAAAACTTGCAAGAATTCGTGTCAAACAGGAAAGTGAGCAGATCGCGCTTCAATACCTTGATGGTGCTGACTCCTACATCGATGTGCCTGTCAGTAAAACATCATTAATTGAAACCGAGGTGTGGAAAGATCGTCAGCAATGCTGGGATCAGGGCGAGCAGGTTTCCACTTGGTTGTCTGAAATTCTGGATAAAGACGTTCGCCTCGCGTACATAGACGATGAGCAATTAAGAACCGTGGATCAAGACTTTGCGAAGCCGATGGATCAAGTCGGTTTTGCGGATGGTTTTCCTTTTCTTGTTGCAACAACGACTTCAATTGAGCAATTCAATAAAGATCTAGGGTATGAAATTTCAATTAAGCGCTTCCGTCCAAATATCGTAATTGAAGGTGATGACTTGGTTCCGTATGCAGAGGACCAATGGAAAGCGATTGAGATTAACGGAATACGCTTTGATCTGGTTAAGCCATGTTCTCGTTGTGTTATGCCTTCAATAAATCCAGAAACCATTGAAAGAGAACGTGCGGTTATTGAAACGCTGGTAGCAACAAGAAAGCAGGGGAATGCGACCTTTTTTGGTCAAAATGCTGTGCACTCTCCAAAACAGGGTTTGATTTCCGTTGGAGATAAGGTTGAGGTGATCTGTTAAGGCTGTTTTCTGAATCTAAAAAAGTTCTATGTCGTCTTGTGGTTCAGCTAGGGTACTTGAAGTAATTTGTTTGAATGCTTCAAGTGCCTCATCTAATGATATGCCGGATACGATTTGTTCAAACATCTTACGTTCTGACTCCATTGTATAGCGCTGTTTAATGCTGTTTTGCAGGTCGTTCCAATCTTGATCTGAAATATTACTTGGGTCTCCCAGTAAGTTGGCGGTGTCTGTCAGGCCTGTATTAACATGATGTAATCGCTGTGTCATACGGTCATAAAACTGCATTGCAATAATTGCTCTGTTGAGTTTTTCTCTTAAATTTGAAAAGTCCCGTCGATCAACCCGGATGACTGTTTCTGCATCATGTCCGTCCAAATGATGAAAGTTTTCAGCGATTTCAGAGAAAGAGGAAGAAAGCTCAGTTACAGATTGTCCTGCCTCGATCATAGTAGCTTCTATTTGAGCGACGGCTAATGCCAACATTTTGATAGTAGCTTCAAGTTGTTCTTGATTTAGCATAGGGCTTTTTCTCAACCTCTTGAGGCTTGCGTGTGCAGATATACGTTTGAAAAAGAATAAGTTAGCAAAATATTTTTACTGATCAATTAGAATAGTTGATATCATTCCAAGGCGCTAGTCGGACCGCTATTCGAACTACTATGATGAATAGAGTAAGGCTTCAGGTGATAAGTGAAGGACGATATATATGAGAATTGCGATAGTAAGACATGGTGAGGCATCCTATGGCGCAGACTCAGATGCTCAACGTCAGCTGACGGACTATGGTCGAAAGCAAGCTAAGAGTACCGGTACTCAGT
Source organism: Litoribrevibacter albus (assembly GCF_030159995.1). Classification (NCBI taxonomy): domain Bacteria; kingdom Pseudomonadati; phylum Pseudomonadota; class Gammaproteobacteria; order Oceanospirillales; family Oceanospirillaceae; genus Litoribrevibacter; species Litoribrevibacter albus. The sequence goes on along the minus strand of NZ_BSNM01000014.1, from coordinate 394,759 downwards.
TAAAGGATTGGTGCACAGAGCATACAAAGCTATTGCACAGCCCCTTTGAACGGACTTCTGAAACCGCTTCCATTATCAGTCAAGAACTAGGCATTGATGCGATTCCTTTGCCAGTTCTTCAGGCAGGTACGCCATTTCAGAAAATTATTGAATGGTTGCAGAACACAACAGAGACAGATGTCATTCTGGTATCTCACAATCCAATGGTTACTGAGATCACGAACGCATTGGTTTATGGTGTTGAGGCAGTCTCGCAACCTCGGTTGGTTTTTGATACTGGTTATGCTTGTTGCCTTGAGTGTGAATATCCTGGTACAGGCTGCGTTGAGCTGATTAAGCGGATCATACCCTGAGTACAATTTAAAGGAATACTATGAGTTTTATTGAGAAAGAAGTTGATCTTGGCCATTTAATCATTTCTTACAAACAATGGGGGCAAGATTCATCATTTCCTCAATCTCACGTGCCAGTATTGTTGGTGCACGGTTGGCTAGATAACGCGAATAGTTTTGATCAGGTTATTTCACATTTACCAAATGATCGTTTATATCTGGCTATCGATTTACCAGGTCATGGGCACTCAAGTCATAAAGCTAACGGACAGCTTTATCATTTCCTTGATGGTGTGGCTGATATAAAACGGCTTATTGACTCGCTAGGCTTCGAGAAAGTTATTCTGGTTGGTCATTCTTTGGGGGCGGCCTTGTCTAGTGTGTTCTCATCTGTCTATCCTGAAGTAGTAGAGAAGGTGTGTTTAATAGAAGCTGTTGGCCCAATTTCCAGTGACCCTAAAGATAGTGCCCGGCAATTAAGAGATTCGATTGAGAAGCAGATTAAAGGTGTAGGTAGAAATCTTGTGGCTTATTCTTCATTGGATGAGATGGCTCAGGCAAGACAAAAAGGAATAGGTGGGCTTACTTATGAGGCTTCACTGAAACTGGTTGAGCGTTCTCATAAATCCAATGAAAGCGGTTTTTTCTGGTCCACAGATCCAAAGCTACGTTTGCCTTCTCCGATGCGATTAAGTGAGAGTCAGGTGAAAGGTTTTCTGTCGAAGTTGTCTGTTCCCTTGAAAGTAATTATTGCAGAGAACAGTCTGATACCTCGCGATGTTATTGATTTGCGTTTGTCCTACTTTACTGATCCGGACGTGGTTCAATTACCGGGTGGACATCATTTGCACATGGAAGAATCTGCATTAAGTGTTGCAGAGGAACTAAACTCATTTATTAATGGTTAACACTGTAAGCTGCATAAAAGGATATATTAATGGTTTCTTTAGGATGGAAGTTTCCTGCGCTTGTAATAACTCTGTTGTTGTCCAGTTGGCAATTAAGAGCTGAGCTGCAGCCATTTCCATACAGTAAAATTCAGCATCAGCAAACCCAACAAATTCCTGATTACCGTCTGATTCTTAGCCCTGTTACCAAGGTGAACGGCCGGCTCCATGTAGAAAAAAGTCGCCGATTGAACGCCAATATGGTGAGGGCCCTTTATCGACTGGAAGATGACTTTGAGCTGTCTGAAGCCTGGAGCTTTTATCAGATGCAATTACAGCGACAAAATGCAGAGGTCTGGTTTCAATGTCATGGTCGAGACTGTGGTGTGAGTGCGTTATGGGCAAATGATATTTTTGGTCAGGCTCAACTTGGTGGATTAGAGTCATCTCAGCATTATGGGGTCTATCATTGGCGTTCCTCTGAACGCAGTCATATCGTTGTGCTTTATGGGATTATTCGAGCCAATAAGCGTAATTACTTAATGGTGGACCAATTAACCGCTTCAGTGGATCAGGTTGCTGATGGACCTGTGGTCAAAAAATCTGATTTACCTGAACGAGGACAGGCTCCGATTTTGATTCCTGTCTCACTTAATGCGTCGGAACGTTTGGTGATGACTTCGACAGCCCGAACTCAGGTAGCAACGATCAGTCGTAAGCTTTTGGCAATGCGACCAGAGCGAGTGTTTTTTGTTGGTCACTATTCCACTGATGAAGGGATCGATACCGAAATCGATAAAAGCGAACAATTGGCTCGTCAGCTTAAAGACTATGTCATGTCGACAGTAAGTGGTTTAAGAATGGATGTTTATGGCGTTGGCCCGTTATCGCCAACGCATCCTGATGCGAAGTCTCTTGAGCAATGGGTAGAGATTTTTGTTGAAAATTAACACCCATATATAAGGGGTGGCTATGACTAAAACTGTATCTTTGGTTCTTGGCAGTGGTGGTGCAAGAGGCTACGCTCATATTGGCGTTATCGAGGTGCTTGAAGAAAGAGGCTTTGATATCAAAGCTATTTCAGGTTCTTCAATGGGGGCTTTGGTTGGTGGTGTTTATGCGGCCGGGAAGCTTCCCGAGTTTAAACAATGGGTAAGTGAATTCTCCTATTTGGGGTTTCTTAAATTATTGGATTTTTCCCTAAGAGAGCCGGGGGCTATAAGAGGGGACCGGCTGTTCAAAGTTATTCATGAAATGATTGGCGATATCAAAATCCAGGATTTACCCATTGAATATACGGCGGTGGCAACGGATCTGATCAGTAAGAAAGAGATCTGGTTTCAGCGTGGTAATTTGGTTCGAGCGATGCGGGCCTCCGTCTCAATTCCAAGTTTATTTACTCCTGTGTCATTAAAAGGAATGCTGCTGGTTGATGGTGGTGTTCTGAATCCTATTCCTATTATTCCCACAGTCTCTGCTCATACCGATTTGACCATAGCAGTGGATCTGGCTGGGCGTGAGGCGTGTGCAACCGCCTCTATGGATGCAGATGATGTTGTGCCTCTTGATGATCAAGAACTGGCCGAAGCTGAAAGTCTTATGGAAACCACAACCGGCCGGGATTTGATATCAGAGTATTTGGAATTGGATCTTGATCATTCAAGCTCACTTTCTTTGGATACTTTTGGAGAACTGTTAAATCAAGATATTGAATTAATGGTGAATGAACACGAATCCGAGGAAACTTTGCTTTGGTGGCAACACATAAAAGAGCGGACTTCACGTTGGTTTAGAAGGTTCCAAGCCGCTGTAGATGACGGTTCGCCGCTGCCTATGATGAAAATGGGGAAAATCGACGTCATTCATCAGGCCATCGATACTATGCAGAGTTCATTAAGTAAATATAAGGTAGCAGGATATGCGCCAGATATTATGATCCAGGTACCTTCCAATGCCTGTGGGACGCTTGATTTTCAACGGGCGGAAGAGCTGATTCAAATCGGTCGAGAGCTTGCCGAAAAGGCTATTCCAAATATACCCTAATTTTTTAGTTTTTTCCGATCGATGAGCCTGTTTATTGGCTCCGCTTATGAATCGTCCGTATAATGCGGAGTGTTTGAATTCAACTAAACCTAATGATTTTTATCAGGTAAATAACTCATTATGACAAATATCAATGACTGGGATACGCATAGAGCAATAACTGAATTAAGAAGCATCAAGGATATGTGCCGCTGGTGCTTTAGTCGAATGAATGAAAGTGATGTGTATTTTGGTCATGGTACTGATAATGCGTGGGATGAAAGTATTCAGTTGGTATTAAACTCTCTTTCTTTACCCTGGCACAGTTATGAAAATTTCGCCGATGCAAATTTAACCACTACTGAGCGTCAAAAAATCATTTATAACCTTAGAGCACGTCTTCAGGACAGAACACCACTTCCTTATATTTTTAATCAGGCTTGGTTTTGTGATTTGCCGTTCTATGTGGATGAGCGCGTATTGGTTCCTCGTTCCCCAATTGCAGAACTCATTAAGAAACATTTTGAACCTTGGTTAAGTTACGAGCCGACCAAAATTCTGGATATGTGTACCGGCAGTGGTTGTATTGGTATTGCGGCTGCTTATGAGTTCCCGGATGCAGAAGTAGATTTGGTCGATATTTCGAATGATGCTTTGTCTGTTGCTCAGCAAAACATTGAAGATCATCAGTTGATGGATCGAGTATTTCCTATTGAATCGGATATCTTTAAGGGAATACCGGAAGGGGTTAAATATGATTTGATCATTGCTAATCCTCCGTATGTAGACAGAGAAGACTTCGATGCAATGCCTTCAGAATTTGTGCATGAGCCAGCTATTGCCCTGATTTCTGGTGATGATGGAATGGATGCGCCTGGCGAGATTTTAAAAGAGGCGTTGAAGTACCTGAATGAGGGTGGCTTGTTTATTATGGAAGTTGGTTACTCGCAACATAATCTTGAACAAGCGTTTCCTGGAATCGATTTTAATTGGATAGAGCTTGAAAATGGCGGTGACGGTGTATTAGTCATGACCTATGAAGAGCTTGTTAATAATCAGGATGAGATTCAGAAGTAATGCTAAGGTTCTGTTAGTAAAGAACTTTAGTCTATTGAGCATATTTTGCGTATAATATTCGACCTTTTCGGCATTCAGATGTAATTGTGAGGGCTTAATGTCTGGTAATAGTTTTGGAAAATTGTTTACTGTAACCACCTTTGGTGAAAGTCACGGTAAAGCGTTAGGATGCATCATTGATGGTTGCCCTCCAGGCGTTGAGATTTCTGAAGAAGAGATTCAACAGGATTTAGATCGCAGAAAGCCGGGTACGTCCAAGTTTACAACTCAGCGTCGAGAGCCGGATCAAGTTGAAATTCTATCTGGTGTGTTTGAGGGTAAAACTACTGGCACCACGATTGGTATGGTCATTCATAATACCGATCAACGCTCCAAAGACTATTCAAAAATTAAAGATACCTTCCGTCCTAACCATGCTGATTATGGCTATGAACAGAAATACGGTATTCGTGATTATCGTGGTGGTGGTCGATCATCTGCTCGCGAAACAGCAATGCGTGTAGCGGCTGGTGCTGTTGCTAAGAAATATCTAAAACAGCGTTATGGTATTGAGATCCGTGGCTATATGTCGCAACTTGGGCCAATCAAGGCGGAAAAACTGGACTGGGACCAGGTGCATCAGAACCCATTCTTCTGTCCGGACCCTGACAAAATTCCTGAGCTTGAAGAGTATATGAATGCGCTTCGTAAGTCGGGAGATTCTATTGGCGCTAAGATTACTGTAGTGGCCAGTGGGTTGATGCCTGGCTTAGGTGAGCCTGTTTTTGATCGCTTAGATGCAGATCTTGCTCATGCACTAATGAGTATTAACGCTGTGAAAGGTGTTGAAATTGGTGATGGCTTTGATTGTATTGAGCAAAAAGGTTCAGAACATAGAGATGAGCTAACTCCTGATGGTTTCTTGTCTAATCATTCGGGTGGTATTTCTGGTGGGATCAGTACTGGGCAAGATATTGTTGCGCACATCGCAATGAAGCCAACCTCTAGTATTTTGTTGCCAGGAAAGAGTATCGACAAAGATGGTAATCCTGTAGAAGTAGTAACAACAGGCAGGCATGATCCTTGTGTTGGTGTGCGTGCGACACCGATCGCTGAAGCGATGCTTGCTATAGTGCTGATGGATCACATATTACGTCATCGTGGTCAAAACGCAGATGTTAATTCTACTGTACCTGTAGTGCCTGCTTCTGTGAATGAATAACGCATCAAACTCTGATGGTGGTTGTGTGCAATCCGCAACCGCCGTGCCTTTATCTCTCTTTTATTTCTTCTACTTTTCTTTTCTTGGGTGTTTATTGCCATTCTGGCCTGTATTTCTAGAGGGGCAAGGGTTCACTGGTTATCAGATAGGCTTGGTTCAATCCATTTTTTTAGGAACAAAAATCTTTGCGCCAAGTGTTGCTGGCTGGATTTCTGATCGCACAGGTTTTCGAGCGAGAGTGATTAGGGTAGGGGTCCTTGGTGCCGGGACTTTCTTTTCATTGTTCCTTTTGGATTTTAGTCTTTATGAGCTTTTGATCTATAGTGCGCTGTATTCTGTTTTTTGGAATGCAATTCTTTCACAGTTTGAAGCTTATACCTTGGAATCCCTGGGAAATCGGGCTCATCTCTATTCGAAAATAAGAATGTGGGGTTCCATTGGTTTTATTGTCCTATCTCTGGGCTTAGGTGGGCTGTTTGACTTTGTTTCTATCTCCTGGCTGCCCATTATCATGGTGTCTATTGTGTTGTGTGCCGGGCTTGTTAGCTTTTCGCTTTCTGAGTTAAGAAATGAAGATGAGGTTTTTAGTGGTGCCCGAACCAAAAGTGTTCTGCCATTATTGAAGCGGTCAAATGTAGCTGCTTTTCTTGTAATTTGTCTGCTTACGCAGGCATCTCACGGTCCTTATTATTCCTTTTATAGTCTGTATTTGAAGGAGTTTGATTATTCGAGCGGTGTGATCGGTGGTCTTTGGGCGTTAGGTGTTGTATCTGAAGTTGTTTTGTTCTTGATTTTTCCATCATGGGTGCGTCGAGTAGGCCCTTATTTTCTACTTAAATTGTCCATTGGTTTAACAGCAGTTAGGTGGATGATGATAGGGGTGCTGCCAGATAGCCTTCTTTTTATTGCCCTATCACAAATTCTGCATGCGTTTTCATTTGGTTGTCTTCATGTCGTATCTATGATGTATGTACAGAAGTTTTTCTCGAAGGAGTTTTCTGGAAGAGGGCAAGCACTATATAGCGGGGTAAGTTTCGGGTTAGGTGGTGCAATAGGAGCTTTCTTTAGTGGTGTGATGTGGGAGATATTGGTGCATGGGATGTTATTTTATGTCGCGGCTGGTGTTGTACTAATGTCGTTCTTCTTTGTTAGATGTTTGAATGAGCAATAAAAAAGGCCGCTTAAGCGGCCTTTCTCATAAGAGGCAATTACAGGTCTCTTTTGGTTTCACCAGTGTATAACTGACGTGGACGACCAATACGGTTGTTTCCGCCAATCATTTCATGCCAGTGAGCAATCCATCCTGGAGTACGTCCAGTAGCAAAGATAACAGTAAACATTTCTGTTGGAATGCCGATCGCTTTCAAGATAATGCCAGAGTAGAAGTCAACGTTAGGGTATAGGTTGCGCTTAACGAAGTACTCGTCTTCTAGTGCAATTTTCTCAAGTTCCATAGCCATTTTAAGCTGTGGATCGTCTTGCAGGCCTAGTTCTTCAAGAACTTCGTCACACGTTTGCTTCATTACCTTAGCGCGTGGGTCGTAGTTCTTGTAAACACGGTGACCGAAGCCCATTAGACGGAATGGGTCGTTCTTGTCTTTGGCTTTCTCAATGAACTCAGGAATATTGTCGGCAGTACCGATCTCATCCAGCATTTTAAGAACAGCTTCATTAGCACCGCCGTGAGCAGGTCCCCAAAGGGCTGCAATACCAGCTGCAATACATGCAAATGGATTTGCACCTGTTGAGCCAGCGAGACGCACAGTTGAAGTAGATGCGTTCTGTTCGTGGTCTGCGTGAAGTAAGAAAATACGATCCATTGCGCGAGCAATTACAGGATTGATCGGTTTTTCTTCAGCAGGTGTGTTGAACATCATGTGAAGGAAGTTTTCCGAATAGCTCAGCTCATTTTTAGGATACATGAATGGCTGACCAATGCTGTACTTGTATACCATCGCAGCAATCGTAGGAATTTTAGCAATCAGACGGAATGCTGAAACTTCACGATGTCTTGGGTCATTGATATCTAAGGAGTCATGGTAGAATGCTGATAATGCACCTACTACACCACACATAATCGCCATTGGGTGAGAGTCACGACGGAAACCATGGAAGAAATCACTCAATTGGTCATGAACCATAGTGTGATGAGTAATGATGTCTTCGAATTTCGCTTTTTCTTCTTCAGTAGGAAGCTCACCAAACAATAGAAGATGGCATGTTTCAAGGAAAGTCGCTTTTTCAGCAAGCTGTTCAATTGGGTAGCCTCTGTGTAGCAATACCCCTTTTTCACCATCAATATAAGTAATGGCAGATTCGCAGGCTGCAGTTGAAACGAAACCAGGATCGTAAGTGAAATATCCTTCGCCGGTTAAACTACGGACGTCAATAACGTCAGGACCCACAGTTCCTGAATAGACAGGTAGATCTAAAGTCTTACCGTCTATCGTAAGCTGTGCTTTTTTATCAGCCATGCAAGGCCTCCTTGTAATACGTTTTCTTAAACTCCCAATGGAAGATCGGAGTATGTTCTCCGTTTTTAAATGCTCTATCCCAGAAAAAGTATGGACGTAAATTGCCTTACTGGTGGCGTAACTATAAGGCGTTAACCGCTTTTGTCAATCGAGGAGCTTAGATTAGGCCCAATATTCATTAAATTTTAGAGGGTTGATGAAAAAATAAACTAGAGTTAGGTTCTAACCTGGTGCGTGTTGTAAAAAATGCCGAAAATTCCGCATATAAATGGTGCGTTTTGTCTAATCCCTTATCTGCATTGAATTTCTTCGGGGGGCTGATTATAATCACCGCGCTCTCAAATCTAGGCACAGTCTTAGATTTAATAAACCTGGATTAGTTTGGACGAAAGTTCTTACTAGATTATAAGGTGCTGAAAAGCACTAAATGGGCTAAACGCTCGCTTATTAATAAGTGGGTGTTAATGTCTGCATCGCGGACCCAAACGGATAGAGTGTATAACCGTGAATAGCAATAGACCAAAAAACCTTGATCTAACTACGATTCAGCTTCCGCTAACTGCGAAAGCTTCCATTCTTCATAGGATCTCAGGTTTTGCATTGTTCTTCGGTATGATCTTTGTTTTGGGTGCTTTAGATATGTCTCTAGCATCTGAAGAAAGTTTCAACCAGCTAAAAGAATGTTTGCAAAGTCCTGTAGCTAAATTTATTACTTGGGGCATCTTGTCTGCTCTTGGCTACCACTTCGTAGCAGGTATCAAACACTTGTTAATGGATGCCGGCATTGGCGAAACACTTGAAGGTGGTCGTGTTGCTTCAATCATTACACTAGTACTTGGTGGATTGGTAATTGCTTTGGCAGGAGTTTGGGTATGGTAACTAGCGTTACAAATTTGAGCCGTAGCGGCTTATCTGACTGGGTTCTTCAGCGTGTGAGCGCTGTTATTTTGGCTACTTATGCCATCTTTATTGTAGGTTACCTACTTTGCACCCCTGAGCTAACATTTGGACAGTGGAAAGAGCTATTCAGCATGACTTCTGTTCGTATTTACACATTGTTGGCTGTATTTGCATTGGTTGCACACGCATGGGTTGGCTTGTGGACTATTGCAACTGACTATATCAAGCCTGCTTTCATTCGCTTTGTATTTAATGCTGGCGTTATTGGTACTTTGTTTGTACTTGTGGTTTGGTCAATCGAAATCCTTTGGGGGCTGTAATTTATGTCAAGTCAAATTCGTACAATGACTTTTGACTCCATCGTAGTTGGTGGTGGTGGTGCAGGTATGCGCGCCGGTTTGCAGTTGGCCGAATCAGGTCTTAAAACTGCTGTAGTTTCAAAAGTTTTCCCGACTCGTTCTCATACAGTATCTGCACAAGGTGGTATTACCTGTGCAATCGCAAGTGCGGATCCAAATGATGATTGGCGCTGGCACATGTTTGATACCGTTAAAGGTTCTGATTACATCGGTGACCAAGACGCTATCGAATATATGTGTAGTGTAGGTCCGCAGGCTGTATTTGAACTTGATCACATGGGGCTTCCGTTCTCTCGTTTTGATAATGGTCGTATTTATCAGCGTCCATTCGGTGGTCAATCAAAAGAGTTTGGTAAAGGCGGGCAAGCTGCTCGTACTTGTGCTGCTGCTGACCGTACTGGTCACGCGTTACTTCATACACTTTATCAAGCCAACCTTGCAGCAGGAACTACCTTCCTGAACGAATGGTATGCAGTTGATCTTGTTAAGAACAAAAAAGGCCAGGTTGTTGGTTGTGTTGCGATTGATATGGAGTCTGGAGAGACTGTTTATATCAAGGCAAAAGCAACAGTTCTTGCTACTGGTGGTGCTGGTCGTATTTATCAGTCTACTACCAATGCTCATATTAATACTGGTGACGGTGTTGGTATGGCTCTTCGTGCAGGTTTCGTTGCACAGGATATGGAAATGTGGCAGTTCCACCCAACCGGTATTGCAGGAGCAGGTGTTCTTGTAACAGAAGGTTGTCGTGGTGAAGGTGGTTACCTTATCAATAAAGATGGCGAGCGCTTCATGGAACGTTATGCTCCTAACGCAAAAGACCTTGCTGGTCGTGATGTTGTTGCTCGTTCAATGGTTATGGAAATTCTTGAAGGCCGTGGTGCTGGTGAGAATGGTGACCATGTATTCTTGAAGCTAGACCACTTGGGTGAGGAAGTTCTTAACAGCCGCCTACCAGGCATCTGTGAGCTATCCAAGACTTTCGCTCACGTTGATCCAGCTAAAGAGCCAATTCCAGTTGTACCTACTTGTCACTATATGATGGGTGGTGTTCCAACTAATATTGGTGGTCAAGCTATCCAATTGAGTGAAGACGGTTCTGAAACAATTGTTGATGGCCTGTTTGCGTGTGGTGAGGTTGCTTGTGTATCTGTACACGGTGCAAACCGTCTTGGTGGTAACTCACTTCTAGACCTTGTTGTATTTGGTCGTGCTGCTGGTATCCAAATTGAGAAGCAACTTCGTGAAGGCTTCGATGTTATGGATGCAGAAGATACTGACATTGAAAATGCACTTGCACGTCTTAATAAGATTAATAACAGTACGTCTGGTAACGATGTTGCTGTTGTTCGTGCTGATCTTCAGAAGTGTATGCAGCTATACTTTGGTGTGTTCCGTGATGGCGAAAGCATGCAGAAAGGTCTTGAAATGCTTAAGGAAATCGGTGAGCGAGTTAATAACCTGCATATCACTGATAAGAGCCAGGCATTCAACACTGCACGTATCGAAGCTTTGGAACTAGGTAACTTATATGAAGTTGCTTATGCTACAGCTGTTGCAGCTGAAGCGCGTAAAGAGAGCCGTGGTGCACACGCACGTAATGACTTTACTGAGCGTGACGATGAGAATTGGTTGAAGCATTCAGTTTACTTCCCTGCGACCCAAACAATTGGTAAGCGTGATGTAAACTTTGCTCCTAAGACCGTTGAGGCGTTCCCGCCGAAAGCGCGTACATACTAATTCAGGCTCGATGAGGTAGAAAATACTATGTTGGTTAGCGTATATAGATACAATCCGGAGACTGATCAGGCTCCGTATATGCAAGACTACAATATCGAGATTCCTGGTGGTAAGGATCTAATGGTATTGGATGTATTGCATCTGATTAAAGAGCAGGACGTTTCTTTGTCTTTCCGTCGTTCATGCCGTGAAGGTGTTTGCGGTTCTGACGGTTTGAACATCAATGGTAAAAACGGCCTTGCATGTATCACTCCTTTGTCTGAGTGTGTGAAGGGTGATAAGTTGATTCTTCGTCCTCTTCCTGGGTTGCCGGTAATCCGTGACTTAATCGTGGATATGGAGCAATTCTACAAGCAGTACGAGAAGATCAAACCATACTTGATCAACGATACTCCTGCTCCAGCTATTGAGCGCTTGCAGTCTCCTGAAGATCGTGAGCACCTGGATGGCTTGTATGAGTGTATCTTGTGTGCATGTTGTTCAACGTCTTGCCCATCTTTCTGGTGGAATCCTGATAAGTTCATCGGTCCGTCTGGCTTGCTTCAGGCTTATCGTTTCCTTATCGATAGTCGTGATACAGCAACAGAAGAGCGTTTAGCTGCACTTGATGATCCATTCAGTGTATTCCGTTGCCGAGGCATTATGAATTGTGTTAACGTTTGCCCTAAAGGTCTTAATCCTACAAAGGCAATCGGCCACATTCGCAACATGCTACTTCAGCGCGGCGCGTAATGTAGAAAAGGGGCTAGTATTTAGCCCCTTTTTTTATTCTCATCGTCCATAAAATACAAAATTACAATTCTGATGAGAAAAATCTTGGGGGAAGTTTTGCATTCTTTCGATATTTAATCTAAAACTAGATAAATGTCGGAAAAATCAAGAGTTTTTGCTCAAAAAGCAAATTCTCTATAGTGACTAAAAGTAAATAGGGGTTTGGTTACAATCCAACGTTAATAATTTAAATCGAATACCCGCGATTTAATTTATTACCACCCCTCGCAAGATGCATTAAGGACGGTAACGAATGCAAGAAGCTTCTATGGAGCAACTATGGGGTAGCTCCCATTTGGGCGGCAACGTGGCATATATCGAAGCCATGTATGAAGCCTATTTAAAAGACCCTAATGATGTGCCAGAAGAGTGGCGCTCATACTTTGATCGACTTCCAAGATCGACTGAAACCGCACCTCACGACATTCCCCATTCAACAATTCGTGAGAACTTTATTCTCCACGCTAAGAACAAAGATACTAATCGTCCTAAAGCTGCCAGTGCTGTAAGTTCTGACTTCGACATTAAGCAAGTTAAGGTTCTTGATTTAATCAATGCTTATCGAGTTCGTGGCCACCAAAAAGCGGATCTTGATCCTCTGAATCTGATGGAAAGGGAAGATGTTCCTGACCTTCAGTTGGGATATCATGGTTTGTCCTCTGCGGATCTTGATACTGTTTTCCAAGTTGGAAACCTGGCATCAGGCTCTGATACAGCGGCGCTTTCAGAAATCATCGATACTCTAGAAAAAACCTACTGTACATCTGTAGGTGCTGAGTACATGCACATCGTTGATACAGCTGAGAAAGAGTGGATTCAACAGAGACTCGAAAGTGTTAAATCTCATCCAAAGTACAGCGGTGAGGTTTCAAAACATATTCTTGAGCGCTTAGTGGCGGCGGAAGGTCTTGAAAAATACCTTCAGTCAAAATACCCAGGTACCAAGCGTTTTGGCCTTGAAGGTGGTGAATCACTTATACCTTTGATGGACGAATTGATTCAACGTGCTGGTACTTATCAGGTACAAGAAGTTGTAATCGGCATGGCTCACCGTGGTCGTCTGAACGTTCTTATTAATACCCTTGGTAAGTCTCCGTCTGATTTGTTTGATGAGTTTGAAGGCCGTGCTCAGTACGACAGTTCTGGCGATGTTAAATATCACCAAGGTTTTTCATCTAATGTTATGACTCCAGGTGGTGAAGTCCACTTAGCATTGGCATTCAATCCGTCACACTTGGAGATTGTATCCCCTGTAGTTGAAGGCTCTGTTCGTGCTCGTCAAGACCGTCGTAAAGATACCGTTGGTACTACCGTTATGCCAATTAGCATTCATGGTGATGCGGCATTCGCAGGTCAAGGTGTTGTTATGGAAACGTTCCAGGCATCTCAGACCCGAGCTTATAAAACTGGTGGTACGGTTCATGTAATCATTAACAACCAGGTTGGTTTTACAACATCTTTACGTGAAGATGCTCGTTCGACTGAGTACTGTACTGACGTTGCCAAAATGGTTCAGGCGCCAATCTTCCATGTTAATGCCGATGACCCTGAAGCTGTTTTCTTTGTGACTCAGTTAGCAGCGGACTACCGTTTTGAGTTCAAGAAAGACATTGTTATTGACTTGATTTGTTATCGTCGTCGTGGTCACAACGAAGCTGATGAGCCATCAGGCACACAGCCTTTAATGTATGACAAAATTCGTTCACAAAAATCTACCTGTGAGCTATACGCCAACAAGTTAATAGCAGAAGGTGCTATTGATAAGGCAGGTTATGATACGTTAATTAACGAATACCGTGATGCATTAGATAACGGTCACCATGTTGTGAAGAGTTTGGTTCGTGAACCAAATGAATCCATGTTTGTGGATTGGAGACCGTATCTTGGTCATGACTGGACTGCCCATCACGATACACGCATTGAACTTAAAACACTTCAGAACGTAGCAAACCAGCTAACTGAAGTGCCTGAAGGCTTTGTAGTTCAGCGTCAAGTCCAAAAAATTATTGAAGATCGCCGCAAAATGACAGTTGGTGCTATGCCTATCAACTGGGGGTATGCAGAGACTATGGCATACGCCACTTTATTGCATGAAGGCAATCCTGTTCGAATTACAGGTCAAGATGTTGGTCGTGGCACTTTCTCACACCGTCATGCTGTATTGCACAACCAAAAAGATGCTTCGCGATATATTCCTCTAGAAAAGCTTGCGACAGAGAATGTTCCTTTTGCTATTTATGATTCATTCTTGTCTGAAGAAGCTGTTCTTGCGTTCGAGTATGGGTACGCTACAACACAGCCGGGTGCATTAGTGGTTTGGGAAGCTCAGTTTGGTGATTTCGCTAACGGAGCTCAGGTGGTAATTGATCAGTTTATTACCAGTGGTGAGCATAAGTGGGGTCGTCTATGTGGTCTAACGATGCTTCTACCTCATGGTTATGAAGGTCAAGGACCAGAGCACTCATCAGCTAGACTTGAGCGATATTTACAGCTTTGTGCTGAGCACAATATTCAAGTGTGTTTACCAACCACACCTGCTCAAGTTTTCCATATGTTGCGTCGTCAAGTGATTCGTCCTTTACGTAAACCTCTTGTGGCATTAACACCTAAGAGCTTGTTGCGTCATAAGGAAGCTATTTCGACTCTTGAAGATCTTGCTGAAGGATCGTTCCAGACTGTAATTGATGAAATCGAATCAATTAAGCCTAAAGACGTCAAACGTATTGTGTTGTGTTCCGGTAAGGTTTATTACGATTTACTTCAGGCTCGAAGAGAGCGTGAAATCGATGATGTTGCAATCATTCGTATCGAACAACTTTACCCATTCCCTGAGGATGACCTTAAAGCTGCATTAAAATCTTATAAAAATGTACAAAAGGTTGTCTGGTGTCAAGAAGAGCCAATGAATCAGGGTGCATGGTATAGCAGTCAGCACCATATGCGTCGTGTTGTTCGTTCATTGAAATTTGCTAGTCTAGATTACGAGCTTGATTATGCAGGTCGTGATGCTTCTGCATCTCCAGCTGCAGGTTATATGGCTTTGCACGTTGAACAGCAAAACAAACTTATTGATGATGCCTTGGTTGGTTAAGGCTTTTGATTGGCAAATTAATTATTTAAGGAAGTAAGTATGGCCATTGAGATTAAAGCGCCCACATTTCCAGAATCAGTTGCTGAGGGGAACATCGCAACTTGGCATAAACAACCAGGTGAAGCTGTTTCCCGTGATGAGTTAATTGTAGATATTGAAACCGATAAAGTTGTACTGGAAGTTGCTGCGCCAGCTGATGGTGTAATTGCAGAAGTTAAAAAAGGTGAGGGCGATATCGTCCTTAGCGACGAAGTTATTGCAATCTTTGAAGAGGGTGCTACTGGCGGGACAACTGCTGAGCCAACTCAATCTGAAGAGGCACCTCAACCTGTTGAAGGTGCTGTTGCAAGCCCGGCAGCGCGCAAATTAATGGAAGAAAACGGCATTGAAGTCGGTCAAATTGCAGGCTCTGGTAAAAACGGTCTGGTTACCAAAGAAGACGTTGTTAACTATGTAAAACAGTCTGATTTGTCTGGTTCTTCAGCTATCGCGGAAGCTCCTGTAGCTGCTCAAACTGAAGCGCCTGTGGCTCCAGTTCAGGCACCTCCGGCTGCTATCTCTGTTCCATTGAACCAAGAAGGCCGCTTAGAGAAACGTGTACCTATGACACGTTTAAGAGCAAGTATCGCGAAACGCTTGTTAAGTGCTCAGCATGATGCTGCGATGTTGACAACCTTCAACGAAGTTAACATGAAGCCAATTATGGATCTTCGTGCTAAGTACAAAGATCAGTTCGAGCAGACGCACTCTACTAAACTTGGATTTATGTCTTTCTTCGTAAAAGCAGCGGTTGAATCACTGAAGAAATTCCCAGAAGTCAATGCATCCATTGATGGAAACGACATTGTATATCATGGTTACTATGACGTGGGTGTTGCTGTATCTAGTGATCGTGGTCTGGTTGTTCCTGTATTGCGTGACTCTGACGGAATGACGCTTGCTGATATCGAAGGCACAATTAAAGACTATGGTGTCAAAGCTCGTGAAGGCAAGTTAGCGATTGAAGACATGCAAGGTGGCACATTCACGATCACGAATGGTGGTGTGTTTGGTTCTTTGATGTCAACACCAATCCTTAATCCTCCTCAAACAGCTATTCTTGGGATGCACAAAATCCAAGAGCGTCCAATGGCTGTTGATGGCGAAGTAGTGATTCTTCCAATGATGTATCTAGCTCTGTCATACGACCATCGTCTAATTGACGGAAAAGAAGCTGTACAGTTCTTGGTTTCTATTAAAGAATTACTAGAAGAGCCAGCTAAGATCCTTCTGAATCTTTAAATATCTATAATCACACTGCCAGCCGTTAAGGCTGGCAAATCAAGGAATTTACAATGTCGGACAAATTTGACGTAGTCGTAATCGGTGGCGGTCCTGGTGGTTATGTTGCCGCTATACGTGCAGCGCAATTAGGTTTGAAAACTGCATGTATCGACAAGTACATCAACAAAAATGGTAAAGCAGTATTTGGTGGGACATGTTTGAATGTTGGTTGTATCCCATCGAAAGCATTATTAGATACCTCTCATAAGTTTCATGATGCAAGCGAAGAGTATGCAACGCACGGTATTGGCATTAAGAAGGTCGATATTGACGTGCCTCGTATGATCGAGCGTAAAGATGAGGTTGTTGAGAAACTAACTATGGGTGTTGCTGGTCTATTCAAGTCCAACGGCGTTACACCTTTAGAAGGTACTGGTAAATTGCTTGCTGGAAAGGTTGTGGAATTCACTGACCACGATGGCAATACCAAACAGCTTGAAGCTGAAAATATCATTATTGCAACAGGGTCTGTACCTGTTGAAATTCCACCTGCACCGCTTAAAGAGGACATTATTGTCGACTCTACGGGTGCACTTGAATTCCAATCTATACCTAAACGTCTAGGTGTAATTGGTGCTGGCGTTATTGGTCTTGAATTAGGTAGCGTTTGGAGCCGTTTAGGTTCTGAAGTGGTAATCCTTGAAGCTCAAGATGATTTCTTAAGCGTTGTTGATCGTCAAATTGCTCGTGAAGCGCAGAAAGTTCTAACTAAGCAAGGTTTGGATATTCGCACCGGAGCACGCGTAACAGGTACTGATATTAAGCGTAAAGCTGTTACTGTTACCTATACCGATAAAGACGGTGATCAAGAGATCGTTGTTGACAAGTTGATTGTTGCTGTAGGTCGTCGCCCTTACACAGAAGGTTTGTTGTCTGTAGATAGTGGTGTAACGATGGATGAACGTGGATTTATCTACGTAAACGATCAGTGCGCTACAGATGTTCCTGGTGTTTATGCCATTGGTGATGTGGTGCGTGGTCCAATGTTGGCACATAAGGCATCTGAAGAAGGTGTTATGGTCGCCGAGCGCATTGCTGGCGAGAAAGCACAGGTTAATTATGATTTAGTTCCTTCAGTGATCTATACCCATCCGGAAATCGCTTGGGTCGGTAAAACTGAAGATGAACTAAAAGCCGCAGGTGAGAAATACAAAGCGGGCTTTTTCCCATTTAGTGCAAGTGGCCGTGCTTTGGCTGCAAATGACACGGATGGAATGGTTAAGATTATTGCAGATGAAGAAACAGATCGTGTCTTAGGTTGTCATATCATTGGCCCTAATGCGGCTGATTTGTGTCAGCAAGTTTTAATCGCAATGGAGTTTGGATCGACGGCCGAGGACCTTGGTTTAACCATGTTCCCACACCCAGCGTTATGTGAAGCTGTACATGAAGCTGCTTTAGCAGTAAATGGCCACGCGATTCATAAAGCGAATCGTCGTCGTAAATAAAATCGTAGATCGTAATTTGGCGAGATTGATTTAAAAGGTGACTAGTATATGAACCTGCATGAATATCAGGGTAAACAACTCTTTAAGCAGTATGGATTACCTGTTTCTGAAGGGTATGCAGTTGATACACCAGAAGAAGCAGCAGAAGCAACAAGGAAGATCGGTGGTAGTGAATGGGTGGTTAAAGCTCAGGTTCATGCTGGCGGTCGTGGTAAAGCCGGTGGAGTTAAGTTAATTAAGTCTGCTGAAGAAGCCAGTGAGTTTGCTGAAAAGTGGCTAGGTAAGAACCTGGTGACTTATCAGACTGACGAAAACGGTCAGCCTGTCAGTAAAATTCTGGTGGAAAGTTGTACTGATATTGATCAGGAACTGTATCTAGGTGCTGTAGTAGATCGCTCATCTCGCCGAATTGTTTTCATGGCGTCCACTGAAGGTGGCGTTGAAATCGAGAAGGTTGCTGAAGAAACACCTGAGAAAATTCTAAAGGCTACTATTGATCCCCTTGCAGGCCCTCAGCCGTATCAAGGCCGCGAATTGGCGTTCAAACTTGGTTTGAAAGGCGATCAGATTAAACAGTTCACTAAGATTTTTGTTGGTCTTGCAACGCTATTTATCGAAAAAGATTTGGCTTTGATTGAGATTAACCCGCTGGTTATCAAAACAGATGGAAACCTTCACTGTCTTGATGCCAAGATTGGTGTAGATGGTAACGCCGTTTACCGTCATAAAGACCTTCAGGAAATGCACGATCCTTCTCAGGAAGATGAGCGTGAAGCGCATGCTGCCAAGTTTGAATTAAACTATGTTGCATTGGATGGTTCTATTGGCTGTATGGTTAATGGCGCGGGCCTTGCTATGGGTACGATGGATATCGTAGCTCTGCACGGTGGATTCCCTGCAAACTTCCTTGATGTTGGTGGCGGTGCGACCAAAGAACGTGTTGCAGAAGCGTTCAAGATTATTTTGTCTGACGACAAGGTTAAGGCCGTATTGGTGAACATTTTCGGTGGTATTGTTCGTTGTGACATGATCGCAGAAGGTATCATCGGTGCTGTTGAAGAAGTGGGTGTTGAAGTTCCTGTGGTTGTTCGTTTAGAAGGTAATAATGCTGAGCTTGGTTCTAAGAAGCTTGCTGAAAGTGGTTTGAATATTATCGCCGCTACCAGTCTAACGGATGCCGCTCAACAAGCGGTTAAAGCAGCAGGAGGGAACTAAGATGTCAATTTTGATCGATAAAAACACCAAGGTTATTTGTCAGGGCTTTACCGGTGGGCAAGGTACCTTTCATTCTGAGCAAGCCATCGAATATGGTACGCAGATGGTTGGTGGTGTAACGCCAGGTAAGGGTGGCCAAACTCACCTAGGCCTTCCTGTCTTTAACACAGTTAAAGAAGCGGTAGAACAAACTGGAGCAGAGGCTTCGGTTATTTATGTTCCTGCGCCATTCTGTAAAGATTCAATTCTTGAAGCAGCTAATTCCGGAATCAAACTAATCGTATGTATTACAGAAGGTATCCCAACACTAGATATGTTGGATGCTAAAGTGAAGTGCGATGAGCTAGGTGTACGTCTAATTGGACCAAACTGCCCAGGCGTGATTACTCCGGGTGAGTGTAAAATCGGTATTATGCCAGGTCACATTCACTTGCCAGGTAAAGTTGGTATTGTTTCTCGTTCTGGTACATTAACGTACGAAGCGGTTAAGCAAACCACTGATTACGGTTTTGGTCAGTCGACTTGTGTGGGAATCGGTGGTGATCCAATCCCTGGTTCAAACTTTATCGACATTTTGGAGATGTTCCAAAACGACCCTCAAACCGAAGCCATCGTTATGATTGGTGAGATTGGTGGTTCTGCGGAAGAAGAAGCGGCTGCATACATTAAAGCAAATGTAACCAAGCCAGTTGTTTCTTACATCGCTGGTGTAACCGCGCCGAAAGGTAAGCGTATGGGCCATGCCGGTGCGATCATCTCTGGTGGTAAGGGTACTGCTGATGAGAAATTTGCTGCACTTGAAGATGCGGGCGTAAAAACCGTTCGTTCACTTGCTCAAATTGGTGATGCGCTAAAAGAAGTTACTGGTTGGTAATTTAATTGTGTGCGCTTGGTAGCCGCCTTCGGTGGCTACCAATTAGTTTCCTATGAATCCTACCTCTACTTCCTTATGTACGCCTCCCAGACTTTTAGTCGATGGAAGCTCTTTTTATCCAGAAATCCTGGATACGTTAAAACAAGCCACCAAGAGTATCCTGATAGAAAACTATTTGGTTGAGGACGGCGAACTTTGGGGCTCTGTTTCTGAGACATTGCTTGAAGCGGCTGATGCGGGTGTAAAGGTTTTTTGTATTTTTGATGCCTTTGGCTCTCTTGGTCTTCATAACGATTTTGATCGTCTTTCTTTGCATCCCAATATTTCTATTAAGCTATTCAATCCCATCCACATCGGGTTAGGTTTCCATAATTTACGTCGTACTCATGTGAAGTTATTTATTGTGGACGAGAAAATAGCTTACACCGGTGGAGCAGGAATTACCGATAGTTTTTATCAGCCAAGTAGAGCTCTGTCTCCCTGGTCAGAAGTGATGGTCAAGGTGGAAGACCAAAGTATTCCTGAGCTTTGCTCCATTTTCACTTGGAAATTTAATGCCGTTGGTAACAAGCCCAGAAGCTTATTTATTCCTCTCAAAGGGCCGAATTACATTTTTCAAAAGCGTATGGTTGGCTGGTTATATGCGCACCATTTCTCCACGCACTGGATCAAAAGGGCATTCTATAAAAAGCTATCGAGTGCCAATCGTAGAATATGGATCAATAGTGCGTATTTTTTCCCTACAAGAAAAACCATCCGTTTTTTAGTAAAAAAAGCGCAGCAGGGGGTGGATGTCAGATTGCTTCTTCCTGGTGTCACGGATGTGGTGTTCATGAAGTACCTTGCTCGAGGGCGATATAAAAAACTTCTGGCTGCAGGAGTTACAATCCATGAACTTAATGATCGTTTTTTACATAGCAAGGTAATTTTGATTGATGATTGGGCTACGCTGGGCTCGTTTAATCTTGATGTATTTAGCTTCCGTTTTAATCACGAGCTAAACTTTGCATCAACAGATTCCTGCTTTGTTTCAGACATCGAGGGGTTCTTCTTGTCTAAACTCCAATCTGCGATTGAGATCAAACCTCATGAGTGGACAAATCGTCAGCTATTATCAAAATTGCTGGAACGAATAACTTACCGAGTTGCCCACTTTTTTGTCAAACTCATAAAGTAAGAGCTTGTGTGAGAAATAAAAGTCTTTAAAATCCATCCTCCTAGGAGAAATGAATGACTTTTTTGGATCTATTACCTCTGACTTTCTTTTTTACAGCTTGGATTGGCTATGTCCATACAGCACAATATTTAGCTCGCTCTCGTAATGCTCTCTCCAGTGCTCTTCATAATTACCGCTATGAGTGGATGTTAAAAGTAATTACCCGTGACAACAGAGTTGCTGATGCAGCCATTGTCTCTAATCTTGAGCGAAACGCTGCGTTCTTTGCTTCTACATCCATCATTATTCTGGCTGGTTTAGTTACGGCATTAGGCACATTGGATAAGTTTGAGGATTTTTTCCAAGGGGTAGAGGTTCCCTTCATTTATGATCTCAATTACTGGCATTTTAAATTGTTCATCATGATTGGTATTTTCGCGTATTCCTTTTTCAAGTTTTCATGGTGTTTACGGCAATACGGGTTTTGTTCTGTGATGATTGGCGCCGCACCGCTTGCTGATGATCCAAGCGTTTCCGCAGGGCGAAAAGAAGCTTTCGCCAGCTCTGCAGCTAAAGTGATAGATAATGCAGGAAAGCATTTTAATTTAGGGTTGAGAGGCTATTACTTTGGAATGGCGTTTTTGACCTGGTTTATAAGCACCCCTTTATTCATTGCCGTGACATTACTGGTAGTGGGGGTTTTGTACTATCGTGAGTTTCACTCAAGTACATTAAAAGCCCTAATTCGAGGCAGATCCGATAAGTAAGGATCTTTCACTGTTGTTCTTATTTGGAATTTCTAATGAATAATTCTATAGAAGAAGTGGTTGATCAGGGACTTACGTCCCGCGCTCAGCGTTTCATTGATGAGTTGGCTCATTGTGTTGATATTGGTTTATCTGTTTCCAAGGTAGACGAGAAAGGAGGGACGACATTACACCTTCCTTATAATCCGGAGTTGGTTGGAAATACCGAAACGGGAGTCATGCATGGTGGTGCCATAACAACTTTAATGGATACAGCCTCGGGCACTTCGGTTATTTGCTCCTTAAAAGATTTTGAAATTTGTCCAACGTTAGACTTACGTATTGATTATCTAAAAGCGGCTGAACCTAACCAACCAGTTCACGGTTTTGCTGAATGTTATCGGATTTCCAGAAACGTTGTTTTTACTCGTGGTTATGCCTATCAAAATGATCCTGATAACCCAATTGCTTATTGCGTTGGAACGTTTATGCGTTTAGGTACCGAGTTCACTCCTGATTACTTTAGAAAGCGTGTTCTGCAAGGAGATTATCAATGAACCTAAGAGATCTTGTTGCAAGTGCACATAAATCGGGTGACTACAGTGAACTCATTGCCCAAATACCGTACGCTAAGAAGATTGGTGTCGAGTGTGAGCGATTTGGCGACGATGTCATTTTTAGACTGCCTGCAAATAAACTGAACATTGGTAACCCTCTGTTGCCAGCCATTCATGGTGGCGTGATCGGTGGTTTTATGGAGCTCTCTGCATCACTTTACCTACTAATGTTCCAGGATGTGCCTAAGCTTCCAAAAATTGTTGATTTTTCGATCGATTATTTGAGGGCCGGCTATTTTCAAGATACATTTGTAGAGTGCGAACTTACCCGTCAGGGTAAACGTGTGGCAAATGTGTCGATTTATGCGTGGCAAAAGACTCGAACAGAGCCAATTACAACGGCACGTGCTCACTTCTTAATCCCTGAAACCTAAAGTCATCAACAGAAGTATAAGTAGCTTTTATGCACACGGAATGTGAATCAACATGATAGGCATCGTTTTTCTGGTCTCCCTTTTACTCTTTCTGACAGTGGTTCTTTGTCAGTGGAGCATTTCATCTCGTAGTAAAGGGGAAGGTTGGCTATTAAATTGGTTCCCTCCGTGCGCTCTCTACTATGCTTATAAGCACAGAAAAGAGCATAAGTTTCTGTTTGTTTTTCAGTTGAGTTTTCTGGTTGCTACGTTTCTGTCTTGTGGCGCTTGGTTTATTGTTGGCTCAACCCTACCTTCAATGTATCACTCAGAACAATCCTCAGAGAGCTGGAAAACTGTTTTAGAAGAGCAAACACTGTATTTAGTTCAGACGGACCAATTAATTTCAGTTCAGGAATGGCAGATTCAACACAAGGATTTGAATCCTAATGTAGGGACAGAAAAGGTTCAGCTGTCTCAGCCTAAGGTTTTGCATTCCTATCAGGATTCAGCCACTAAGGAATTTGTTGTTGAGGATTTATCTATTCAGACGTTGGTGCTGTCTCAGCAAGGCCTCAGCTTAGATTTGGAGCTAAAAGGGGATGAGGTTTCTTATCATTTCATAGCCGATCTTCAAAACCCGTTAAATCAAACTTTGCAGGAATTTACCAAAGCCGATGCCCGAAAAGTCATTTCAAGTAGTTGGCCTGAAACCTCAACTGAACTAAGTTTCAAAGTTGGCCTGGTGCGGGCTATATCTGAGCGCCAATACATTGCAGGAATACAACTCTTTGATGAATCAAAGTTAGTCAAAGAAATTACCGTTTCGATTGATATCAGGAACGGGGAAACGCTTTTAAACCATCGTTCTTTGATTGTTCTTAGGAAGTTCCTATCTGACTACCGCCACCAAAAGCAGGAAGTTAACGCCACAAAACGCATAACCTTGGCGGAATTTCGGCAAACTCTGGAAGTTTACCAGCAGCAAGCCTTAGTGGTAACCAAAGTTGATGGAACTACACAACGAGGTGAATTCTTAAGTCTTGAAGAGCGTGTCATTAACATCCGTAAGCCTTTGGGGGCTGGTACGGTTGATGTACAAATACCTCTGGACCTTATCGCTTCACTCCAGTTTGAAGATGTAGAGGTTATGTTGTCAGAGTCGATCTCGGTAAGCGCAGATGCCAGTATGCTTGAGCCTGAGAGTATGGCTCCACCAAATGGTGTTAATGTTGCTTCCCCTGAAAACATAACGAATGAGACTTCTGCACAGACAGAATCGCTCGACGATCCCTATCTGGCTCTTGTTGGTAGAAATGTTTTAGTAACAAAGGCGAATGGTCAGGAGCGAACAGGAAAGCTAATCAAGGTTACTCCAACGAAGTCCATTACGATCCAATTGCAAAATGGAGGGGTTGAAATTCAGATCCCTCAAAGTGAAATTTCCGAACTCAAAGTAACAAAATAAATTTTATTGCTTGAAATGATCTGATCCATCCCCACATAAGCATCAAACAAAATGTGGTTTTTGCCACGACTTGATCAAATGTGAACATTGAACCAAAAGAAGTAACAATAGGGGATACTCATGTCAGTAGAAGCACAAAAAGAGACTTTGGGCTTTCAAACGGAAGTGAAACAATTATTGCACCTAATGATCCACTCATTATACAGCAATAAAGAAATCTTCTTACGCGAACTCATTTCCAACGCTTCGGATGCTGCCGATAAACTTCGCTTCTTAGCGCTTGAAGACAGTTCTCTCTATGAAAATGACGGTGAGTTAGCCATTCACTTGTCGGTAGATAAAGACGCTAACACCATCACGATTGC
Organism: Litoribrevibacter albus; assembly: GCF_030159995.1. NCBI lineage: Bacteria > Pseudomonadati > Pseudomonadota > Gammaproteobacteria > Oceanospirillales > Oceanospirillaceae > Litoribrevibacter > Litoribrevibacter albus. The sequence goes on along the minus strand of NZ_BSNM01000014.1, from coordinate 370,340 downwards.
TGATAATGGTATTGGTATGAACCGCCAGGATGTTGTTGATCATCTTGGTACAATTGCCAAGTCTGGCACTTCTTCATTTTTACAACAACTAACAGGCGATCAGAAGAAAGACTCCCAGTTAATTGGTCAGTTTGGTGTGGGGTTCTATTCCGCATTTATCGTTGCTTCAAAAGTTGAAGTTCGTACCCGGAAAGCAGGTGAGTCTGCTGAAAATGGTGTTTTCTGGAGTTCAGAAGGTGAAGGTGAATTCACCGTTGAAACCATCACTAAAGAGAATCGTGGAACTGAGATTACGTTATTCCTTCGTGAAGAGGAAAATGAATTTGCCGACTCGTTCCGTCTTCGTAGCTTAGTTAAAAAATACTCTGATCATATTTCAATGCCGATCGTGATGAAATCTGAGCCTATGCCTCCTGCGGAAGGTGAAGAGGCTGAAGAGCCAAAAGATGAAACGATCAATACCGCGACTGCACTTTGGACTCGTTCAAAATCAGAAGTCTCAGAAGAAGAATATCAAGAATTCTATAAGCATGTTTCACATGATTTCGAGCAGCCGTTAACTTGGGCGCATAACCGGGTAGAAGGTAAGCTTGATTACACCAGTCTGCTGTATGTGCCAACTAATGCACCGTTTGATCTGTGGGATCGTGACACCCCGCGTGGCCTAAAACTGTATGTTCAGCGTGTCTTCATTATGGACAAGGCCGACCAGTTCTTGCCGATGTATCTACGCTTTATCAAAGGTGTTATCGATTCTAATGATCTTTCATTGAATGTGTCTCGTGAGATTCTTCAGGAAGACCGCGCTGTTACCACTATGAAAACTGCGTTGACCAAACGTGTTTTGGACATGCTGTCTAAATTGGCTAACAACGAGCCTGACAAATACGCTACCTTCTGGAAAGCCTTTGGTCAGGTACTTAAAGAAGGCCCGGGTGAAGATTTTGCCAACAAAGAGAAAATTGCAAAACTACTTCGCTTTGCAACGACACATGATAATGCTCAAGAGCAATCTCACAGCCTAGAGCAATACGTAGAACGTATGCAGGAAGGTCAGGACAAGATTTACTACGTTGTGGCTGAAAACCATAACACAGCTAAGAACAGTCCTCATTTGGAAGTGTTCCGTAAGAAAGGCATTGAAGTCTTGTTGCTTTCAGACCGTGTCGATGAGTGGTTGATGAGTCACTTGAGTGAATTCGACAGTAAGCAAATCGTTGACGTGGCGAAAGGTGAGCTGGATCTTGATTCTCTGGATACAGAAGAAGACAAGAAAGCGAAAGAGGAAGCAGAAAAAACCTTTGAGAGTCTTGTTAATCACCTTAAAGAAGCGCTTACCGAGAAGGTACAGGATGTGCGTGTCACTAACCGCCTTACTGACTCACCCGCGTGTTTAGTCGTTGGGCAATATGACATGGGTCTGCAGATGCGTCGCTTGATGGAAGCAGCTGGCCAGAAGCTACCTGAATCTAAACCATCTCTTGAGATTAATACCGATCACCCGTTGATTCAGCGTTTGAATGATGAGTCTGATGACGCTCGCTTCAACGATATGGCGCAGATCATCTTTGATCAGGCTTCATTGGCAGAAGGTGGTCAATTGGATGACCCTGCAAGCTATGTTGCTCGTATGAACAAATTGGTATTGGATTTGATGAAGTAGGTTAATACCATCTTCTAAAACCCTTTAAAGCCGGGACGTGTTTTTATCTCCCGGCTTTTTTGTGTCTGTGACCGAATTGTCGACAATCTGTATTGAAAGATTCGATATTTCTCAGTTTTAATGTCTTGATTTGCTCTTATTGTTGACAAGAGAGTGGTTTTGTCTACAATTCCTCATCATTAGACCGATTCGTAGCATTTTTCTTATGACTTTAACTACAGTTGTCAACAATCTTACTCTGGCTGATCAGGTATTGACCAAAGTCCAGGAAGATATTGTTAATGGCGATATAGCGCCAGGTACCAAAATTTCTGAGTCGGCCTTGGCCTCTAAATATGGTGTAAGTCGGGGGCCGCTACGTGAAGCGATTTCAAGATTAGAATCCCGGGGGTTAATCGAGAGAGCTCCCAATGTGGGGGCAAGAGTCGTTTCACTTTCTCATAAAGAGTTAATTGAGCTCTATCAAATCAGAGAAAACCTCGAAGGTCTCGCTTGCCGTTTAGCAGCAGAAAACATGACAGAAGACGAGATTGAGCAACTTCAAGCCCTTCTTCAAAAGCACCAGCAAGATCAGGATTTCAAAGACGGTACGTCTTACTACAAACAGCAAGGTGATCTCGATTTTCATTACTGCATTATTCATGGCAGTAAAAATCGTAAGCTCATCCACTTATTGTGTGAAGAGCTTTATCACTTAATTTTGATGTACCGCCATCAGTTCAGCGCAATATCCACCACTAACATTTCAAGCCACCCTGAAAAGGCTTTTGTCCATCATCAACGCATTGTTGAAGCCATTGCGGACAGAGATGGTGAATTGGCTGAAATGCTGATGAAGAAACATATTCAACGTTCACGCAAAGCCGTGGAAACTTATTTTGATCAACTCACCGCAGGAGAAGCATGATGACAATTAAATTGTCTCCGGGCGCCAAGTTCCGTAAAGCCATTGAAGAAAGTAACCCTCTACAAGTTGTAGGAACCATTAACGCGTACACAGCTTTAATGGCGGAAAAGGTAGGTCACCAGGCAATCTACTTGTCAGGTGGTGGTGTAGCTAATGCTTCCTATGGCCTACCTGATTTAGGGATGACCAGCTTGAACGATGTGATCGAAGACGTTAGAAGAATTACTTCTGCAACTGAGCTTCCTCTACTTGTAGACATCGACACAGGTTGGGGCGGTGCATTCAATATCGATCGTACTATCAAACAAATGGAAAAAGCAGGCGCGGCTGCTGTACACATTGAAGATCAGGTAGCTCAAAAGCGCTGTGGTCATCGTCCAAATAAAGAAATCGTTTCCAAAAATGAAATGGTAGATCGTATTAAAGCGTGTGTAGACGCTCGTACGGACGAAAACTTCTTTATCATGGCCCGTACTGACGCATTTGCTCAGGAAGGCTTGGAGGCTGCTATTGAACGCGCTCAAGCCTGTATTGAAGCGGGGGCAGATGGAATTTTTGCTGAGGCAGTCAATGAGTTGGAACACTATCGTGCATTCAAAGATGCCTTGAATGTGCCAATCTTGGCTAATATTACTGAATTCGGTCAGACCCCTTTGTATAACCGTGCGGAGTTAGCTGAAGCCGGTGCTGACATGGTGTTGTATCCACTAAGTGCATTCCGTGCGATGAATAAAGCGGCGTTGGCTGTGTATGAAAACATCCTTGAGAAGGGTGATCAGAAAGACGTCGTTGATCTGATGCAGACTCGTATGGAACTTTATGATTTCTTGGGTTATCACGATTACGAGCAAAAACTGGATGCATTGTTTGCCCAAGGTAAGAATAAGTAATTAATATCTAATTAAATTAGATAGTTGTAGATATTAGTTAAAGTTATTTGTATATAAATATGCAGCAGATGCTGCCGTGGAAAAGGACAGAATCATGGTTGATAAAAAACTAGGCGGAGCTGGTCTTCGTGGACAAGTTGCAGGTGAAACAGCACTTTGTACCGTAGGTAAAACAGGTGCTGGTCTAACGTATCGTGGCTACGACATCACAGACTTGGCAACAAATGCACAGTTTGAGGAAGTAGCCCATTTACTGCTCCGAGGTCATTTACCGACGGAACAAGAGTTAGCAGAATACAAAGCCAAACTTAAATCACTGCGTGAGATGCCAGAAGCTTTAAAAAGTGTTTTGGAATTGATTCCAGCAGATGCTCATCCAATGGACGTAATGCGTACCGGTTGTTCCATGCTGGGCAACCTTGAAGAAGAGAAAGATTTCTCAGAGCAAGACGACAAAATCGATCGTATGTTGGCCTTGTTCCCAGCCATTATTTGTTACTGGTATCGCTTCAGTCATGATGGCGTTCGAATTGAAACGAATACAGATGAAGATTCAATCGGTGCTCACTTCCTGCACATGCTGCATGGCAAGAAACCATCTGAGCTACATGAAAAAGTAATGCACGTGTCTTTGATTCTTTATGCAGAGCATGAGTTCAATGCGTCTACCTTCACCGCGCGTGTTTGTGCTTCTACTTTGTCAGACATTCACAGCTGCGTAACTGGTGCGATCGGTTCACTTCGTGGTCCTCTTCACGGTGGTGCCAACGAAGCAGCGATGGAACTGATCGAGCGCTTCAAGACGGCTGACGAAGCGGAAGAAGGCTTGATGGGTATGTTGGCTCGCAAAGAAAAGATCATGGGCTTCGGTCATGCGATCTACCGCGAATCTGATCCTCGTAACGTAATCATTAAAGAATGGTCAGAGAAGCTTGCAGAAGAAGTAGGTGACACCGTTCTTTATCCAGTGTCTGTTCGCTGTGAAGAAGTGATGTGGCGTGAGAAGAAATTGTTCTGTAATGCGGACTTCTTCCATGCGTCTGCATATAACTTCATGGGTATCCCAACGAAATTGTTCACGCCGATTTTCGTGATGTCGCGTGTAACAGGCTGGACGGCGCACGTTAAAGAGCAACGTGCGAACAACCGTATCATTCGTCCAAGTGCTGATTACACTGGCCCTGAGTCGGCTGAGTGGGTTGCTATCGAGAACCGATAGTCTTCTCATTTTTCTGGAGTCACAACTGTAACTGTGGCTCCCAAGCTGATTAGCTTGAATCGTTCTTTTAAAGAACGTACTTAATAAAGAACGTATTTATAAAGAAATATATGGAACAACCATGAATTCTCAATACCGTAAGTCTCTTGAAGGCTCTAATTTAGATTATTTCGATACGCGCGCTGCAGTGAATGACATTCAGCCTGATGCGTATGAAAAACTTCCGTATACATCTCGTATTCTGGCTGAGCAATTGGTTCGTCGTTGCGAGCCTGAAGCGTTAACAGATTCATTGAAGCAGCTCATTGAGCGTAAGCGTGATCTCGACTTCCCTTGGTATCCAGCGCGAGTTGTGTGTCATGACATTTTGGGGCAAACAGCATTGGTTGACCTTGCTGGTCTTCGTGATGCCATCGCAGAGCAGGGTGGTGATCCATCTCAAGTGAACCCGGTGGTTCCAACTCAGTTGATCGTAGACCACTCTTTGGCAGTAGAACACGCTGGTTTTGACCCAGATGCCTTTGAGAAAAACCGTGCAATTGAAAACCGTCGAAACGAAGACCGTTTCCATTTCATCGAGTGGACTAAAACTGCATTCAAAAACGTTGATGTGATTCCTGCCGGTAACGGCATCATGCACCAGATTAACCTGGAGAAAATGTCTCCAGTGATTCAGGCGCGTGACGGTGTCGCTTATCCTGATACCTGCGTCGGTACGGACAGCCACACGCCACACGTTGACGCACTAGGTGTGATTGCAATTGGTGTGGGTGGTTTAGAAGCTGAAACCGTAATGTTGGGCCGCCCGTCTATGATGCGTCTTCCTGACATTGTAGGTGTTCGCCTGACTGGTAAGCGTCAACCGGGTATCACTGCAACCGATATCGTATTGGCGATTACTGAATTCTTGAGACAAGAGCGTGTTGTTTCTTCTTATCTTGAATTCTTCGGAGAAGGCGCTCGTGACTTGAGTATTGGCGACCGTGCCACCATCTCGAACATGACGCCAGAATACGGTGCTACGGCAGCAATGTTCTACATCGACGAGCAGACCATTGATTACTTGAAGCTGACTGGTCGCGAACCAGAGCAGGTTGCCTTGGTTGAGCAATACGCAAAAGAAACCGGTCTATGGGCAGACAGTCTAGAGGAAGCTGAATACGAGCGCGTACTTGAGTTTGATCTATCCAGCGTTGTTCGCAACATGGCTGGCCCATCAAACCCTCATCGACGTCTTCCAACATCTGATCTTGCTGCACGCGGTATTGCTGGTGAGTGGGAAGAGAAAGAAGGTGAAATGCCGGACGGTGCAGTGATCATCGCTGCCATTACTTCATGTACCAACACCAGTAACCCAAGAAACGTGGTTGCAGCTGGTCTTGTTGCTAAGAAAGCGAATGAACTTGGTTTAATTCGCAAGCCGTGGGTTAAGACGTCGTTTGCTCCTGGTTCAAAAGTTGCCAAACTGTATCTTGAAGAGTCTGGTCTACTTCCTGAACTGGAAAAGCTAGGTTTCGGAATCGTAGCCTACGCTTGTACTACCTGTAACGGTATGAGTGGTGCGCTTGATCCTAAGATTCAGCAAGAGATCATTGATCGTGATCTTTACGCTACAGCGGTGCTTTCTGGTAACCGTAACTTCGATGGTCGAATCCATCCGTATGCGAAGCAAGCTTTCCTGGCGTCTCCACCGTTGGTTGTTGCGTATGCTATCGCGGGCACGGTTCGTTTTGACATCGAACAGGATGCATTAGGAACAGACGAGCAAGGTAACCCAATTACATTGAAAGACTTGTGGCCAAGCGATGAAGAAATCGATGAGATCGTTAACCAACACGTGAAGCCAGAGCAGTTCAATCAAGTCTACATTCCTATGTTTGATCTAGGTGCGATTGAAGAAGCAGAAAGCCCACTATACGACTGGCGCGAGATGAGTACCTATATCCGTCGTCCTCCTTACTGGGAAGGTGCTTTGGCAGGTGAACGAGCTCTGAAAGGTATGCGTCCATTAGCCGTATTAGGTGACAACATCACTACCGATCACTTGTCTCCTTCAAATGCGATTCTTGCTTCAAGCGCTGCAGGTGAATACCTGGCGAAAATGGGCCTACCGGAAGAAGACTTCAACTCTTATGCAACGCACCGTGGCGATCACTTAACCGCTCAACGTGCAACGTTCGCTAACCCTAAATTGTTGAACGAAATGTGTCGTGATGAGAATGGAGAGGTGATTCAAGGTTCGCTTGCTCGTGTTGAACCTGAAGGTCAGCAAATGCGCATGTGGGAAGCAATTGAAACCTACATGAACCGTGAGCAGCCATTGATCATCGTTGCTGGTGCGGATTACGGTCAGGGTTCTTCTCGTGACTGGGCGGCGAAAGGTGTTCGTCTTGCAGGCGTGCAAGCCATTGTTGCTGAAGGCTTCGAGCGTATTCACCGTACCAACCTGGTTGGCATGGGTGTACTTCCGCTTGAGTTTAAAGCTGGCGATACTCGTGAGACTTACGGCATTGATGGTACTGAAACCTACGATGTGATTGGTGATATCAAGCCTCGTGCTGATCTTACCTTAATCATCAATCGTAAAGACGGTGAACGTGTTGAAGTGCCTGTGACGTGCCGCTTGGATACTGCGGAAGAAGTTACTGTTTACGAAGCTGGCGGTGTATTACAGCGCTTTGCCAAGGATTTTCTTAATAAACAATAAAGCTCAATCAACAGTAATGTTTAATTAGCAGTAATCGTTTAAGCGATGCTATACCTCCGATGATATTGAGTTTCCTCAGTATCATCGGAAGGAGTATTACATGCTCCCTTGAGGTTAGTTCGTCGCTGTTCATGCCTGTTAATAGTTCGTAATTTCAAGAGAATCAGCTATGTCTTCAGTTCCTCAGATTAAAATTCCTGCGACCTACATTCGTGGTGGTACAAGTAAGGGCGTATTCTTCAGCGTTGAAGATTTACCCGAAGTAGCTCAAGTACCGGGTGCAGCTCGTGATGCTATCCTACAGCGCGTTATTGGAAGCCCTGATCCTTATGGCAAACAAATCGATGGTATGGGTGGTGCGACGTCAAGCACCAGTAAAACCGTAATTCTTGCTAAAAGCTCTCAGCCAGATCACGATGTGGATTACTTATTTGGCCAGGTGTCGATCGATAAACCTTTTGTTGATTGGAGTGGTAACTGTGGCAACCTATCAGCAGCTGTTGGTGCGTTTGCTATTAGCAAAGGTTTAGTTGCTCAGGATCGTTTGCCTGAGAATGGCATTGCCACTGTTCGTATTTGGCAGGCCAACATTAATAAGACCATCATTGCTCATGTACCTATGACCAATGGTGAAGTACAGGAAACCGGCGATTTTGAACTTGATGGTGTAACTTTTCCTGCCGCTGAAGTTCAAATTGAATTTCTTGATCCGGCCGACGGCGAAGGCTCTATGTTTCCAACCGGGAATCTAGTGGATGATCTTGAGATCCCTGGCATAGGGACATTGAAAGCAACCATGATCAACGCAGGTATCCCAACCATTTTCTTGAATGCAGAAGAGATTGGCTATACCGGCACAGAACTTCAGGAAGCCATTAATGGTGATTCTGCTGCTCTGGAACGTTTTGAGACAATTCGTGCTCATGGCGCTGTAAAAATGGGATTGATCAAAGATATTTCAGAAGCTGCAGCCCGCCAACATACGCCTAAAGTAGCCTTTGTTGGAAAAGCACAAACTTACACCTCATCAAGTGGTAAACCGGTTAACGAAAGCGAAATTGATCTTGTCGTTCGAGCCTTGTCTATGGGCAAACTTCACCATGCGATGATGGGCACGGCTGCTGTCGCTATTGGCACGGCTGCGGCTATTCCCGGGACGTTGGTAAACCTTGCAGCCGGCGGGGGAGAGCGTCAATCAGTGACTTTTGGTCATCCATCTGGAACTTTAAAAGTAGGGGCGGAAGCTGAAATGAGTAACGGACAATGGCTGGCTAAAAAAGCCATTATGAGCCGAAGTGCTCGCGTCTTGATGGAAGGCTGGGTTCGAATTCCTGGGGATTCGTTCTAAAGCTCCCACACCTGTGTGTTCTTGATCAAGTTCATACATTTAAAAACCTGGCCTATCGTGTCAGGTTTTTTTGTTTATACTGAAAGTTCAATAAGTTAGGGAATAGACTATGGACTTAAAGATTCCTCCATTAGCATTGCTGGTCATTGCAATATTAGGGCAAGTTGAATTGTCTGACTTTCTCCCGTTGTATTCACTTGGGTTAGTTCCTCTATGGATCCCGATACTATGGGTTTCCATTGGCGTTTTGCTGGCTTTATCAGGGGTCGTTGAATTTCGTAAGAAGAGCACAACGGTCAATCCAATGAAGCCTGATGAAGCTTCCAGCCTAGTTACCAGCGGCATTTTCAAATACACAAGGAATCCAATGTATTTAGGAATGACGTTAGTACTTATTGGTGGGACGTTCTATTTCTCAGAGCTATCAACGCTCATTGCAGGTGTCTTTTTTGTTCTGTATATCAATCAGTTCCAGATCAAACCTGAGGAACTTATCATGCAGGAAAAATATGGTGACAGTTTCAAAGAATACAGAGCCAAGGTTCGCAGGTGGCTGTAGTTTTCGATTAGTTAGCCATATGAGATAAGGTCGCCACATTATGGCGATTAGTTTGCTCGTCGAGTGTTAATAGGTCGTTTATGTTTACTTCATGCTCATGGCTTCTCAGCCAATCATAGGCTAACTCAAGATCGGTCATCTGGGTATCACTGAAGTTGTGTGGTCTACGTTCTAGGTAATGAGTCATTTGCTCGATATTATGTTTTTTGATGAACGATTGCTCATAGACATAAATACATGAAGTCATACCGCGCTCAATACACCATTGCATCAGATTTTGAAATACGGGCATGCTTTCAGGTGTCGCCAGTTCCCAGTTTCTCATATCGAATATCGCCGCCCAGTGGTCATTAATTAGTGGGGCTACTGTACCTTTGAACTCTAGTGAATACAGTCTCGTCGTTTCCAGGTTCCAGCTTCCGATGCATTTCACCAATAATGTATTTTTTGAGCAAGTGATGTAATACGAACCGTGTCGTTTCATATCCACTGTCTTAATTTGTATGCTGTTAATATGAAGCATAGTTCACTGGGATGGCTTCACTATGAGTGAATAGGGCATCATTGTGTAAGCGATAAGAGATAGATGATCAGAGATAGGAGAGTTTGAAATCTGCGGGGATATGGGCGATCAGAGATCATGATGAAGCGCCAATAGAAAAGGGGCTTATTCAGCCCCTTTCACCTCATTTACTTATACTGTGATGATAAATCATCAAAGTGGAATTTTGTGGACCCCAGAAACACCTGTCATGCCATCCCATTGATCTGAACGGCCCTCTCGCCATCCGCATAGCCAGTTATGTCTCAGCACTGGGTTTTGAGGTGCCATATCTTTGGACTTACCCATCACTCCAGCAGTGTAACCCTTGTTGAAAGCTCGGCTTGCTTGATCACGTTTCTGTCTTCTCATCTATTTTTCCCCTTTTGGTCTTATGTGATGAAAAGTTGTCTTTGCCCAAGTGGTATCGACTTGGTACTAAATATTAATACCTGTTCTGAACAAACTGTTCTAGAAATATTTTGATCTTAGAAACATATTTGTAATGCAATTTTAATATTTACCAATTCGGAACTTTTTTGCTCAAGCGTGAGTTTACTGAGCTAAAAGGCATTCAGAGACTTTGAGAATATTGTTTGTGCTTGTATAGTGAAAAATCTGCCTTCAGATGAGCGGTATAAAGAATTCAAAAGTTGAGAAATAACTCAAATTCTTTCCATAAATGGCCTACTTTCTTTTTCTCAGAGTCCGATAAAAACTATGGATTTTCTCTTACAAGAACATATTTTGATTGCTGTTTGCTTGTTCCTGGTTGGCGGACTTGCCGGATTCATTAATGTCATGGCAGGAGGTGGATCCGTTCTAACGTTAGGCAGTATGATTCTCCTTGGCATTGATCCGCAGGTTGCAAACGGGACAAATAGGGTTGCTCTGGTAGCTGAAAGCGTATCGGCAATTATTGCGTTCAAAAGAAAACTTCAGAACGACATGATTGATAGCTTCAAACTGTCTCTGTGGACCATACCTGGCGCTGTGATTGGTGCATTTTTCGCTGTAGAGATCCCAAATGATTGGTTTCAGCGAATACTGGTGATTGTCATCCTGTTTGTCATAGTAACGATTCTTATGCCTCTGAAATTGCCTGAGGAACGTTCTTCAGATAATTATTCCCCGTTGTTCTATCTCTCTCTTATTTTTACTGGATTTTACGGTGGTTTTATTCAGGCAGGAATCGGTTTCGTAATCATGGTTACGTTCCGACAGTTAGCCGGAATGAAGCTACTTGAAATTAACATTCACAAAGTTTTTCTTGTCTTGATCTATACCATCCCAGTGCTGGGAGTGTTTATCTGGACGAATAACATCGATTGGTTTTACGCTTTATTTTTAGGTGCGGGAAATTTCATTGGCGCATGGTGGAGTGCTGGTGTGGCTGTTAGAAAAGGGGAGCGAGTGATCAAGATTGTGGTAGCCATTTCGATGCTAATCATGGCTACCAAGTTGTTGATCGACTCTTTTTAATTACTTAGAGAGTAGAAAAAAGTTTTTACTTTCCTGAAGGCATTCTTCGTAGCTAATGCAATCAATCAGATGGTCCTGAACCATGCCGACAGCTTGCATGAATGCATAGCAAATAGTACTTCCTACAAATGAAAATCCGCGTTTTTTTAAGTCTTTAGACATCGCGTCGGACTCAGGAGAGGTTACAGGAACATCGCCTATTGAAGGCCATGAGTTGATGATCGGGTGGTATTCAACAAAAGACCAAATATACTTTGAAAAAGAGCCAAACTCGTCTTCAATCGCCAAATAGCCTTTGGCATTCTTAATGATTGACTGGATTTTTAATTTATTGCGTACAATGCCTGCGTCTTGCAGTAACTGCTCAATTTTTTCATCGTTATAGTTACAAATAATTGTCGGATCAAAATTGTCATACGCTTGATAGTAGTTATCTTGCTTTCTGAGGATCGTTAACCAACTTAAACCGGCTTGTTGGCCGTCCAGGCAGAGCTTGGCAAATAAATCCCTGCTGTCCGAAACAGGTCTTCCCCAGACGTTATCATGGTAGTCTTGATAGTCGGTGTCTGTACTGCACCAGTCACATCGTTTCATCTGTTTCTCTTCCTTGCTGTTTATGCAGCTAGCTTATCTACTCAACCATCAACATGGAACCACTAAGGGCTTTTGGTATAAAATAACTCAAACTTATATGGTTCTATAAAGGTATTTTTATTGTGAATGTCGGCCGCATTGATTTAAATCTGCTCGTACATCTGGACGTCTTGCTCAGAGAAAAAAATGTAACCAAGGCAGCTGAGCAGCTTGGCATCACACAACCAGCTATGAGTAACGGCTTGAAGCGGTTGAGGGAGTTATTTCAAGATCCATTACTTATCCGCACATCAGAAGGTATGACCGCTACAGAGCGGGCTAAGGAGCTTCAGCCGCAAATCAGAGAAATACTTTCTCGGGTTGATCAAGCGGTTCAGCCGATTGTGGACTTTCAGGAAGCTGACAGTAATCGTGTTTTTCGTATCATGGCGTCTGATTATGCTGAATCCACGCTCATGCCTGAAATGCTAAAAGAAGTTCGTCAGAAAGCTCCGAATATCACGCTCGACGTATTAACGCCAAGTGATGTGAGTTTTGCTGATGTGGAACAAGGTCGTGTTGATATGGCCATTAACCGCTTTGATCACCTGCCACAATCCTTCCATCAAAAGACCGTCTGGACAGACAGTTTTTCCTGCATTATGAGTCCTGAGAATCCAATCATTGAGGACTTCAACTTAGAGAGTTATCTATCCGCAAAGCATATCTGGGTAAGTAAAACAGGTGTGGGTGTGGGCGTTGGTGTAAACCCTAGGCAAGTACAAAAACTAGGTTGGGTGGATGAAGCGTTGGCTAAGATCGAGAAAAAACGGAACATCAGTGTTTTTACTCGCCACTATCAAATTGCGATCTTACTCGCTCAAGATAACGACTTGATTGCAACTTTACCTACCAGAGCCGTTGGATTGAATTCAAAGTTAGAGAAATTGGTTATCAAAGAACCACCGTTCGAAATTCCTTCATTTGAATTAAAAATGGCATGGAGCCCGCTTTTACATAGCAATCCTGCTCATATCTGGATGAGAAACCTGATTACGAAAGTAGCAGAGAGAGTGATGGAAGATAGAGGTGAGGAAAATTAATGTTTTGGCAGGAATTCTAGCGATGCTAGAAGATTCTTGCCAATATTGAGTTACTGCTATTTGATCGAGAACTCCGCAGTGGAGTAGTTTACTTTACTTCGAAGATTCACTTACTGAAATAGTTCTTTTCGGCTTAGTAACACGACCGTAGCAGATAATGCCATTACGCATAATTGCCTCCTTGGTTTTTAGTAATCCAGTTTAAAAGTGCATTATTACACTTTAATTATCGTCTATATTTTCAACAGCTTTAGATTAACTGTTGACTGATAAGTTCAATTTATCAACTATTTATCGCAATTACTTCTCCAAATCGTTGATACTTCCCCTAAAATTGATCTAGTACAGCTAATTAATAAGACAAAGGAATGAAAAATGACTCAGATGTCAGGTGTAATGGACTCAAAGTTGTATGAATACATGCTCAGCAAAGGTATTCGTGAATCTGCGCTATTAACGCGTTTAAGAGAAGAAACTGCCAAAGATCCTCTTGCCAGGATGCAAATTTCCCCTGAGCAAGGGCAGTTTATGAAGTTACTTGTGTCGATAGTTCAACCCCAAACTATTTTGGAAATAGGGACTTTTACTGGCTATAGCAGCCTATGCATGGCAATGGCGTCTAACGATGATTGCCACATTACCACTTGTGATAATGATGAAAGCTGGACTGCTATTGCTAAACGTTATTGGCAAGAGGCCGGAGTGGAACAGAAAGTTACCTTAAAGCTTGGTGAAGCACTTTCAACACTTGATTCCTTGGCTAATGAAGGAAAGTCCAATTCTTTTGATTTGATCTTTCTTGATGCCGATAAAGAAAACTACCCGAATTATTTCATCAAACTAAAAGCGTTATTGAAAGTAGGCGGGCTACTTTTAATCGATAATGTATTTTGGAGTGGTAAGGTTGCAGACTCGTCTGATGTCAGTACTGCTACTTCTGGAGTTCGGGAACTCAACGATGCGTTGCATAAAGATAAGGACTTCGAGATTTCAATGATCCCTATCTCGGACGGATTAACTATTGCGAAAAAACTCGTATAACCAAATAGTTGGAGGCTTTTATTAATAAATTACTTGAAAGCTATTTGGCAGAACTTATCTGTTCGAAGCGACTATACAAACTTCGCCATAATGCGTCTGAGCTAGCTCGAAAGATCAGCAGAAAAGGGCATCATGCAACCTTTTACTTTGACCTTGAAGATCCTTATTCCTACCTGATGCTTCCTGTTGTCGAAGAGCTGGAAATTGCATTTCAGATCAGTTTCGACATTCAGGTGGTTGCGCCAAGAGACGCGTCACACAGGCCCGAACAGGAAGCCTTAGAGCGTTACGCAATGCTCGATGCCGGGTATTTGGCTCAAGCATGGGGATTAGAATTTCCGACTCTGATCCCTAATCAGAAACGCTTAAGGACAGATGCCTTAAGATTGCTGTTGTATGCCAGATCAACCACTGCTGAATGGATTCAGTTAGCTAAAGAAACTTCTGATGCATACTGGCATGGTGACTTTGCTCGCATTCATAAGCTGGTACAACAAAATCGCTTGCTTGATGCCTTTGATGTGCCGGAGAAGCTCAAAGAAAACACAGATCGACTCTACAAAAGAGGGTTCTATCTACCTGCATCAGTATTTTATCGAGGGGAATGGTATTGGGGCTTAGATAGGGTATACCTTCTACGTGACCGCTTGAAAAATATGGGAGCGCAGGAACATCAAACACTGCTTTATCCTGATTGGGGGAACGTCAGGGTGCCTTCTCGTCCAAATGATGACGTTAATCTATTTTTCTCATTCAGAAGCCCTTATTCATACATTGCAATAGCCAGAATTGCACTCAACCCTGATGATTACCCTCTAGAAAAAATTCATCTAAAACCTGTGCTCCCGATGGTAACTCGTGGTCTGCCTGTCCCAAAAGAAAAGAAGATGTACATTCTGAAAGATGCGGCTCGTATAGCCCATTTTGAGGGAATTGAATTCGGACGGGTCAGAGATCCATTGGGCAAGGGGGTAGAGCGAGCAATTTCCATTTTTTTGAATACACCAGAATCAAAACGGCTAGACATTGCGTTTCGGCTGTTAGGTGATATTTGGGCGAGAGGGTGCAATGTCGCTTCTGATAGCTACCTAAAACAAATCGCCGCTGAATTTAAATTGTCTGAACCCGCTATTTTGAATGCACATGCAAGTAGAGGATATGAGCTAGAGGCAGACGCTAATCGTAAGGTATTGAGTCGTTTAGGTTTGTGGGGTGTGCCATCCTTCAGTAAAGGCAGGCTTGTTGCCTGGGGGCAAGATCGTATGCCGTTGATTTTTGAAAAGTCATTTAAATAAGGAATCAGAGGTGTGATCAAAGCTCTTTCTTCTTCATATCCAGAGCATTTTAATCAATCCCTATATACCGCGCAGCAAACGCGAGATATTGATCGACTGGCCATAGATACGCTCTATTCCGGAAATGGCTATGAGCTAATGAAAAAAGCTGGTCACGCGCTGTTCCAGTTTGTTCGTCAGCAATACGGTGATGATTATCATTGGATTATTTTTTGTGGTCGCGGAAACAATGGCGGGGATGGTTATGTTGCAGCCAAGTTGGCTTGTGACCATGGAATATCTGCCACAGTAATTCAAATGGGTAACATTGAGGATCTGCCAAATGCTCTTCAAGGTGAGGCGTTAAGTGCTTTTATTGATTTACAGCGCTCTAAAATTAGCCCCGTATCTTTTACTGAATACCAAACTATATCGTCTTCATCTGATCAGCCAAGCCTGATAGTAGATGCAATGTTGGGTACAGGTCTAACAGGAGACGTACGAGGGGAATATTTGGAAGCCATTGCTTGTATTAATGAGTCAAATTGCCCCGTGGTATCCGTAGATATTCCATCCGGTCTTTCATCCGACACAGGGCAGATCTTAGGTGCAGCTGTAAAAGCTGATCAAACTTTAACCTTCATAGGAATTAATCAAGGCTTGGTAACTGGACAAGCAAAGGCTTATACCGGCTCGCTGTATTATGATGAGCTCGCCATACCTGCCTCTTTAAAAGATAGTATTCAGTCCTCTGTTAAACTGTTATCCCCCCATTCTTTTCCCACAGAACTTTTCAGACGAAACCCAACAGACCATAAGGGCGATTCAGGTAGAGGACTTTTCATTGGTGGCTCTGATGGAACCAGTGGCGCAGCGCTATTGGCATGTGAAGCTTCGCTACGTTCTGGAATTGGCTTGTTGTCTGCCATAGTAGGGAAAAATGCTGTTCAACCCATGCTAACGCGTACACCTGAGGTAATGGTTAGAGGCTACGAATCCGACCTTCAAAATCAAGTAAACCTTCTGGCAGAGAAGAGTGATGCGATAGCCATTGGGCCGGGCCTAGGTATTGAGGCCAGTGCAAAAAAAATCTTGGAGACTGTATTAACTCTGAAGAAGCCGACGCTTATTGATGCTGATGCATTGAACCTCTTATCAAAATATCCTGAGCTTTGGGATGCACATGGTCACGAACACTGTGTGATGACGCCACACCCACTGGAAGCTGCACGTTTACTAAATATTTCTGTTGAACAAGTGGAGTTGGATCGTTTCTCTGCCTGTATGGAGCTCACGAAAAAATTCGGTTGTACGATTCTCCTAAAAGGCAGTGGAACTCTTATTTCCAAAAAACAGAACAATGTATTTGTTTCATATTTCGGCAATGAGGCAATGGCGACAGGCGGTATGGGGGATGTGTTGTCTGGAGTTATTTTGGCTTTTCTTGCCAAGTCCAGGAATTGCATCGAAAGCACTAAATTAGCGGCTTTCGTTCATGCAATGGCGGCGGAGCAGGCTTCAAACCAGGGAATCATCGGGTGCTTACCTACTGATGTTTCAAACAATATTCGACTGGTTATAAAAGAAACACTTTAGAAAATAATGTCTTATCTGAGTAATTTTAATGGTTGCCATTTAAATGACACTCATCTTTAATCCTCCTTAAATAAAAATAATCAACTATAAATAATAAAGATCAACAAGGGTGGATACGATGGATATAGCAATCTATCGCGTGGGCGAAGAACTGTTCCTGCAGGCAAAATCAAAAATCTTTCGGGTTGTTGGTAGAACGACTAAAGAGTTCAGATTTGAATCAACGGACACGTTACCTGAGGATGCAAAGCGCCTGGGTGATCATCACATGTGGGCCATTGCTTCTAAGCTTCCAGATGAATTAATTAACGCGGCTTAATGTACCCTAGAAGGGGACTTGACCGTTTTGTTAATTTATGTAACTTTATTGCCTAAATTAATACATTTGTTTGATATATGGTTATGCCACTGATACTTATTGGTTCGTTCTTATTTGGCGTTTTACTTACTTGGTTCATTCTCAAGCGACAGTACCAAGATCTTCTGAAAAATACATTGAGTGAAGCCACCCAGAATTTAGCCAATGAAGTTACGCGGCTAACAACCGCTGAAAAAGAATATCAACAAAAAATCGCTGATCTTGAGTATTCATTAAGGGAGCGAGAAAAGGACATTGCCGCCTTAAAGAGCAACAGAGATAACTAAATAGATTACCACCAAAAACAATAATAAAAGCTGGAATCCTGATGTTTGCATTATTTCGGAGTAGAAAGCGTAACTTTGTTGCGCCAGAGGTAACTCTCGAAGTACTTGATCAATTTTATCCTATTAGTGCGCTTTCACAGCACCACAAGATACTTCTCTCTGCAAAAGCAAAAATTGTACGTATCAAGAAAGGCAAACTCATCACAAAAGTCGGTTCGACCGATAACTATCAGTACTATCTCTTGCAGGGCAAAGCGCTACTCAAGGCTCAGGATGGTAAGTCCAAGGCGATTACAGCAAGTACAGCTGCCGCACGGCATCCTATCGCAAACCTACAACCACGCAGATATTCTGTCTTTGCAAAAACCGCTGTAACACTGCTTGTGTTTGATAGAAACGTGCTTAGTAGTTATTTTGAGCAAGCAAAAGAAGTCTTTTCCCCCGTTCAAAATAATGAGTCATATACTCCAATTCTCTCTACAACTCCGTTGGATACAGCAGTACAGGCTGTTCTGGATCACTTTGAACATGATATTTCAACGGGGCGGTTCATTTTGCCCAGCATACCTGAGGT
This sequence comes from Litoribrevibacter albus, assembly GCF_030159995.1. Classification (NCBI taxonomy): domain Bacteria; kingdom Pseudomonadati; phylum Pseudomonadota; class Gammaproteobacteria; order Oceanospirillales; family Oceanospirillaceae; genus Litoribrevibacter; species Litoribrevibacter albus. The sequence goes on along the minus strand of NZ_BSNM01000014.1, from coordinate 352,218 downwards.
AGCTTCTCAGATCGTTGAAAGTCTTGATGATCCTGATATCAGCGTGAATAAAATCGCCAGGAAAGTAAGCCTTGATCCAGCCATTGCCATTAAATTGGTCAGTTGTGCTAATAGTCCGTTGTTTAGAGGGACTAGGGAAGTCACTTCTTGTGAAGAGGCGATAGTCCGTATTGGGGTAAGAACCACAAGAGACCTGGTGAAAGTATTTGCTGTGCGTGACCTCTACCAGTCTAAAACCCCAGAAATTCAGAAGCGCTTAAGATCTCATTGGAATGTAAGCAAACAGGTGGCTGCTATTGCTTATATTCTCGCTCGATTGAATCGAACTATTGATCCAAACCAGGCAATGCTTGGCGGTGCAATTCATAATATTGGCGTTGTCCCAGCACTGCTTTATGCAGAACAAATGCCGGAAGTCCTGGATCGATATGAATTAACGATTGATGAGTTTGTAAACAAAACCAAGACCCAAATGGGCGTTTTCATGCTGAAGCATTGGGAATGGCCAGACCAACTTATCGATGTGGTCTCTCATGCAGAGAATTGGTCTTATCAATCAAGCAACCAATTTATCGATATGACGGATATTGTGATCGTTGCAAATGCTCATCTCAATATTCTGAGGAAGTTCTTAACCTGCCCACCTTTAAACGAAATATCGTCGTTTTCCAAGCTATCAATTAAGTTAGGTTTGACGCCGGAAAAGAGTATTCAGATTTTGGTGAACGCCAAGAAAGAGCTTCAGTCAGTTACATCTACGATTGCCTTTCCTAATTAATTTTTAGGTTATTTTCTATACAGCATTTCTCGCATACTTGTCTATCCTTAACTCTAGGTTAGAAGAGGAATGCATATGTTCTCATTCAGGAAGAAAAGCGATTCGGTACCGCAGGCCAGTACCAAAGCTACCATCTTGGATTTAAAGAAATTTAAGCCACTAAGAGACATGGGAAAAAAGCAATTGGTTCTTCTTGAAGCGAAGAATCAGTTGCGGAAATACAAGGATGGCGAACGCATCCTTGAACGGGGCTCAAGCAATAATATTGAATACTTTTTGCTGTCAGGTTCTATCAGAAAGGTTGCTAAAGACGGCAAAGAGAAAATCATAAAAGCCAATACGCCAGATGCTATTAATCCAATCTCACACCTTCAGCCCCGCCAGTTTGATGTGTATGCCAATCCGGAATGTACATTAATCGAGATTGCCTGGGATGTAATCGCGAAATTCTTTACCCAATCAAAAATACAAGAAAGGGTTGAGAATCAAGTTATCTACGTTGACCTTACATCACCAACCCTGATGAAGGATCTTATCCATCGATTTGCCAATGATGTTAAACGAGGAAAATTCATTCTCCCAAGCATGCCAGAGGTTGCCCATAAGATCGCACAGCTAATTGATGATCCTGGCTCTACATCTTCGCAAGTGGCAAGAACCGTATCTATGGACCCGTCTATGGCGGTAAAGTTGGTTAGTACAGCGAACAGCCCACTCTTTAGAGGGGCCAGGGATATCACTAGCTGTGAAGAAGCGGTGACTCGTATAGGCTTCAAAACCACTAAGCAACTAATACAGTTATTTGCATTAAGAGAGCTTTATACGGCAAAGAATAAAGAAATCAAAAAACGCTTTCGCGCACACTGGGGAATATCTCGAAGAGTCTCGGCCATTGCTTTTGTGTTGGCGAAGTGCGTGAAAGGGGTGGATGAAAACGAAGCTCTATTAGGTGGCATCGTTCAAAACATTGGTGTTCTGCCTGCGCTTGTGTATTTAGATTCTATACCAGGCATTCTTGATGGAAGTCTTATTGATATCGATGAGTTTATTAATAAAACCAAGAATGTCATGGGGGCTTACATGTTACGGGAATGGAAGTGGCCTAGAGAATTGATTGAGATCGCAGCACACGCTGAAGATTGGAATTACCAGCCTGATGTCGAACGCATAAATATGACGGATGTACTGATCATCGCAGAGGCGCATCTGAATATCATTCAGAAGTTCCTAGTGAATTGTCCGCCTTTACCAAATATAAGCTCTTTCAATAAGTTAGCACATAAACTTCAACTAACACCTGATAAGAGTATTGAAATTATTTCTGCGGCAAGAAACGAAATTTCCGCAGTTGAATCAACCATATCTATGCCAGCTTAGCGTCAATCTGAAGAGAAAAAGGAATATAAAAAAAGCCCCGTTTTTGGGGCTTTTTTATTTACTATCCGGCTAAGTTTAGAAATCAGCCTTAATAGCTAAATATGGGCCAGATAATGTAATATCAAACTCATAATCATCAAGATCATCAGCATCAATAACAAAATGACGATAGCCAACCTCACCACCAATAAACTCTAGCGGCATCCAACCAATCGCAGCCTGAGCGTCATAAACGGTGACATCACTGACAGATAATCCGTTTACATTCACATTTGCATAGACATTAGTGAACGGCAGATCAAACTGAGCATTCGCATACAACAAAGGAAGCGGCGTTGAGAAGCTTACATCTGTACTTACTGTGCCAGTGCTTTCTTCAACGGCTAGATCAATGTCTAAATAGCGAACCGTTAAACCTACATCTGCCTGAACCCAATTATCAAGCAGCTCATAGTACATGGTGAAATCGTACATATCAGTTTCGAAGTCAGTTTTAATGTCGGTATTGGCTGTGAACGTGGTGTCTTCGAAGATGATGGTTTTGGAAAGTGTATTTTCTTCGTGAGTATCAATACTTAAATACGCGAGCTTAATGTTCGGTAAAACAGGAATAGGGTGTTCGAATGCAATTTCAGCGAAACCAATGGTTTCACCATCGAAACCAAGATCGTCTTCAATATCGATTTTAGTTCCGCCATTGTCTGTGTCTGTAAATTCTCCCGAATAATCCATGAGCCACGCGCCAACACGACCATGAACACCAATGATATCGGCTTGAGCGACTGCAGTTGAAAGTACAAGAGAAGAGGCCAGAAGACCTTTATAGAGAAGTCCTTTACTTGTCATTATTATTTCTCGCTAGTTAGTTATATGCCTTTATTCTAGACATCTTATCGGCTTGTTGGTATTTAGAATTAAGTTTTAATTGTATCTATTTGTTTCGTAAAGAAAACTGTTTGTTTGGGTGTTAACTTATCTCCGAGTCCTTCGAGTAGCTTACAACTCGGTTTCTTCCTGCGTGCTTTGCAGAGTATAGCGCTTGGTCCGCCGCTTTTAATAAGGCTCCCGGATTACAAAGCTGTTCATTTAATACTGCAATTCCAAAACTACAAGTGACATGAAACATCTGGTTTTCACAGACAAATTCCAGGTTGGATATATCTGTTTTGATGCGTTCGAGAAAGCGTAGGGCAGAGGATTCACTGCAAACAGGCAGTAAAATACAAAATTCTTCTCCCCCCAATCTGGCCAAAATGTCAGACTCTCTTACCGTTTCAACCAGATAATTTGAAAGCCCAACCAGTACATCATCACCAACATCATGCCCCCACTTATCATTAATGGATTTGAAATGATCAATATCCAGCATGACGCAAGCCAATGGGGTTGAGTAACGGTGCGCTCGTTGAACTTCTTCAGATAGGCGTTCGTTGAAAAAACGACGATTATACAAATTAGTTAACGGATCTTTGAGCGACAACTCTTCAAGTTGCTTATTGGATTGACACAGTTCTTGTGTTCGTTCATCTACCTTAGCCTGCAGGTTCTCATTCAGGTCTTTTAACGTGTGAACGATGTTGGTTAGGTGAGAAGATAGATCCTTTACTTCCTGCCAGCCTTTTGAGGAAGGAAAGTTTTCGAAAGAGCCCTTGCTGACTTTATCTACATGGAACTTGAGTCTTTCGATAGGGCTTGAAATGTATACAGATAAGATAATACCAACGACGATCGCCACAATTAAGATGATTGACGCCAGTGTATAAATAAACGATGTATTCTGGCTAATAAGACGATTTACTTCTTCTTCATTGATTTTCGCAACCAGCCCCCAATCGAGTTCTTTTAGGTACCGTGTAGATGCCAGAACAGGTTCGCCCATGTAATCAAGAGCGTTATTCATGATCAACTCATTGCCACGGAGAGCCTGCACAATGGGGACTTCCTGGCGAGTCTGTTCCACGGTTCGTTTAAACGAGGCCCGGTAATCATACTTCAGTGGAACAGCAAACAGAGCATCACCATTCGAATCCCTGACTGCGATTAACCACTCTCCGGTCTCGCCCAGGCCTGTCCGATCCCGTACTAAATCGGTAACGAAGTTCGCCATAAAGGTGAGTCTCAGATAGCCCACTAAGTCATGATTCAATAAGAGAGGAGAAACCTTTCTTAAGACAAGCTGCTCGTTTTCAAGTTGAAGTCTTAGCTGGGAGCTGTTGCCCACAGATAAATCTAAGGGCTGAATAGGAGGCTGTACCGGAGTGGACGCAACTAATTCTCCGTTGGGGTCGAATATTTGAATGTCCTTCAGATGATCAAGCCCATATTTAGCATCATTAATAATTTTTGTGAGTTTCTTTTTTTGCTTGTCTGAACGAGTAGTGTTCCACTCGTCCAGGCTAATCCTCATTTGAGTTCGGCTTGCAATCAAAGATGTACTGTCTTCAATTCGATCGACTACACCCAGTATTCTTTGCTTTGCTATCAAAGATAGGGATGCCAGATGCTCGGTAAAAAGTGCTCTATGATGCTCACCATAGTAATGATTCAGATATTGAAGTCCCACGAACAGAGGAATAGCCGAAAGGACTACAAAAACTAAAATTAGAAGGTGCTTAAGTTTCATCGGGATAATCCCGGATACATTTATTGAAAAATATGAACCAAGTATAGACGCTGTGGGATACTCAGGTGAGGTGTGTATACAAATTAGTAGGTTAGTTCACAAACATCATCTCTGTTAAGTTACATCAGTTAATTCATCTGCTTAATTAGATCGGTGGCATTAGTTTAGAACACAAGTCCTAACTCTAGATCAACGCGAGTCGTTATATTTTCATTGTCCTGTATTTCTTTTTGATCAGAATGCCATAGAGCAACACCTATATAACTTGAACCTAAACGGTAGTGAAGCCCACCGTATACATTGTGAATGTCATCAGACTTTTCACTCTCCAGACTTCTGTCATCTTTGATCAGTTCACCGCCAAGTGTGAAAGCCCACTGCTCATTAACCTCAACATCCATTCCTAAATTAAATTCTTGCGTTTTAACGGTACTGGAAGTTTCTTCACTGTTGAGTTCTGAATATCCGTAGTTAAAAAAGGGGGTAAGCTGTTCAGTCAGGTCAAAAGACATCGAGACGCCTATAGTCATCTCTGAGTCCAATGAGGGGGCAGTCGATTGAATCTCTCCAGCATAGAAATCATACTTGAAGTATTCATACTCAACGCCAATGGCTGTGCTGTCGTTTCCCCATTCCAGAACGGCATTTAAGTTACTGGCCTTTTGAATGAATTCCTGATTATCGGTTGTTATTTCATCCAAGTCCGCAGAGTAGGCCAAAGCTATTAAAAGGTCTGAAAACGTCGTTATAGAGAACTCTAGGTAGGGTTGTGATTCAGCAATGTTACCGTAATCTCCTGTGGCATCCTCACCTAGATTAGTCATATATTCATTGCCTTGATCTATTCCACCTACCTCAAATAAACCTGCACGAAACCCTACGCCTGACTCATCATGGTTTAACGCTACAAACGCAGCCGTAGTTTCAGATGACTCCTTGGTACTTTCCCATTCATATTTGCCACGGATACTCCAACCATGCTTTTCGGGCAGAGCAACTTGGAGGACAGGAGTTGCTTCAAATTGCGTTAACGTGTGGTCGGTGCCTTCGGTGTTATTTTCAACCAGAATATGGCTGTAACTTCCATAAAGCTCCACACCAATACAAAGTACGGCTTGCTCAGTTGCTTCCAGTTCATTTTCAACACAACTGCCATCATCACCATACTGAATTTGAATGTCTGATGGCTCTGAGTTTGTATTCGCCGATACGGAGAAGGGACATATAGCTATAAGCAGTACAATAAACAGTACAGAAGGAAGGACATAACGGGTCAGGTGGTATTGCGCGCTCATGTTGAGGCTCTCTTACAGCAAGTTTGCTGAAACTAACGATTCATCGGTAGAGATATTTCAAACACGCTACTCAGCGATTGTTTTTGTCTGAGTTTTATGTCTCCACCATGTGCTCTTGCCACAGCTCTTGAAAAGCTTAACCCTAGTCCACAGCCATCTTTTGTGCGACTGTGATCACAACGATAAAATCGGTCAAAGATGCGATCCTTATCTGAATCGGGAACGCCAATGCCGGTATCGGCGACTGTGACAATGGCGTCAGAATCGTGCAAAGCCAATTCAACAATGATTTCGCCATGCTCGGGCGTGTATTTCACTGCATTATCAATTAAATTTGCGAGCATTCGTTGTAGGTTGTGTTTATTGCCATAGATAGAGCAGTTTGGGGCAAGATGGGTGGACAATTGAATCTGCTTCGTTTCAGCAACAGGGCCATACAGCTCGCATGCGTCCTCTGTCAAACTGCTAAGATTTACTTCTTGTGAATTAGGTTCTCGAACACTTGCTTCGGCTTCAGCTACATCTAACGTCATGTTGATCATAAGCAGGAGGCGATCGCACTCTTCCAGCGTATCTGATGCGGCTTTTTCGTAATCTTTAATCGTGTGTTTGGAAGACAGTACCGATTCGGAAATGGCTCGTATTCTTCCGAGAGGGCTTCTCAAATCATGAGCAATGTTATCTGTCATTTCTCGCATTTCAGAAATTAACTTTCGGATCTGCTCCGCCATCTCATTGAACTTATTGGCCAACTCTGTGATTTCATCACCATGAGAGTGAACAATGACACGACGGTCTAACCGACCATTTCCGAGATCATCCACAGCACGACTTACTTCTTTAATTCCGCTGACGGCTTTCCGGGACATCCACCAACCACTGAATGCCCCTAAGGGTAAAACAAAGCCCAAAATAACCACGCAGATCCCAAGTAAATCATTCAGTAGATTATCGCGTTCTTCCATTGTCTCACCGAGATAGATCAGAAGGTCGGGACCGATTAATCCTGCAGCAGTGAAAACCTCAGAATTCTCCTTAGTTAACCGGGCTATATGAACGTCACCTTCACTGTTTGAAAGCAGGTCATAGAGCACATCAGGTGTTGTTAGATATTGCCAGTTCGAAAGTTCAGACTGCAAAAGAACCGTGCCATCTTGTTTCGTTAACCGGATAAAGAATTGCTCTGGATCTTCAGTCAGTATCTCTTGATTGACTTCCCTCAGAAGAGTAGACATCCCCTGTTCTTCGTATATCTCTTGTAACTCTTCAATATCGCCGGTGAGATCCTCTTTCATATTTTCGTTAAACGTAGAGCTCATAAAGAGATACAGACCTAGAAAAATCATGCTGAACAGGATGAGGAAGGAGACCGTATACCAAATTGTTAATCGGGTAGATAACTTGGCCGGTTGTCTAATGCTGTTCTTTAAGGACATATCCCAAGCCTCTCACTGTATGAATCAATGGAGAGTCAAATCCTTTGTCTATTTTTTCTCGTAACTTACTAACTCGCGCTTCGACGACATTAGTTCCTGGGTCAAAGTGATAATCCCACACGCGTTCCATAATCATGGTCTTGGAAACCACGTGGCCTTGATTACGAAGTAAGTATTCTAATAACGAAAACTCCTTCGGCTGTAAGTCAATTTTTTTACCACCTCGGACAACGCCACGTGATAACAAGTCAATTTCTAAATCTCTGTAGGCAATTGTTGTTGGCTCAACAACATTACTTGATCGTCGTAGCAAAGCTTCGACTCTGGCAAGCAATTCACTGAAGGAGAAAGGCTTTGTCAGGTAGTCATCACCACCGTGATGAAGTCCACTGATTCGTTCATCGACTGAACGCTTTGCACTTAAAATGATGATGGGTAAGTTAACTTTTCGACGTCGAACCAAATCTATGATGGATAACCCATCCAATTTCGGCAGCATCAAATCGACAACCGCAAGGTCATAACAACCGGACAGAGCATGACTCAAGCCGGTTACTCCATCATCAGTATGATCAATACCATAACCGGCTTCTCTCATTCCCTTGCAAATCAAATCTGCAATGACTTGGTCATCTTCGATGAGTAGAATTTTCATCATTCATGCCATCAAATAAATGCAACCTGAGTCTATTAATGGTAGTCCCCAAACGGTTGTCTGTCGTTAAGGATAGACCGCTTTATCAGATGCCTCACTAAGCAACCCAAGGCGTCAAACTAACATTAGTCGACTCAAATGCACACTACGTCGAAGACAGTTAGCTTCATAAACTAAATCAATGAGTTAGATTATGAAGCTAATGTGTTTTATTCAACTTCAAAGCAGCTTTCAATGGCTGTTTGGTTTCCGTTGGTAGCGCGAACCAACACTTCAAACTTAAACTCATCCGCCAATTCAATAAATCCATCAGGAACAGAAAGCTCTGTGACGTCTGGGGGCAAATCAACGCTGTAAACATATGTTTCAGGCTCTTCGATTTCCACAACCAATTGGTACATCTCAACTTCAATATCACCTGATGTACCAAGGCTAGGGTGGTCACTGGTGACAGGCACCCATGCGATCACAATGGGTGCAGAAACAACAGGAACGTCTTCATCGCAATCTTCAGAATAGTCTTCACCTGATATAGTAATACCACTCGCTGGCGCAGGGATCACGTGAGACAAATATACTTCGCTTTCTAATTCCTCATCTTCGAGGCTAACGCCTTCTACCTCATAGGTACCTTCAGGAAAACGTTCAAAGAACTCAGAGGGATCTAGTTCGTCGAAGCTGGGTTCAGCACTTTCAAAGAAAAATTCCGTCATGCCTTGCTGTCTGAGTCGGCCTTTGATTCTCGCCTCAAGCATATTTTTTTCATTAGGGTCTTCAATTTTAAGATATTTCCAGGCGTCACCATCGATCAGTCCATGAATACCTAAATCGCCGTCTGTATCATTCAACTCAAAATAGATACGTGCTTCCTCAAAGGGCACTTCTTCATTGTCATCATGCCCATTGGCAAAAACAGATGAGGGTTGAACTGCCATGCATACAGAAATAGCCAGTGAAGTCATTGGAAATTGGGTTTTGTTTAACCAATCAAACCGAATGTTCATTGTCATTATCCTCAGTGGATAATTACTGAAAGTTCCTAACCTGATGACTAAAAAGGGGCTTCCAAACGCCTATCATCACATTTAAATAGTACGTCTCATATTTCATGGCAGGTTTATCGCAAGATTACCAAATGGCAAAGTAATGTGTGTTGATTAGGAGGGTACCTGAATTTTCTTCCTATATTCCGTTGGTGTAGCACCAGTGTGATTTCGGAATGCGCGAGTAAAGTTAGCCGCATCGGTGTACCCCAGTTCCTGTGCAATCTGACTGATACTGTATTTATCTTCTTCAAGCAGGTACTTGGCTTTCAGAGTGAGCGTGTCATTAACTATGTCACGGAAGCTGGAGCCCTCCCGTTTCAAAAACCGATGCAAGGTTCTTACGCTGATAAATAACTCTCTGGCGATTTCCTCCTGTGTTAGCTGAGTTTCTCCTTGATGATGAAGTAAACGACGTTGAATACCAGAAGTAAGGCTTCGATCAAGAGTCGGTAGCTGCTCCATCAACTCATCGCATTGTTTAATGCTCATATTGAATGAAACTTGATTGGCTAAGGGGAGGGGGAGATTTAATACATCCGTCGGAATGAATATTTGATTGTGCTGGCATTCGCCTTGTATGTCTGCATCCATCATTTGTGCAAATTCAAAGTGATAAGGCTCTAGCTTGTGTTTAACTTCAAGCCGGACCTTAGGCATTTTGTCTAACAAGACAAACTGAGCCATTGTATAAAGGCTCGCTAAGGACGCTTCCAAAAGTGCTTTGCCAGCATTTGTCGAGATTGGATAGGTTAATTCAAGTTTGATCGCTGCATACGCAGATTTTTCTTCAACCTGAATATCAAGCAACGGCAACACAATAGGCATGTATTGATTGGCGATACGCAACGCATCACGAGCTGTGGGACTGCTCAACGCAGCATAACCCACAATGCCAAATGCACTAAGGTTTAATTGCGAACCGTATTCCATAATCAAAAATGGACGGCAGAGCTGGCTGATGTTTCCAACCAATACCTCTAATTGACTGACACTGACCTTATAGTCATCCGCACCGAGTGCTGATTCTGGAATGCACGTTCCTCTGAGTAATTCACATAAGTCAGCACCTTCCTCTACTGCCGTTCTGATCAATGGCGGGAAGTATCTGAAATCAAAGACTTTATCGTTTGGGCCGAATCTAAACATCTCTACATAATACAATGGCACATAAAATTATGTAAATTATAGCGCATTGATTTTTTAATTAACTCAACGTAACTGTGACCTTGTCCGAAAATGATAGATTCTTGGCAAAAACTGACCTGCTTGAACCTCAGGATTACATGAGAATGAAAAAATCCAGATTCTTATACCTTCATAAGTATCAGGAACTTCTCTTTCCATGTAACGATTCATCTAACTGAAGTGAGGTGTGGCATGAGTGTTACTGATTCAAACATTTCAAAAATACATTCCAAAACGGACGTCCATTTAATTCAACGCAAGGTGTCGTTCGACTATTCCGAAACACCTTTGCACTGGATTCCTGATGATCCCTACAGTAGCCATTTTATTAGTGTAATTCACACAATTTTACCCGCAGGAGAGTTCTTCTTTTGCCGTCTATATAACAAAGCGCTTCCTTATATTGAAGATGAGCAACTTCGAGAAGACGTTAAAGGGTTCATAAAGCAAGAGGCTATGCATGCTAGGGCGCACAGCGCTGGTCTTGCTGAATATTTGGAAACTCATGGTCTCGATACAGACGCATTCGTGAAAAAAGTGGAATGGATTTTTGAACAGCCTCTAAGCGATAAACCGTTTGGTAAAAACCTGCCTAAGTCACTAGAAAAACGCTGGTTGGTACTTAGATTGGGGTTAATTGCAGCCATTGAACACTTCACTTGTGTACTAGGAAAGTACGCACTGGAGAATAAAAACTGGGATCAAAAAGATGCGGATGAAACCATATTGGATATTCTGCGTTGGCACGCGGCGGAAGAAATTGAGCACCGAAATGTGGCTTTTGATGTTTATAAGTACATGGGTGGTAACTATGCCGGTCGTGCACCGCAGATGGCATTGATTTTCACCGGGTTGATCGGCCTGTGGACTATGGGGGCGACTCACCTGATGAAGCAAGATCCAACCATCAAAAAGCATAAAAGCCGTCTGATTGGGCGTTCATTCTGGAAGGAGTGGCGTCACAAAGCGAAGAAGGGAAATCTACCCTCATTAAGCTGGCTAGCCTTTCAGTCAGCGCGATATTTATCCCCGAGTTATAACCCGTCCACAGAAGCAGACACCCAGCAAGCAATTGATTATCTGGCGCATTCTCCAGCTGCCCAAAGGGCAGAAGCCGTTGCTTAATAAACAATAAATATCACAACGTGATTCGAATTTAGGAGATACAAAATGCAAAAGATAGCCAATTTTAACCAACATGAACTTGATCGCTTTAAAGATGTTCAAGCATTAGCGTACGAGTCGGTTCAGGCGGTAGAAAAGCAGTTAACTGAAGGAATGACCGAAAAAGAAGCCGCACAATTAATCAAAGAGTATCTTGATGAACGAGGGGTTGATAGCTATCTCCATAAACCCTTTGCCTGGTTCGGTGATAGAACTGCATTTACAGGGTTTTGGTCTGATTTTCACTTTTTCCCAACCAACAGAAAGCTGGAAAAAGGGATGCCTGTCATTTTAGATGTCGCACCAACAGTTGGTGGCTACACAGCAGACATTGGTTATGCGTTATCATTCGGACAATCCAATCCTGTACTTGAGCAGATTCAGAATACGCTTCTTGATATCCGAGAGTACATACTCAAAGCTACGCTTGCAGAGAAGACGTTTCAAAAGATCTATTTTGATGTTGATGAGATGATTTCTGATGCAGGTTTCCGAAATGCTCATCAAGTTTACCCTCGTCGAGTGCTAGGCCATCGAGTCACTAAAACGCATCAGAGCCTCTACGATAATGTTTCCATATTCGGGTTCAGTAGCCGTCAGTTGCAATGGCTGGTCCCTGGTATTGTTAAGGGGCTGTTTCGTCAGCGATCTCCACTATGGAACGATTTAAGAGAGTCTGATCATCCACCTCTGCCAGGAACATGGGCAATTGAACCACATCTCGCAAGCCAGGATGGACAGACAGGCGCAAAGTGGGAAGAAATCTTAGTCATAACCGAGGAAACAGCCTACTGGTTGGACGATAATGTACCTCACGTGACTCAAGCGAAGTCATCGGCACTTCAAACAGTGGCAGCGTAGAGAAGGGGGCTTGCGTGAAAGAATTAACAGTAAGTAGCTATGATGTTGAGCTGTATGTACAGGTGCACGGTAGCGAAAATCAGCCAACAATAGTCTTTCTACATGGTTTCCCGGACTGTCATAAGACCTGGCATCATCAGGTAGAAACATTAAAAAAAGATTTTCAGGTTGTGACTTTTGACATGCGTGGCGTTGGTAGCTCGACTTGGTCGGCTCAGCGCAAAGCGTATCGAATGAATAATATGTTGGCTGATATTGAGGCAGTCATCAATGCGGTTGTTGGCAAAGAAGGAAAGGTTCATCTTGTCGGGCACGACTGGGGGTCGGTCATAGGTTGGTCGTTTATCTCAGAAGCCTATTATGCACGAAGGGTGCTTTCGTACTCGAGTATGTCTGGCCCTCATTTAACATTGATGCTTGATTGGGCACGAAGAAACCTTTTGTCTTTGCAACCGACAAGGCTGGCAAGAGCGCTAAAGCAAGGGGCTTTTTCGTGGTACGTGTACTTGTTTAATATCCCGGTATTGCCTGAATCTATATTCAAAACCATTGGTAAAACCGTATGGAAAACCGTTCTTACAAAGAATGGAGTGGCTACGGATGATATGTATCTGGACGCAACCCAGGAAGATATTGAGAAAATTTGTCTCAACCCAATTAACCTGTATCGACAAAATCCGTTGAATCCTCCAAGTATTCCAGGCGAGAAAAGCATAGCTGTCCCTGTACAGTTAATTATTCCAACGGAAGACAACTTCATTTCAGACAAGCTTTTTGAATTCTACGATGAATATGTGATTGATCTAACAAGGCATACAGTTGGCGGTAAGCACTGGGCACACCATAGCCACAAAGAGAAATTTAATCAGCTGATCATTGATTTTGTGAATAGCATTGAGCATGGAACAAGATCAGGCATTCAACCTGAATCAGAGAAAGTGGCGTAAGTTCAAAGTCACATCACACAAAAATGAGCTCTATTAATTCATTAAAACGGTACGTACTGAAAAACGGATTAAGAAGAGCTCTCAAGCAACAAGCACGTCATCCGTCATCAACAGTTTTATTCAAATTAACGCATAGAGTAGGCATCTTGGTGAACCCGCTAACTGAGTAGTTCTCACAAAATACATAATTTAACATAATATATATTATGCGTAGTATTATATTGATCGTGTCAGGGGCTTTACTGGGATTTACTTAGCTGTATCCCAAGTTATATGGGCGTTTGCTGCATTAGTACCACTCGCTATGACTACACCAACAGCATGATCTGAGTGCACTGTGATAATTATGTAAGCCCTTATTGAGTTCGACATGAGTTAGAAACTAGTCACAAGATCTATTGATCTCAGCTATCTAAAAATGATATTCAAAATGAGTCATACCATAAAACTCTGACTGCATTGGTTAGCATGTGACTGCGACATTGTTTTAATGATTTGACTTGCCTCGAATAAACTTTGGTAATATCGCTTTTCCATAAGTTTGCTTGCTGATAATTTTCCCTTTGTGATCAAAGATAAAGTAATCTATACCTTCCCAGTAAAACTGCTGTCCATACCAAAGCCTCAATCCCCAATAAATGATTTTATTGATGAAATCTAAACCTTGGCTGCCCAACAAACTATGCTGGCAGTTCCAAACAAAACACACGGCTCGATTTTCAGCATCAATCATCAAATGCTTAGATTCAAAATTTAAATTGCCATAGGCACCGTCAAAAAGCCTTTGTAATGCCTGTCTAATGTTCTTTTTTCCAACTATGATGTTTCCACCAAGCTCTCGATACTCTGCGTGTTCCGCGAAATACTCAACAACAGAATCTAGTCTTTGCTGCGTAAAATCATTACTGAAGTTGTCTAGTATCGTTTTCAAATTCAGGGTTGTCTCTTCACTCATAATAGCGGTTGCTCAGTACTTTTTATGCAAATCCAAAGGTTCGTTATGGCTTTAAAGGTAATCCCATTTTTTTCAAAAGATAAAACCAGGCATCTCTCCATCCGCCTTTAACCTTATAGGTGTCTAACGCATAAAAAGTAAGTTTTATGCCTATCCATCTAAATGGCTCTGGAGGAATCCAGGCTGGGACAGCTTTAGTAAATGATAATTGACGCTCGGGGATCTCTTTATCGTCCACTATTGCCAGGGCAATTCGCGCTGCGAATCGGCTCGCAGTCACTCCAAATCCTGAATAGCCACCGGCATAGATCATTTTTCCTTGGTAAAACTGCTGATAATGCACGGTCATTCGATTAGTTAAGGCAATGGGTCCACTCCAGGCATGTGATATTTTTATTCCTGCTATGGTTGGAAACGTTGTGTAGAGCGCCTGAACCAATCGAACATAAGGGGCTGGTGATTTATCATAGATTGGGTCAGTGTTATTACCGTAGAAATAACCCAACCGACCTCCAAAAAGAATGCGGTTATCTTTGGTTAACCTCATATAATTTAGCTGAGATCGAGTATCAAATATCCCTTGCCTATTAGCCCAGCCTAATTCAGAAAGTTGTGTAGAGGTTAAAGGCTCAGTCATTACAATTCGGTCACGAATGGCTGCAACCCGGGCTCTTATTTTCTTCTTATGTCGTGTAAATGCATTAGTAGCCAAAATCACTTTCTTTGCCTGTATGCTCCCATTTGGTGTATGTACTCTTACACCGTCCTTTTCACTAGTACTTGAGATCATTGGCGTATGCTCATAAAAGATAACACCTAAATCTTTTGCTACGCGCTTTAACCCCCAGGCAAGCTTGGCAGGATGAATTGTCCCTGAGCGCTGCTTAGACCAAAGGCCTTTTATAAACGTTGGGGCATGAATCTCTTTTTGAAGGGCCTCTTTTTCAAGTAGATATGCTTCGTGACCGTACTGTGTATACAGCTTATATTCATTTTCGAGGTCACTGACGCCCTGCTCGTCCATGGCCACGATGAGCTCTCCAGACCATTCAACATCACATTCTATGTTATATTTCTCAATCGTCCGGCGAAACTGATCCATGTTTTCCTTACCCAGCCGTTCCAGCACATTCATTTCATCTTGGAAGAGTCGATCTGTGTTCTCCATTCCATGCATCAATGAAGGTGATAAAATTGCGCCCGGTCTACCTGATGCTCCTATAGCAGTCGTATTCGCCTCAATAACAACTACACTACGATTAGGTTTTTGTTCTTTTGCCTGAACTGCACTCCATAGTCCTGTAAAGCCACTCCCCACTATCAGTAAGTCTGTCTTAATGTGCGTCTTTAGATTCTCTTCAACATTAGGGATATTAGGATCATCTAGCCAAAACGGAGTGAATTTGGTGTCCTCCAAAGCAAGTTTTACTTGTTCAATCACTGTATCTCCTCTCTCATCCATATATGTAAATTCGCACTAAAATTAGCCAGGCAGAGCATACAGCCCACAGCAAATGAGGTGCCTTATTTTTGTACAGATTAATATTTAAGAGAGTTTAGGGAACGGGATATGTCAGAAAAATAGGGCTTCGAGCCAAAGAGTCATGAAGATTGTTCATGATTATGTTTGATGATCAGGATCATCCGTCGATTTTTAATTGAGTTTGTTCTATTAGCTGAAAGATCTAACTACTTACTAAATCAGGGATGTTATAGACATGAAAACCAGAACCAATGACTTTATCGCCATTGGTATAGTGCAACTGCTCGGTATAGTTTGTCTGAGATTTCACATTGCATGGTTAGTCCATCAATGCGACCTTTTTTGTATGAACTATAGAGATGCAATAATCGGTAAAGTCCTCCAACAGAGCCCAGCTCACCGGTTACCGCCGTCGAAAAATACATCTGTGTATCTTTAGTTATAATCGGAGCTAAACACCTGTATTCATCCATCCATGCATTTGAAATCTGTTGATCTCCATTGTCAGGTAAATAGATAGTATTAAGTGGTTGTTGGGTTTGGTCTGTTAGTTTGTGAAATAACTGTTCAACAGCAAAGTCACCAGAACTGGAAAGTTTACCATGCGATACTGATGCATCGGAGCCGGACCAAGAAACCATCAATCCTTCTGTCGTCTGTTTAATACCAAGAATGATGGCGCCTTCCGATACAATCATTCCATCGCCGGTTTCTTCAGTGAGAAGCTTATTAGATTGATTAAGCTCATTCAGGCGTCTTAAATTCGCGTAACTGTCTACAGCTAAAACCCACACTGTTTGCCCCGGTTCTCTAGCTAATAGCTCTTTCAAATAGCCAAACAACATCAAAACTGAGGATCTGCCGTAGGGGTAAATTCTACTTGAAGCGTTCTGGAATAAGCTTGGAAAGGCTTCGGAAACTTTATGTGTAAAGGCGGTTAGTTGGCTTTCTTCTGATAGACCATAACCAGGGGGGATGAACAAAACAGGTGCCCCGGTTAAATCCAGATCCAACTGATCAAGTGCTTCTTTGATAAGAGCAATGTATCGACTTTCAACAGTTTCAAATTCATCAATTCCAAAGCAAAACGACGAGTGAGTTTTAAAATCTTTGGTTAAACAAAGTTCTTCAGGTGGCGGTGTCACCGAGTCTAAGCTCAATGCTAATTGTGCATCGTTTGCTTTCCCTAAGAATACGGATTGATGTTCAATGGATATTATCATTGCGTAAACCCGCCAAATAAAGAAATTGGACTTCTAAGAGGACTCCTTGGCTCTTTTAAAGCCATACACAAGCTGGCTTGCTGTCTTTGAAAGGTATTACCTGATCGCCAGATTTCTGTAAGGTTTTCCTTGGTTGGTAGTTGCCCCGCCACTATCTGATTTGGCCATTTAGAACTCATTTCATGGTGCCAATGAGTAATACTGCTTTCGAGTTCTTGAGGGCAGATTAAGCTCCAAGCGACATCACGAGTTGGATGATACGCTTCATAAGGGATGAGATCATAAATAGCATCATCAAAGAGAGTCGACAGTCCATTTAGAACGTAATCACGACTGTTTTTATCTGCAAGAAACTCCATCAGGAATGGAACATAATCAGGGTTGCAGGAAACTGACATCGCATAGATCGTAAGTTCAGGGGCAACATTTGGGCTATTTGCTAATAGGGATATTGCAGCCCTACTCTCATGCTCTTGCATATTTGCCAGTATGAAATGTAAATACTGCTTGGTTATTTGGTCACTCTCAATAAAGCTTTTTAATAGTGCGAGGCTGTCTTGTTCTTCACCAAGAAATAATCGACTGAGTCGGGCAACGTTCTTTAACGTTACATCATTTTGTAAACTAACAATGATGGTATTAAGTTCATCTACCTTATTAAGCTGCCCTGCTTGTCCAAGATGTAGTAGATAGTCATGATTTTCAAGACATTCGAATGCTCTGATCTCATGATCTGACAAGGTATAGAGGAAACGCGTAGCTAATTTAAAACCGAGTTTTTTGTCCTTATCGCCTGTTGAACTCAAAAAGTGAGTAACAAATTCAGAAGGTTGATTCACACCTAAATAGGCTGATATCTCTGCAAGATATAAAGTGAATTCATCATTGGGTTTCAGGTCTGATTCAGACAGATTCAGCGACCACTCATCCACACTTGAAAAAACCAGCGTAAGGTAGTGAGACGCTTGCTCAAGAGGAAGATAACGTTTTAACAAATTCAGGGAATCAACAACTCGATCATCATGCTGTCTGAGTTGTTGAAGTTTGGTGAGTTTCATCTGCTGTAAGAACAAACGCTGTTCAAGCAACGCTTCACAATGAGCTTGCAGACTTTCCTTGTCTAGCATCTAGAACTTATCCGATTAATACCGTGAAATTACCTAAAATAATCTTTCCGCCATGCTTGGTACTGTCTCCCATTCTGGCGGCTGGTTTGCCATTAATTGTCACAGTGGCTGACCCAGAAGAAATGGCATCCGGAGGCCCAACACAGATACATTTATCACCCTGGCGTGCTGCGGGTAGCCCACCGATCGTAACATTGCCAGAGCCTACAACAACCGGCCCTCCAACATGAGGTACTGGCCCGGTTGATCTTGGACAAACATGCATATGACTAAGCGTTGCTGCGGGTTTCCCCATAATTGGTTGCCTCTGGAAAAGTACAGTTAGAGAACATATTTACAAAAGGTTTAGGCTTGTGGTGCCTTGTCTGGCACCGAAGCAATCTACCTTCTTAAGTGTTAGTTGATTGCTACGGTTCCACCTTTGATTACGACCTGTGAGCCTTTGACGTTTGTGGTCGCACCTTCAACCGTAACCTTATTGCCCTTAATTGTGATAGTGCCGTCGCTTTTCATAGTAATAGATGCCCCACCGGTTTTGAGGCTTATTTCTTGTCCTGCCTCGATGGTGAGTTTTTTGGCAATTTTTAATGTGTCTCCGCCATCGATCTTTGTGTTTCTGTCTTTGGCGATCGTCACTGTTTCATTACTATCGATCGTTGTTTTACGATCGTTGCCAATCCAGTCCACCTGATCGTTCTTAACTTTAAGATGGTGGTCTTTTTCGGCATGCAGCATGATAAGTTCATTGCCCTTATCATCCTCAAAGCATAACTCATTAAAATTTGTATCTGAGCCTGTTTTGGTTGAGCGAGTCTTAATACCGCTTTGGGTTTTATTGGCCGGCAAGTCGTATGGAGGCATCAGATCGGCGTTATAAACTGCACCGATGATAATAGGCTGATCAGGGTCACCGTTTAGAAATTCAACCAGAACTTCTTGACCTACTCTCGGGAAGAAAAATGCACCCCAACGTTTCCCGGCCCAAGTTTGACTTACACGAATCCAGCAAGAGCTCTTACTGTCTTTTTTACCTTCTCTGTCCCAATGAAATTGAACTTTCACCCGACCATATTTATCGATATGAATCTCATCACCACTTTCCCCTGTTACAACAGCCGTTTGTACACCGTGAATAATCGGTTTAGGCGTCTTGATAGCGGGGCGATAAATAACGTTCTTAGGGACACAATTAAAGTGATTAATGATCGTTTGTTCAGAGCTTTGGCTTGATCCGGTTTGGCTTAAAACGGATGCAGACATGCTTAGCTTAGTAATCACATACCCTTGTCCGATTTCACCCTTATCCTCATGATCTGAGAATTCAAAGGTTTTGCCAGCGGTAAAAGAACGACAATTACTGGATGCAATTCTGGTATGAATGTCTTTTTGGAGACTCTCTAAACGAACATTCGCAATGTTCTGAGTTCGTTCGTTAAACTTACTCTCAGCTTCGTATTCAAAGACTTCATAATTAGCTTGATTTGGAATCAGAGAACCATCAGCCCTACTTCCTTGAGGCAGATTTTGCGGTTTTTCGTGGTCATAGCCTTTTTGACTATATTTCCCAGGGGTGATGTTTAGTCCGGAACTCCATTGATGAACATGAGATTCGGCCAGACTACCCGTAGCATGCTTTACTTTAGCTTCTTCACATGGCTCATAAACAGAAGCATCGTCAGCCATGACTAAAGTATGTTTGTTTTGTTCATGCTCGAAAAAGTAAAAAATACCTTCTTGTTCGAGTAACCGGGAAATAAATGCCCAGTCTGATTCTTGATATTGAACACAATACTCATACGTTGGATAAGTTTTCTTCAACTTACTTGAGAACTTAACACCGTGCTCATCAAATAACTTCTTAGCAATATCTTTGACTGACAGGTTCTGGAAAATTCGGCAGTTCACTCGATGATTCATCAACCAGGATGTTGGAACAATCGTAGCGGAATAATCTTTATAGAGCGCACCATCAGCTTCATTAGGTGCTCTTTGTCCCAGTGATTTAAGCTCACTCACAATGCCATTAAAGAAGCGGTCTACTACTTTACCGTCTTTATTCATCAGCAATGAGACGGTAACCGACTGACCAATCAAAGCTTTAGGGTCGATTTCTACGCCATTGGTATACATCAAGGCTTCAAATCGAAACGCTTGAGAAATGCCTTCGTTAGCATCAAATCGAGTTAGATGAAGGGTATCTTTACCCAACGGTGTGGCTATCTTGATTGAATTAGCATCTTGTGTGGCTTTTTGCATCCATTCGCCTCTACTACTGAGATGATGATCTAGCCTCACAACATCCTATTGTCTGGCTTACCGATCATGAATTTTCAGAAGCTGGCGCCAGAACGGCGCCAGACAAGTCAGCGTAAAATTACATTTGCTGACCTTTAACACCGCTGTAACCATATACCAACGGAGCAGAAACATTGTTTTTGTCGTCAGTAGGAGTAACAGTCATCATCAACTCTGTGTAGCTGATAGTGATGGTTTCTACAGGACGGTCACCCTGTACAGACATTTGGTAGCTGCTGATCATTGCGTCAGTCAATTCGATCTTCATGATCTCTTCGATTTTGTCACCTTGCTTAGTGATATGAAAAACAGCGCTTTTGCCCTTACCGATTGTTGCTTCTTTGAACAAGTCAGGAGAGGCTTTGTCTTGTAGTTTTGTAATAACGATATCGCTTAAACGAGTTGAACTTGCTTCACGATCCTGTGCAGTACCAGTGAAAGAAGAAAGTTCACGATTTGAGCCCCAATCCATGGAAAGAAGAGTAATCAAATCCTTAAACCCTTCAGCAGTCGTTTCACCTTTAATTCCTTCGTAGTTCAAGTACGTATTAGATTGCATGCTATGCTCCTTATGCATATATTTTTTTTGGTCTATTGGTGACCAAGGTTATTTGTCCGCCAAACAACAGCAGACGATAAAAATCCGTTTTTAGAAACCTTCTAGGTTATTAACAAATCGTAATAAGTTGTTAATATTTTTGAAGAAATTCCTTTTTCCAGTTGAACCGCATTCCTTGCAGTACGTATTAAAGACTGGCTTATCTTGATGTCACGGAGTATATAAACTCGAATACTCTCCGCAACATCTAAAAACCATTAAAACTGACTTATGTGAGGTCAAACACAAAATTATCATTTTCAATTGTGACCCGTACCTCATTTAATGGTTCTAGGTCAGCAATTCTTCCTAGCACCTTCACAGAGAGTTCAGGAAGCATTTGATTCTGTAGAATGTTGTGAATCACACGCGCTCCTGAATCAGCATCGCAACATTGTTCGACAATTGACGCTACGACTTCTTCTGAGTACGAGAAAGTTACACGATAACTTTTCGCCATTCTTTTCACGACGCGTTTCAGCTGCAAATTAGCAATAAGGCTTAACTTCTCATCATCCAGAGGCAAATACGGAATAACGTTCAAGCGCCCAAGGAACGCAGGCTTAAAGACTTCTAATAGGTCATTTTTCAAGGCTTTTGCTAGACCAGTAGGTGAAGGCGCTGTATCTGGATCTTCAAACAACCGCATGGTTGTGTCTGTACCTACATTCGACGTCATGATGATGATGGTATTTCTGAAGTCGATATCACGCCCTTCCCCGTCTTTGATGGTGCCTTTGTCAAAGACCTGATAGAAAATATCTTGAACACCGGGATGAGCTTTTTCCATCTCGTCCAGAAGTACAACACTGTAAGGTTTACGACGTACAGCTTCGGTTAAGACTCCGCCTTCACCGTAACCAACATAACCTGGAGGAGATCCTAATAGGAGAGAAACTTTATGCTCTTCTTTGAACTCAGACATGTTGATGACGGTAATGTTATCTTCACTACCGTAAACCTGTTCAGCAATTGCCAACGCAGTTTCGGTTTTACCGACACCGCTTGGACCAGTTAACAAGAAAACGCCATTTGGACGGTTCTCATCACCTAAATGAGCTCTCGATGTTTGTACTGTTTTGGTAATTAATTCCAATGCGTGTGACTGACCGATAACTCGCTCTTCCAGGTGTGACTGGAGCGTAAGAATTGTCTGAATTTCATCAGACTGCATACGACCAAGAGGAATACCTGTCCAATCAGAAACAACTTCAGCTACAAGGTTTTCAGTAACTTGCCAATGAACCATAGGTTCTGTTTGTGTAGACAAAGCCTGTCTTATTTCTGCCAATCGTGCTCGTAAGTCATCTTTAGGCTGCTCATCTTTTTTCTGAAGCTGAGATGCAATGTGTTGAGCTTCAGCAACCAACGCTTTCTCTTCATCCCACCGCGATTGCAATGCCTGAAGTTCTTGTGAAACGTTTTCAGACTGTTCAGCTAGCTCTGCTAATTTCTCACTATGATCTTCGCCGATTTGCTGCTCTCGATTTAGAACGTCTATTTCGGTAGAAATTTGATCTAACAGTCTTTGCTTATCTTCTACCAAACCTGGGGTTGCATCCTGGCTCATAGCAACACGAGCGCAAGCGGTGTCCAATAGGCCAACTGCTTTATCAGGTAATTGACGTCCATTAATGTAGCGGTCTGACAAACTGACCGCCGCTTGCAATGCTTGATCTGAAATTGAAACGTTATGGTGAGTTTCCATTACCGAAAGCAGCCCTCGCATCATAACAACGGCTTTTTCAGGTGACGGTTCTTCTACTTTTACAACCTGGAATCGGCGCGTTAACGCAGCGTCTTTTTCGAAGTATTTTTTGTATTCAGCCCAAGTGGTTGCAGCAATGGTTCTTAATTCGCCTCGTGCCAATGCTGGTTTCAAAAGGTTTGCGGCATCGTTTTGACCAGCCTGACCACCACTTCCAATCATTGTGTGCGCTTCATCAATGAATAAAATGATAGGAACGGCTGAACCGGAAACTTCTTTGATGACCTGCTTGAGTCTGTTTTCAAACTCTCCTTTCATGCCAGCCCCTGCTTGAAGCAGTGCTAAGTCCAATACTCGGATTGCGACATTCTTAAGTTTATCTGGTACATCACCCTCAGCAATTCTTAACGCAAGCCCTTCAACAACCGCTGTTTTACCAACACCTGCCTCACCAGTAAGAATTGGGTTATTTTGGCGTCTTCGAGTAAGAATATCCGCCATTTGACGAATTTCGTTGTCTCTCCCAAGAATTGGATCAATTTTTCCAGCTCTTGCCTGCTCCGTTAGATCAATGGTGAACTGGTCTAGTGCGTTAGTACTTGAAGGACCTGACGATACGGACGTTTGATTACCCACATGCCCCTGTTCGTCGGAGTCTTTTTGAAGGTTCGGCCAGGCTTGCAGTAACTGGTCAGGATCAATTTTTTGGAGTTGCTTTGATCTGCGGTTCACCCATACCGCCAAGGACTCATCTTTCAATAAGGTGTATAGCAAATGGGCTGAGCGAATTTGTTGATCACCAAATAAAATACTGGCGTCTAACCAAGCTTGCCTCAGCAAGTTCACCACTTGAAGTGAAATACTTGGCAGAGAGTTGTTTCCTGACTTTTGCTGTTCTAAAGCTGATTGTAGCTCTGCAATCAACTCGTCTCTATTCGCACCAAATGAACCACAAATGATTTTCAAATCACCAAGATCTTGTTCAAGCATGGCCGCCAGCCAATGGTCAATTTCAACGGTGAAATGGCTGCGTGATTGACATAAAGAGGTTGCCGCTTCTAGAGTATTTCTACATGGTGTATTGAGCCTGTTTACAAGGCTTTTTAACGTTGTCGTTGTCATTACTGCGTCCTTTCGCTAACTGCTTCCTTGGTTAGTAAATTAGAAATTAATGATTTAAATGGTTATGAATTGTTGATTCTGATCCGGCCTATGACTTAATCGTGCCGATTGACCTAAAGATACGTTGCCACAACCCAACTCAGATCTTGGAAGATCCTTCAATTTTGTCTGAAGTTTCAACTTAACCTGAATACCTGAATCGACATAGTTTGTTATCAAGTCTTTGATACCTTGATGAAGTTTCGTTCCAGGTCTCAAATTTTTTATTTGAGCAGACGTATGAGGTGTTATGACCACTTCAATCGCAGAGGAAATGTCCCACACTTTGCCACCTAAGGTTGCTTCACAACCTAACCGAGAAAATTGCCCTTCAGGGTTCTCGCAAGATGATAGTTTTGTTTGATCTTTTTCAGATAAGCTGATCCATTTACCTTGAAGCTCTTGTATTTCTACCGAACACCCCAGAAGATCTTTAAGCATGCAACGTAAGCCCTCTGCAGAGCGGTTCGATTTATTGAATAAGCCGCCATAATGAATATGCAGAGTATTTTCGCCACCCGTCAATGCAACAAGTACCTTGCTGTACGCATCTGAAAGGCTAGAACCACCTTGTTCATAGTGGGTCGCCATTCGGTATTTTTTCCAGGCACGATAATTCAGGGATATAAGACGATGATTAAAGAGATCAAAAAAATCCCGCATAGCCGTATCACGGTTCTTAATACACCTGAGCAATAACTCGCTATAGTGTCTGGGTAATATGCCACTCGGCCCGGTGAGTCCCATGAAACTGACATGCATATTTACCGAAGTTAGGTTTTCTTCTTGGCCAGAGATCTCTGCTTTGCTAATTGGCATTCCCGGAAACCCAAGATGTTGAGCGCTTTTAAAGCGCACTACCTCTTTGCTGGGGAAGCTGTCCATTCCAACACCGAGCCATTCTTTATCCTCAGGGGATAATTGTCTTTCAACTAAATACACTGCTTGATAGAAGTCAAAAAGCGCAGGTTCTTGTGTTAACTGCTCAATACTCACAGCAATGGTCTCCTGCCAATACGAGCGTCCCATTCATGATATAGGTTATCTTGCCCTCTGAATTTAACCGCCAACCGGGTAAAGCTGTTGATGGCCGCATACTGAGAAAAAAACGCATCTAAAATACATGAAAAGAAATAAATACCACTACCTGCGAAAGCTGACTCGGTAAACTCAACAAGAATGTTACTCCCCGAGCAAATAGCAACTCTGCCGTTTTGATTAACCCGCGCAGTTCCTGGAGTAATTTCCAATGCTGAGATGCCATCAATCAGGGCTTTATTTTCAGGGGCGCACTTAAAGTCATACAATCGTAAAGTCTCTTTAAGCCGGTCTAACGCGCCCTCTCCTGTGAAATGATTCAGACTAAGATGGTTAACCAACTGCCAGCGCGTATTTTCATGAAGCGCTGGCCGAACCGTTGCACTTGGGGCGCTTAGGCAGCGAACTTCCTTAATTAAATCTGCATGTTCTTTTACCGCCATTCTTGGTTCGCCACCACCGAATGGAAGATGAGAAGGCAGATTTCTGTTACTACATAGAGCAGTGGATTGAATAACCCATTTTTGATCCTGATCTTGAGCACTGGTACCTTTGAATTTCCGATCAACAATCGACAGAAAAACTTCAGTCCCTGATTCAGAATAGCCACCGGCCCAATCAGAAAACTCACGTCGTGTATGCCAAAACAGCTGGTCTTGTTCCAAATAGTTTGGATGACCTTGAGCATAAAACGGATTGAGCTTTACTTTATTTCCATAGGGATCAAAAGCGTCTACGTCTACCAAAGAAATCACTTCACATACATCAGCATCCTGATAATGCGGTACCAATCGATATTCGTACTGGGAGGGTTCCAAG
Organism: Litoribrevibacter albus; assembly: GCF_030159995.1. NCBI lineage: Bacteria > Pseudomonadati > Pseudomonadota > Gammaproteobacteria > Oceanospirillales > Oceanospirillaceae > Litoribrevibacter > Litoribrevibacter albus. The sequence goes on along the minus strand of NZ_BSNM01000014.1, from coordinate 326,444 downwards.
CGAATAGGCTCAAGGTTTTGTTTAAATAAATTGATCACAGGCGTACAACCTAACAAAAGGTTATCCGCAGTAACATGGCGTTCCAGTTCTTCTGAGCCTTCAGCAAGATATAAATAAATTTCAAGCTGGTCTTTAATCCCTTGCCATCTAGGGTCTAGATCTTTTAATTCAAAAAACAGGAACTTCTCGGGAAATAAGAATTGTTCTGCAAGTAAACGATAGCCTGGAAGACTTCTGTTCGAGTACGGCAGCACCTGCTGATCGTCATCAAATCCAACAGGAGTCAAGTGACGAGGAAGCAAACGTCGCATTTTCTCAGGCTCACCCTTAGGCGCAATCCCAATCTCAAGTGTATGTCTACAAATTAGCTCGTACAGAGGATATACATGGTGTTTTTGCCCATTAAGGTAGAATCGTAGCGATTCCATCCCTAGCTCACCGAATTCAGTATTATCGAATTCACAGGCAAGATTGAGTTTTACAACAGCTTTTGCAGGCGTCTTAGAATTGGATTTTGGTGCATTAAAGGGAGCATTTTTAAACTCTGCCTCGGTCACATCAACAGGCCAAAGTTTCGTGTCATAACAGGTTTCGAAGGTACAGGATTTTAACCCATCAACAAGTGTTTCTATTTCGTTGCCTTTTTTTAAAAAATACCCGTCCGTAGATAAATTCTGTGTGGTCATTTTTACAATGGCCATTGACGGAATTGGGGCCTGATAATCTGGATACAGTTGTCCAAGTAATGCATCGGTAAGCTCAGGAAAGCTGTCATCCAGTTTTTGGCGGATTTGTGCCGTCAGAAAGGAGAACGACTCGACAAGGCGTGACACATGTGGATCTTCGATTGTTTCATCACTTATCTTCAAACGCCCTGCAATCTTAGGGTACTTTTCAGCGAAATCGGCCCCTAACCTTCTTATGTAGGTAAGCTCTCTGTTGTAATACTTCAAAAACTCATCATTCATATCAGAGAATCCGTCACTTTCAATCCTAAATGTACTGGCTCAATTTCAGAGTCGAATGTAATTGGCTCAGGTACTGGGTCCGCATAAAGTAATGCATCAATTCGTATTTTAAGAACTCGATCCAGAGGCTGTTCTTCATCTAATAGCGTTACTTCAACATCGATAAATCGAGGTTCAAAACGCCGTATGGTTTCTTCTATGCGTCGGCATAAGGCTTGTCTGCCATCTAATGAGTCCATTGCCATGCTTGAAAAGTCTGGGAGACCGTAACTCAATAAGCTTTTATCAAGTTCTTTGTAGGACTCGGGCCACACATGCCATTGGACTTTTGCGTTCAAAAGGTTTTCTAAATCTCTTCGAACACTTTGACGAATCATTTTGATGTCTCCGCCTCGACGCATTTTGGGAGAATCCCCAAGCTCAGGGGATTCGTCCATTAGACGATCAAGAATCGACAACTGAAGAGGTTGTTTACTATTCACAGTAAGAAACCCGGTTATGCTATTGCCTGTTGTTCATCCGTCTTTGTGTCAGCCTGCTCGAATGAACAGACACTTTGGATATCTGAAATAGCTAAAGCCTGATCGTCAGCTAACCACATTTTTTGCCCGAGCCCGGTAAATAATTGCGGTGCAAGCTCATTCCAATCGCTTTCTCGGCCAAGACGTTCAGCTTCAGTTGTACTATCTGCGTATACGATCGGTAAGAAAGCTTCACCACTTGGGCCATTCTTTATATTTACCTCAACTCGACGCAATGTCAGTTCAAGAAGCGATTCTGGTTGCTTAACATCAAGTAGCTCCAATTCTGAGAACTTAGCCAGGTAATACTTCCCATCCGTACCAAATAACTCAACATAGCCACACAGGGAGTCATCGATATCACGAATATCAGCAACGGTCTTGCCATTGATAACAATGGATGTAGGCTTCCTAGTCTTTTCTAGTTCAGCAGCCAAAGCTTCCGCTTCAGCAAACTGGTTATCCTTAATAGCTAAACGAAGCTTCAATAGTGTTTGAAGTTCTTCATCCGCTTCACAAAAGATTGAAGCTGTATCAGCACCATTATAAAAATCCAATCTTGATTGCATCGCTCGAATCAACTGACGAAGATTCACTGCTCCAACCAGGAAATCCGGATTCTGGCGAACCATCATGTCCAATTGTGAATCAGCTTTTTCGAGGTCGCCTTTGACACAAAGAAGCTCAACATACGATGCTCGCATATCAACATTCAACGGATCATCTTTCAGTTGCATCTCCAGTTGTTCACTCGCTTCGCTTAGAGCGCCGGCTTGAATCAATTCCTTAATCTTTTTCATCATATTTCCCTATATTGTTGACTGATACTTAGGTGATAACTCTGTCACCAACTTTATGCTTGAGACCATTTGATCCAGTTGAAAATGAGGTTGAAGCTTCATAATCGAAAAATACCGCCCTGGCTGGCCGCGAATTTCACGAACCTGAATCTGAGCCTCATGAAGCGGATAGCGCGCCCTTACCTCTTCAGAAGCACTATCGGATGCAGTTGTATAACCATGAAGCCAACGCTGTAATTCTCTTTCACATGACTGGGCTGATTGAAAACTGCCCACCTTCTCGCGGCCCATTACTTTGATGTAATGGGCAAAACGAGAGACACACATAATGTATTGAAGCATGGATGAAAGACGCGCATTTACATTTGCAACTGCTTTATCAAATGTCGGTGGAGACTGAACCGAAGCATTGCTGAAAAAGGCACAATGCTCTGAATAAGGGATGGCTGATAGTGGGATGAATCCATTATCAGAAAGCTCTGACTCTAATCTATCACCAACTAATACATTGACTGATGGCTTAAAGTACGGCTGATACTTGGTTGTTTCATACTGACTAACAGGCAAATCTGTCACGATTCCATGGTTATATTGACCCGCTTTTAACCCTCGTATTTGGCCAAACCAACCGGATTCACTGAAAGCACGTACAAGCACTGCGGCAAAGGCATATGCCGAATTACCCCAAAGGTAGTTTTGCTCAGAATGATCAAGATGTTCTTTGAATTTAAAATGCTCGTTTCTTGAGCCATCATCCAGGTAAGGCGCTCTCATTAATATTTGAGGCGCCGTAATTCCGAGGAATTTGGAGTCTTCCATACTCCTCAAAGATCGCCACTTAATATATTCAATTTGCTGGAAGTGGTTTGTAATATCCGTTACCAGACCTAATTCGGAGAAGTGATCGACACCAAATAGCGATGGATGTGCCGATGTAATAAATGGAGCAAATGCCGCTGCAGATGTTCTAGCAATATCTTTTAGGATATCAATGTCGTTAGAGGTGCTTCCCTGTTTTGGTCGGTGGCTTATTTGATAGTCACCGATAAGAACACCAAAAGGTTCACCACCCGCAATATCAAACTCACTTCCATAAATGAGCTTAAAAAATTCGCTTTGATCGAAATCGATGGCACGACTAATGTCTTTGCTCAACTCTCGCCAGGATAAAGAAAGCAATTTGAGCTTAACTTTTTGCTCTCTATCATGAACATCGGTCTGCTCAGCAAGATACAAGAGGCCTCGCCAACTTGCTTCTAATTGCTGAAATGAAGAATGGTGAATAATGTCATTCACTTGTTGATTGATGAGATTATCTATCTCAGCAATCGCACGAGATAATATTGGCAGAATCTTCTCTTTGGAGTTACCCGAACTCCCTTGTTCGATGTACTCCAACCAATATAGAAGAGCCTTAACTGGTTGCTTTTCACCTAAGAATCGCTCCAGCTTTTGGCTATTGGTGTATCGTGTTGAATCTTTACAATGGCTTTCATTAGTGAACTCATTAGGGTCACTATGAAAAACATCTGACTCAACAAAATTAAGTGCGCTTAACATTACTTCAGACTGATCCTTGTCTTTAGTCGTAGTTTAGGCTGAATAGCCAGCACTAGTACTAACACCAAATAGAAATAGATAACATTGATACAAGCTTATGAACATCCTGTTCAATTACTTGTATCAATGAAGGAAGTGAAGATGGTATCAGGTGTGTACGAACCTAAAGATTCGTAACACAAACCTATATCTTATCCACCAATTTCCGGGATTTTAGCTACCAAACGCAAAGAGGTTGTAAGTTCTTCCATTTGCAACCAAGGTCTTAACCATGCAACTGCATTGTAAGAGCCTGGTGAACCAGGAATTTCTTTAACCTGTACTTTCGCATCCGCAAGTGGGTATTTAGCACGGATTTCCTGACCACCACCTTCAGAAGCGTTTACATAACTAAGAATCCAACGGTTTAACCATGATTCAACATCTTCTGCTTCCATGAAACTACCAATCTTGTCTCTTGCCATTACTTTTAGATAATGGGCAAAGCGGCTGGTAGCCATCAAATACGGTAAACGTGATGAGATTGCAGCGTTCGCAGTGGCCTCTGGCGAGTCATACTGCTTTGGTTTCTGAGTGGTTTGCGCACCAAAGAACACAGCGTAATCAGTGTTTTTATAGTGGCACAAAGGTAAGAATCCTAGTTTTCCAAGTTCTGCTTCACGACGATCAGTAATACCAATTTCTGTAGGACACTTAAGATCCGGATCACCATCATCACTTGTAAAGATATGGCTCGGCAAATTGTCCACTCGACCACCACCTTCAGCACCACGAATTGCAGTACAGAATCCGTATTTAGAATAAGCGTCCGTCATACGAGCGCCCATCACATATGAGGAGTTCATCCAGCAATAGTCAGCATGCTTAGCCGTGATAGAAACTTTAGTCTTCTCATCAACTTCAAACTCTTCAAACCCAAATTCTTCCACAGGGCTGGTTGCTTGACCATAAGGAAGACGGGCCAGAACTCGAGGCATGGTTAATGTAACAAAGCGTGAATCATCACTTTCACGGAATGAACGCCATTTTGTGTACTCTAGAGATTCAAATACTTTCTCAAGGTCGCGAGGCTTACTTAATTCCGTCCACTCATCAAAACCAAACAAAGCCGGAGATGCTGCAGAAATAAATGGGCAGAAGCCTGATGCAGCGACATTAGACATATTCGTTAATGTTTCGATGTCTTCTGGGTGGTTAGTGAACTCATAATCCCCGATGATAGTGCCGTATGGTTCACCACCTGGAGTACCAAATTCAGATTCGTAAACTTTTTTGAAAATCTGGCTTTGGTCAAACTCAACCGCTTTACTCAAATCTTTCGACAGCTCTTTTTTGCTTAAGCTGATCATGCGAATTTTCAACGAAGCACTGGTTTCTGAGTTCATTACCAAGTGATTCAAGCCACGCCAGCTACCTTCAAGTTTTTGAAACTCAGGTGTATGCATGACTTCTGAAAGCTGCTCTGAAATTAGTCTATCAATTTTGCTAATTGCATCATTAAAAGTAATGGACAGGTTTTTATTCCAGGTAACCGTTCCATTTAATGCTTCTTCAGTAAGCGTTCTTAGCAATTCTTCTGCGCGTGTACTTTCAGTTTGCTTTGTGGCACCGATGGCTTGTTCTAATAACGAGCCTGCTTCTTCGGTTGTTGCATCAAGAGTATCTGCGACTGCTTCCGTGCTCATCTTAGTTCTCCTCTACATTCAGCTCATTGGCCAACTGCTGTAAGTCACCAGTGTTGTTTAACACACGCTCTAGAATATCTTCCAGGTCTTCAGAGCGATCTACCTTCGTCATCAAATCACGTAGTTTATTACGTGTTGCCATGAGTTTATCTAATGGCTCGATCTGTCTAACAACTGCTGCTGGCTCGAAGTCCTGCATTGATTTGAATTCAAGATCCACAGTGAACTGACTGTCATCACCGGCCAGTTTGTTATTAACCTTGAATGATAACTTAGGATTCATACGCTTAAGCACATCATCAAAATTATCACGGTCGATCTGAACAAAACGACGTTCTTTAAGAGGCTTCAATGCTTCGGTATTTTGACCTGCAAAATCCCCCATTACACCTACAACGAAAGGCAGTTCTTTCTTGACTGCTGCACCTTCTGTTTCTACGTCATAAGTAATATGAACTCTGGGTTTGCGAACCCTTGATAGCTTATTGTGGACACTTTCCATATTGATCTCCTTTCAATTAAGGCCTAATCCTTCAGTTAAAAATTAAGCTGTTTATCCTATTCCCCAACAGGAATACCTGTGAGACGAAAATACTGATTCCTGGAACCACCATCATCGATTAATTCTTGCAATAATTCCGGCAAACTTAGGCCACTCCAACGAACCACTTGGTCAATTGCATATGGCATAGGTGAATGAGGCTCGGTTTTATGAAAGAAGTCGGATACTTCTTTCAGCATACGGATAGCTTGATCTCTTGTTTCAAGTTTCTTTGGAACTTGGGAAACAACAGTACCAGCACTGGAAGCGTCTCCGTCTTCATCCTCAACTACTTCTAAACTCTCTTCGTTTTCTGCTACTGCCTGATCAAGACGGTCACCTACAAAGTAGCGTATTGCCTCATAACATTTGGCAAGGCTTTTACTGATCATACTGGTAGGTTGTGGTGTTCCGGACATTGCTGCGTCCATTGCATCGGACAGCAGTTTGAATTCATCAATTGCGGATTGTAGATCGGCAACCAGATTCTGATAAAAGTCGATGGGTGTTTCTTTGATAACCGATTCGATCTCTTCTAGCGTAGCAATGCCAGAATCAGCTTTTTGGCGTTGTTTCTCTTCATCCAGCAGCGCAATCTCAGCTGCTCGAGTATATTGCCACGTTGCATAAGCTTGCTCGCCATTGGATGGAGTTATTGGAATGCTTACGATCGGAGTAATTAAAGATCCCTCTCCGTCATAACCGTTCAGACCAATAATTGGCGCTATGCGAGTCTCAAGGCCGTCTTCGTCTGGAAGAGGATAGATAGAATCCCAATAGTTTTCGATTAATTCACGTGTTAGACGGAAGGCTGCAGCAAGCCCGGAAAAACCTTCCAATCGGCAAAGTGCCTCGATTAGCCAAGCAGCGTATTCCAGATCCTTACATTCGTTCGTGAGTGCTTCCGGGATTTGCTCTGCAATTGGCCGCCAGTCATTAAACACGGACGAGACAAGATCATCATCAACAAGGGCTGCACGTTCATTCGCACGAGCCTGATTACGTACGTCTTTCAGAGTAAAATATCTGGACGTAGGGGAAATATCGTCTCTTGGGTCTGCGCCAACTGGAGACGAATCAGAAATTGGCGCTAACAAAGTACCTATGTCGAGCACTTCACTGTAATCCATTACACTATCACCTAATAAAAAAACATTGCTTCCTGCAATGTCTGGCTGATCTTAAGCAACTGTTACTAAATTACAATCGGCAATATACGTACTTAGCGAATTTTATTTAAAACTGGGATCGTCTTCTCAGTTTCATTGTCGGCTGCTTCATCTTCTTGTAATCCTTTTATCTCAACAATTACATAGGTAACATTATCTCTAGCTCCAGCCACTAAAGATGAATGCAACAAGGCCATTCCCGCTTCCATCACATCCGCATTTTTCAGGTAACGAGCTATCTCTACATCAGGTAGCTCTTTATTTAAGCCGTCAGTGCAAAGTAGAAAAATATCACCAGGCGAACACTCGCCACTGATAATATCAACAGCAACATCAGGCTCAACACCGATTGCCCGGGTAATTACATTAGCACACTCATGGTGCTCAGCTTCCTCTTCACTGATCAGTCCCTGCTCGACCATTTCAGAAACCTGACTATGATCCCTGGTGGTCTGTTTAAGGTTCTCATTGCGTAACAAATATCCCCTACTATCACCGACCCACAGTAAGTGAAATTGTTGTTTTTCCAGAAACAGAACTACCACGGTTGTTCCAGCTGTGTTTCCTTCTAATTGATTTCTACTGTACGACTGCAATGAACTGTTGGCTTCCTCGAGTGTGCGTATTAACAGTTCTTTGGATATTTCTTCATTACTGCGACCAACTACTGCACTTCGAATCGAGTCCAACACTAATTGGCTGGCCACATCGCCAGCCGCATGCCCACCCATGCCATCAGCCACAGCCCAAATCCCCTGTTCTGGCAGCTCAAGACATGCGTCTTCGTTTACTTGGCGGATAAGCCCAACGTGAGTTTGTGCATGAGAAACAATCTGCATAAATATTCTATTCCCTGATTAAATACTGCATTCTCAACAAAGAATTTGTTTCTTTGTCCAACCCCATCGATCCCAGTTTCCATCCAGCATTGCACTAAATTGGCTTACCTGAGGAAGTCCATTGGTCACAAGTAAACAAGGATCAACTTCATTAGAGCCTTGAGTCCACCACAAACAATATCGTCCATAAAGATCACAATAGCTCTGATGAAGTAATCCCAACGGGGACAAAGAGCCTTCAGCATGCGCCTCAATTACCTGTCCCCTAATGGATCTTTCGTTTGGAGTGACAGAGGCCATCATTTTGGCCTGGCTAGGCCAGGACATATCCTCCTTGGCTAACATTTCCAGCCAAGGCTCTAAATAAAAGTCGTCATCCAAACTTGCTAAAATCCAGGGTTCTAACTTCTCTGACCACTCGGATTCGGACCAAACCTGAATTGGAGTTTGAGTCACCTCTTTAACGACAGCAAAGGGATAATGCCGCCCTACCTGATCAACACTCGGAATGAATGTCCCAGCCATAGCAGATTCACCGCAAACTCGACTGGATAAAGCAAAGTGCCAGATAGGACTGGTTAGATACCGCTCTAACCAGTCTCCTCCTAGCTGCTCTTTGCTAACAGCCAAAACCGCTTGTAACCACTCATTCCAACTATCGATAAACCCTACGGGTAAACCCTGAGAAAGAAAGTCTCCACGGGAAGGAATCTTCCCGCAGATTCCAACACTTGCACCTACAGAACCATCGGGCATCTAAACTTCTCCAAATCACGATTCCAGAAAGGACTTAATGCACTGTTCGGTAATAGCTCTATTCGAGCATTATTCCCTTGGGCTGCTAAATGCAGGACTTTATCTTTCTTAGTTTTTGGTCTTGCTTTCGCTGCATCATCTAACAGTCTGAACCATGACCAAGCACCGTCAAACGTGGTATTCACAGGTAATCCGCCATTTGGTGGCGTAAATATCATTCGCGTCTGCAATAGCTCTCTCTCACCAGGCCATACAAACTGTTTGGTACGCGTAGGACCATGACGATAAGACAACTCCTGACCATCCACTTCGAACATGAAATGTGAAATATTACGATCCAGGAATACAGGTTTCAGGCCAAACTCGATTTTTAGCGTCCTACTTCCTGGTTCAAAGAAGGCCTTCCGAATTTTTTCTGCACGTTGGAAAATATCAAGCGCATCAGAGCTTAAGCCGACATTTCGCTTGAATGTCCATGGAGATTTTCTGGTATTCACAAAGCGAGCAAGATAGTCATTGAAGAATTTATCCATGGTGCCACCGTAACCAAAGAACTTCTCAAAATCTTTCAACTTAACGTCTTTTGAGCTGTTCTTATTCAGAGGATAGCGACCTTTCAATGCACGAAGATACTCAGACACAACAATCGTTTCCCAAGCTTCATTAATGTGTTCTTTAGTGCCTTGGGCAAAGATCTGTGTAGTTTGACGAGACAAGTCCGATAGCCATTCCGAAATTGGATCAGGAAGATCTTTCTTTAATCGACGTAGCTCGATCTTTAACTCGTCCCCTTTCTTACTGTTCAACTGATGAACATAAGCCTCACTCGGCATAGCACCAGGTACAGATAATTGTTCGATATATAGATAAAGCTTGCGCATGGACGCTGAGATTTGATCCAACTGGGCCGGTGCAACTTTCAAATAATCTTTAAAAACATTCTCAACTTCTTTACCTGGTAGCTCAATTTCGACACTTGGTATTTCATCAGGCAACAAACGACTTAATCTCGACTTCTTCTGTGATAAAGCAACATCAGCAGCGTTCCCCGCCAGATCCGCTGCCGCTTTAGCATTTTCTGACAACGGCAATTTAGTCAAATGTAAGTTGGTTTGGGCTGCATTGATGATGCTCTGAATCGGTTGTTCAGGACCAGCCAAAATTTTGGTGATATATAAGCCCTGATCCACACTGGTGATAGGTCTCACTTCAATATCGCTCAAGAAATCCTGCCAAGCATAGACGTAATCCCTGATGTACTTCTCTTGGACTTGCTTCTCTAAGCTGGACACGACCTCACCATTAATAAAATCAAGATCGTCACCATAAACCCAACTGTCTTCCATCAAACGCTTAATGATCCGGCTATTTTCAACAAGAAAAATCCCATGAAACCCTTTGTATGTGTATAGCCCAGGGATACCTTCATGCAATGGCACTCCACTCTTGCGGCGTATCACCCCCATACTGTCTGAGCCTAAGACATCATTTAGTCTAAAGTCAGGAATGTGACTCTGAATAAATTCGCTACGAAGTCTTTGATACGCTCTTTCAGCCAACGGGGTTGCCATTAATAGCTGGCGTGCATCCGCTACGGTTTGATGATCAATCTGTGCGCGAATACCTTGCTGTAGGAGATTATCTAAGTGCTGAGACAATTCATCCCTAATCTCTTTATTGATATCACCTGGAAGCTTACGTTCGAAATACAGAGCAAACCACGAACGGACTTGCGGACCATCAAAGTGCTCCGGCATAAACAACATCAAGTACGACTTCAATGTCTCATAGAGGTAATCGCGATGATCAGAGTTAACAACCATTTCAGTTTGTAGTGCATTCACTAAATAACTGGTTAAGTGGCTATTAAGAGCTCTTGAGTAAGCAGCAGATGCAGGCTGACCCAATTTTTCACCCTGATAGAGCCCCATGTTCTTAGGCCCATCCTCAGGGATTGCGTTCGAAAAGCCAGCGGGCATATCGCGTAAAATAGTCAACGCGGTTGTCATCGAAACAATATCATTATCTGAAGTGAGCTCACCACCAGTTACATCTTTGTATAGCGCTATCGCTTCAGCACTGCTGTCTGTGAGTTCTTTATTCCATTGATAACTAGAGAACCAAAGTGCTAGCAGAATCAAAGAGGCCGCTGAAGCGAGTGCTAAGGTACCTTGCCTAATCCAACGGTGTTTCTTTTCATGAAACTGATTTACAGAGGCAAGACTTTGCTCAGGGAAAACAACATCTTCCAGAAGACGTTTGATGAAGTAGCCTTTCCCTTCGCCAGTTTGTCGGCGCAATGCCGGCTCTGATAAGCCAAACCCGCTACCTATTTGAGTCATAACCCGATCAATGGGTACGCCTTCCTGAGTAGCACTTGCGATATATACGCCACGTAACATCGGGGATTGTTCAAAGGCATTCGGAGAGAAAATCTCTTTTAAGAAATCATCTGCAGCTGACTGTAACAATCTGAGTTGTTTTGGAAACTCATAGATCAGTGTTCTGCGTTCCAAATCATGTTCAAACTGCAAACGAGAGTTCATTCGTTGATTTAAACGCTGAACGATCGAATGAAACTCTTTATTAAAGTTAGAGACAACGCCTTTCTCAGGGTCTTCGGCTAGGGTTTCAAATGTCATACCCCAAACCTGCTCCATCTCCTCTTTTGATAAATCATCAAAAAACTCACTAAAGCCAGCAATAAGGTCCGCTTTGGTGAACACAACATAAACCGGGAACATCATGCCAAGCTGGTTCTGCAGCTCTTGAACACGTTGTTTGATAGCTCGTGCATGGATATTACGTTCTGTTTTAGTTTGAGTAAGCAGGTCTGCCATACTGACAAACATTAGGACGCCATTGATTGGGCGCTGAGGGCGATACTTTCTAAGTAACCCTAAAAATCCCTGCCAAGCCTGGGAATCTTGTGCAACATGACTGTCCTGAGTGGTATATCGACCAGCCGTATCAATTAAGACGGCTTTGTTTGTAAACCACCAGTCACATTGACGGGTGCCACCAATACCTTCAATAGAATCTACACCCATAGATTCCTTAAGTGGGAATTCAAGCCCTGAATTATGAAGCGCGGTTGTTTTACCTGAACCAGGAGGGCCAATCAACATATACCAAGGCAGTTGGTTTACATCTCGTCCTTTACTGAACTTGGAGCTCTTGAGAATCTCCAATGCCTGCTGCATTCTTTTTCGAAGAATCTCGATATCACGCTGAGCGACAGCGTCCTGCTGCTGATCTTCATCTCCGTTCAGGAGACTATTTACAGCCTCTTTGTTCTGCATTTTTTTGCGATTTATGGACAGGTAATTACTAACTCCCCAGCCAATGGCAATAAGTAAGATGATTAGTAACCTTACAACGGGACTAGCCAAGGGTTCCGAGCCTGCAATCGCTATTAGTGGGCCACCAAACCATAACAAAATAGCCAGAGCAACCAAGCCTAATGTAGTAACAACCCAGCGCGAAGATAGTATCGCGCCTGAGCGTTTAACAATTCCTTTGAGAGACATTTCTATATTCCTTCATTTACAGCTTATGGCAGCAGATCAATTTCAATACGACGATTCATTCGTCGATTTTCATCTGTATCATTCGGGGCAATCGGCTCAGCTTCACCTCGCCCTTCAGGCCATAATCGTCCATGTAAATCAGTTTTTGAGGCTAACGCATCTGAAACAGCATTTGCTCTTGCTAAAGACAAGTGCCAATTCGATGGGTATTTGCTAGAAAAAACAGTTTTATCGTCTGTATGAGCCGTAATAAGAATACGGCCCGAAGTAGATTCTAGGGAACGAGCAAGTTTCGCAATGACCGGCTGGAAGTCTTCTTTCACAGTCGCATTATTTGCACTGAACAGCTGTTCCGAGTTGATCCGAAGCCTAATTCGATCAGACAGATCATGCACCTCAATCAGACCTCTCTGTATCTCAGTTTGGAGCAATTGTCGTAAACGAATTGACTGGTCTCGGTCTTTAATAGTGAGAGTCTTTTGTTCCGTCTCAACCCAAGGAACAAGTGCACTAAGATCTTTATAGACACTGTCAGAATAATCGTTTATCTGATATCTGAAGAGCATATAAGCAGACAATAGTACTGCGCCAAACAATGCAAGTAACACCCAAAGAGGAAAGGCTTTTTGTTCGATGGAACGATTAGAGACATTTTCAGCCCATTGTGGTGAAAGGGCTCTTTCATGTTCACTGCGTTGAGTTCGGATCGCACGAAATGCCTGTTCACGAATCTCTTCCAGTTTTTCAGCACCTCTTTCTTCCACTCGCATCTTGCCGTTAAAACCCAAAGACAAACAGAGATATTGAAGCTCAAGCAAAAGGAGATGCTGACTTGGGTTCGCAATACTAGACTGAATTAAGGTATAGAAATATTCACCACCCCAGGTTTCATTGTGGAAGGTAGATAGGAGACTTTCTGCACCCCATTCACTTTGTCCTCCCCATGAGGTATTCAATACTGCCTCATCAATGAAGGAACACAGACAATAACGAGCAGATTCAATAACTTCACCATCGACGGATTTTGCTCTTAAGCCATGCTCATAATTTTTGATCAGCTCAATGCATTGGCGTTTCAAAGCGTTTACGTCATGGTGTTTAGGCGTATTTCGTATTTTGGCGATCAAAGAAAATAATGTACTGGCTTCATCCACCAATACATTATCTCCAATTGCGACGGATTCAGACTTCTGACGGATAGCTGCTGCATTATCGAATGAAGACAACACTGTTTTATCAGGGTTAATTTCCGGTTTGGATTCCTGAGGTGCCTCGTTTCCAGGCGCAGGTTTACTCACCCCTCGCCCACCGGGACGAGGTTTCATGATCGTTTTATCTGTCATCTGCAACAAATCCTTGTCTGCAATTTCATGTAACCGGTATCGATACCGATAATTATGAACTATCCCTTAATAGCCCAAAGCTCTAGTTTCAACCCTGGATAATTCCCTGATAAGTGAAGTGCTATGCCACCACTATTTGCCAAACGTGGCCAATAATCGCTCGTTTTATCTAACTGGAAGTAATGGTAACCCGCATTGAATGGCACCTGCCTTGGTGCAACAGGTAGAGAAGTAATCGTAATGCCAGGAAGTTGGTTATTTACCAAATCTCTGATCTGTTCAACAGAACCAATTTTGATCCGGGCAGGAAGATGTTTACGAATTTCCTCATGTGGTAAGTCAGCGGAGACCGCAATGACAAACTGAGCATCAGTTAGCAGAGATTTATCATTTAGCGGTGAAACATGAATACCAAACTTGGTTTGTTCTAGCGGTAACGCCAACGCAGTCTGTTCCAATACAACACTTAGTGTTTGATTCAATGCCACCATCACGTTGCCAAATACACTGGTCAGATTATCGTGTTGGTATTTATCAAACTCGGGCGCTCTCTTTTCTTTCGCTGTAAAAGTCGCTAATTCACCAGCAAAAGAAATGAATTGGAGGTACAAGGCTTCCGGGTGTGTACCAGAGGTTGCTATATAGTGTTTGAACATCGGCTCATACCGATTTAACACTTGAAGCATCAAAAAATCTGCGATTGAGCTGGCTCGTCCTTGACCTTGAGAAATTCTGGCTGCAAGTGCTTCCGCTCTCTGACGGATCATTCCAATTGTTTCACGTACTAACGTCATCAAGCGTCCATTACGCTGTACATTCAACAAAGGTGGTATGAATTTTTTATCGACACGGACCACACCATCGTCTGTCAATTCAACGATACGTGCGAACGGTATAGCAACATACCCGGACAGGTCTTCACTTTCGAGTTTAATTAACGTTCGTAATTTGGCTAACTGAATAGTTTCGTACGCATCGCCACCAATGGTGTTGTCTACGACACCATGATCAAGATATTTAAAACGGGTGATAGATGAACTGTCTTCGCTACTGATATTGACCCCAGTAGGCTTATCAATGGGCAAGCAAAGATAGACCTGCTCATCTTTACACCCTTTAGGAACCATTATGGGCGTGGGTAATTCATCACACTCAGGCAATTGAACAAGAGTTCCATCTGCAAAAATTCCATTGATGGATTCGAGTCCAATTTGCCCTAAATTGAACAGTTGTTCATCAATTGAATAATCGTAAACGCCCCAAGCAAAGGCATTTAAGTGTTCGATTAGCTTTGCTTGGGTGTTTGAAAAATAGCGATCTTGCTGTTGGAAATGTTGAGGTCGAAGGAACATTCCTTCGTTCCATGATACCCGGCTGGTACTGCTCATTATGAATTCCTTTTCTGTCCAGAAACTGACATTACAGCTTGCTGTTTACTAATCCTTTAGCCTCAGCAGCTAAATCCTTGTTAGTTGCCGATTCAACCGTTTCAACAGGATCTACCTCTTCAGCTGCTTTCTTTAGCTCATCTGGGATCTCGATACCTGAGCCCTTATCCTTGTCAGCAACCTGCTGAGATTCATTTCTGTTTATATCAAGATCATGCTCTCGAATGTACACAGCCAATTCATCCATATAAACGTAAAGATTTTCATAATCCGTAGGATCTACTTCAACAATGGCTTTCCAGCGAGCCTTTTCAATATCACGATAGGCGACCACCATCGCTACATACTGAGCAGCAGGCGAAAGAGACATTTTAAATTCAAGTCGATCTCCAGGCTGAAATTCCAGCTCTTCTGTTTTTAAGAGATCAACCCCAAGCACAGACTCCGGAGAATCATACAGAACAAAAAAGTCCTGATTAATAAAGCGAGTCCGTGACGCCAGTTCATAAACTTTTACAACCACTGGCGAAGGTCGTCCGTCCATATCAGGATTCAGAGTATTCGAGACTTTAAAGTGAAAATCAGTCGATGGTGGAAAAACCGAATAAATGCTCTGACACCCAGCCGTAAAGAACGTCAATAATCCCGAGATTAGAAGCAGTCGGGTTGCTTGTATAAGTCTATTCATGTTCATCCCTTCTATGCTTAGTAAGTTTTATTAACAAGGATGGCCTGGCTGTCTGCAGCGGCCATCACTACTTCTTCAGTGCTGCCTCGTAGGCAGCAGTAAACTCATCATTTACTGCACGCTCACCTTCATTTGAAAAATCTTTCTGAAGGTCTTTGTAGAGTTCTTTGTAAATATCCCAGTACCTAGCCTGCCTCTTCGCTGGAGTCATCTTATCCATGAACGAAGTCGTAAAGTCTTTGCTCTGAACAAGCTCAGGAGACAGCTGATTTAACACACCATTAACAGCACCTTTAGCCCCGGCCATAATCGCCTCTTCATGACGATTAATATCTTGATAGGCATCTTTCACCGCTTGTTGGGCAGGTAGGAAGCTTGTACCCGGCCTATTAAATAAGTTATGAAATGCATCTTCCAAAGAAGCTGAGAATTTAAGCGGATTGTTTTCTTTTTGCTGAAACGTGGTTTGATTAACACGAAATTCGCTTTTAGTTGTAGAGCGATTTCTTAGTACATCCATAAGCCCTAAAAGCAGCTCCTGAAATGTCCCACCCAGCTGTTCCCACCATTTGTCATCGGCATGGGCTGGAATCATATCACTTGAAATGCCCATCCCTCTTAACAACGCAACTATATGCTGTTCATCTACTGAAGATCCCTCTGAAACTGGGGGATTTTGAACGGGAGTACTGCCAACATGTGTTGCATTGACCGCTGTGTTAGTTGCCATCGGAGTCGATTCTGGCACTTGAGGTGTACTAGGTGGTATGGGGTCAATTGGGGCAAAATGGCTGTCCCACTCTTCAGGAATTTGCGGTGAAGGTGGAAGAAAGTGATCATCCAATGTATCTGAAACACTGGTAGCATCGACAGACTGTATTGATTCAATTGTGGCAACTACTGGTGTTGATGACGAACTTTGAGGACGAGCAAACTCTGACATAGGAATCCCCATTCCCAAGTCAGCCGAAGACTGCGTGGAAGACGGAATGACTTCTGTTTGATAATTATTTAACAGTTGATCGCTTGCACTTGATTCGGGTACAGCATTGTTTGAAGACTGAGTTACCAGACGAACTTCAACTTCATATTCACCAAGCGAGAGAAAGTCACCATCACTTAAGAGGTGAGAATTATCAGTACCCAAAGGTTCAACAGATCGGTTTACATACAAACCATTTGTGGAGAGATCTGTAATATAGAACGAGCCATTACGCTCTTCAATACGGGCATGGGTTCCTGAAACAACTCGCTCAGGATCTGGAAGATACCAGTCTGAGGATTCCGAACGACCAATAGTTCCACCAAATTGATCAAACGTTTTAATAGCTTCCTGTCGAGAAGACAAGCGGTGATAGCTAACGACTGTTAACTCTAGCAACATATCCTATGTTCCATTTCATTCCTTTGAAATGCCCTGTCCGACCGTCCTGTCATCTGATAAAAAGGCAAAAGCTTATAGAGAAAGCTTTGAATTTCACCAAGGGCTTTATATTGCGGGGAGGTTAGATTGTATGCAGTAATTGGTCAACCCGAAAGATGCGACCTAATGCACAAAAGGAAAATAATGTTTACAGAGAATAGATTTTGGCATCGCTAGTCCTCGATTCCAAGTGTTAGACTTGCGCCATCAAAGCATGAGTGGAAATCCTTTATTGGATTTACCCATAAAAGTCCACGGATATTTAATCAATAGCCATTTTAGTAAGGTTGATTAAATAAGGACAAAAGATCGTATTCAGCTAAGGAAGGGCCGTTCTCTATGAGCAGCAAAGAAACCGCTAATAATCCCGCTAAGTCCTCAGACAACGAAGTAACAAGTACACCAGAACCGACTTCAGTACCTGATAAAACTCAGATCGATCTCGTTCGATCAAAACCTGCTAAAACGCCCAAAAGTTCTCTGGAAGGAAAGTGCATAAAAGACCGTTACCAGCTTGAGACTCAGATTGGCTCTGGTGGTATGAGTGATATCTATAGAGCAAAAGACCTGGCTCTAGAGAAAGCAGGAATTAAGGATGTCTATGTTGCCATCAAAGTTTTGCAGCCAGAATTTGTAAAACAACCCGAAGCCCTACAGCTTTTACTTAAAGAAGCGGACAAAACCCGACGTTTGTCACACCCGAACATTATTCGCTTATATGATGTAGATTCGGATGGGGATATTCACTTTTTGGTGATGGAATACCTGGATGGAGAGACGCTGGATCAAGTGATCAAGCGCTCCAAACCCAAAGGACTTAAATTAGATGGTGCCATTAAGATCCTGAATCAAATGTGCAGTGCCCTATCCTATGCGCATCAATCCGGCATTGTTCATACAGATTTAAAGCCTGCCAATATCATTTTGACCCGTGATGGCCACATTAAGCTTCTTGATTTTGGAGTAGCCCAAGCCATTCAAGTGAATCACGACAAATATTCAGCCACCGATGTTAACCAAACAGCACCTCATGGCGGTTATACACCTGCATACGCAAGTCCGGAGCTATTGGCTGGCAACCTACCTTCGATCAAAGATGATGTATTTGCATTTGCGTGCGTTGCCTACGAGCTACTCACTAGCAAGCATCCTTTTGATCGATTACCTGCCGATAAAGCAAAATCAGAGAAAAAGTCTGCTGCGAAACCAAAACATATAAATAATCTTCAATGGAAAGCCCTTCAGCTGGCGCTTAGTTTCGATCAAGCCAAGAGAACGGAAAATATCTCCGCAGTTATTGAGGCACTAAACAGCAACCCTTGGCCCAAAGTTGCCATTGCAGCAACCGTAGCTGTATCAATTGGCCTAGGTGGCTGGTTTAGCTATCTACAACAAAACACAGCTAATCAAGCACTTGATCAAGTCGCTCAGTATCAAGAACATGCGACGTTATTGGATAAGCTTGGAAACATGTCTTCGGAGCAGTTTCTTAAGGACTACCCTACTTTGACCTCAATTACTGAGATCGAGAAACAAGGGTTATTGAGAATACACAAACAATCTTTAATAAACGCCTACGAGAAGAAGGTAGACCAGGCATTAAATGATGGCGCGCATGAGTACCCTAATTATCCACGCGCGGAGACTCTACTTGCTGACATCATTGATTACTTCCCTGACTCTCAGATCCTGGCGAAACAAGCGCTGATCATTCAGCGTGGCAAACAAGCTGCCATTGAAGCCCTTGATGAGCGCCTACATGCGCTACTTCGTAAAGGACATTATGAAAAATCAGATAATGATATCTATTACCTTCTGAATGAGTTGCAATACATAGACAATACATACAGCCTAGCCCTGACTGCAGCAGAGATCAGCACTTATAAGAAACAGTTTAATGCAGCAATTCAATCTCATGATGTACAAAGTCTTAAGACGTTGATCCATGCTGGCAATGTATTCTTTAGTGAATCAAGTGATACGGAAGCATTGATTGCTTTAGGCCAGGAATTAAGTGAGTCAGTGTCATTACTAGCACAGTACAACCAAGCAAAGTCTGAAGGTGAGACCCCCGAATACCCGTATCAGGCAGCAACTGTTCTTTATAAAGACAGCTTTGACAACTTAAACCTTGAAGTGAATAAAACCCGAACAGTAGCCACAATGGATGAGCTATATGACCGACTGGAATCGCTATCCAAAGAACTGCCGGCAGATTTTACGCCTCTGCTAGAGACCCGTAAAAATATGGCGGATAAGTATCTTAATCTTGCAGATGAACTTCTTAAGAAGCGTAAAGTAAGCACTGCGAACCGAGTCATGAAGAGAGCTAACAAACTCATCTCAAGTACCAACATCTAATTTGATTTGCGCCCAAACACGGGCGCACTCTTTTTGAATAACCTGACAAATAACGCCTCACCTTCTGCAGATACATCTCCCTTTAAAATTTTGACCATTAGTCAAAAAATTAACGAAAATTTGGTTCGTTAGGCAGTTTGTTATATTCTTGACGAAAAATTATAAATGCTTTTACGCGGTTCATGGATGATGACCGTGGAGCCTAGCCGTGAATTTAAAACTTTTAAGAAACGTTTGTTTAATGATTGCTCTGGTATTGAGCAATTATACTTGGTCTCTCACAAGAGAACCGCAGTCCTATGTCATATCTTCCAAACTATCCAACCAAGTGGCTGGATATTATTTCGATAACGGGTTTAAACATAGACGCTCAGTTCCAAGCACGTCCTCTCTGGATAGACTGATCATATATGGTTGCGAGATCGAGCGACGGTTGGAACATCTCCAGGTGATTTATATTTGTGAAACACCAAGTGAATCGGACATTGAGGAACAAGCTTTTCTGTTGCCCATTCCATCCCCCATTGATCAATTGAACATCGCTAGGGCAATCATCAGCGGAGATATCGAGATTGCGGTTATCTATAGCCGCAAATCTGAAATACAGTACAAATACCTTGAGACAAACAAACACGAATCGATTCGTATTTCAGGCTACAAAAGTTATGGTTCTCTGAAATTTGATCAACAAGTAAAAGACGTCATCAAACAAAACGATGCCGTTTTGGCTTTAGCCGATGAAAGTATTTTCAATGAATCAACCCAAAGAGCTTTGATGCTCAATACCTACCGTGAACGAAGACCTGTTTTCGGCCCCAATGAATCTTTTGTTGTATCAGGAAGTATTGCCACTTTATGTATAACTGAAGAAGATATTGCTAAATCAGCCATTCGATTAATCAAAAGCTTTGAGGAAACAGAGTATCTACCTGGTATCTATTTCCCAATCTCACCCAAAATAGTCACTAACAATACCGCAGCGAAGACTTTTTCACTTAAACTCCCTGATGATGAGATCATCGGAAAGAAAATCCTACAGGCTTCTCTGGGAGACAAAGTAAATGAATTTTAATCATTTAACTATCTTCCAAAGGACTATGTTTCTTGGTGTAGTTCCTTCGCTGCTAATCGTTACACTACTCGTCGGATTTTTTATTTATACACGCTTTGGCGACACCATTAATCGATTTGATGAAAAAGGCACTCTCTTAGCCGCTCAACTTGCTACTTCCTCAGAGCTGCTTTTGTTCAGTGGGGATGGAAGCTATCTAGATCCCCATGCCGATCATGCGTTGGTCGACCCTGAAGTTCTTTGCGTCAAAGTCATTAAGGAACAATCACTGATTTACAAACGTGGTGACTGCAAGCAAATTAACCGGCCGAATCTTCATGAATACTCGCATATCATTTATAAACCCGTTGCTTTTCGTGATATTGGTATGCAAGGGAAAAAACAAACAATGGATAACCTGGAACTTGGCCGGGTTGTTGTACTTCTTTCCAGTGAACAAATACAAAGAGAACATAACCAGATCATTATCCACGGTTTATCAATAGGCTTTCCTGCAATACTGTTAGCCCTCCTGGTATCTTGGCGGATAGGCCGCTCTCTCTCAGAACCAGTTGTTGAACTATCAAAAACAGTTCATCAGCTCACTAAAGGCGATTTATCTGCGCGAATTGAAGTTAGTACAAAGTCCGAATTAGGACATCTGCAGACTAATGTAAATTCCCTTGCAGAAAGCCTGGAGATTCATGAATCCACCAGAGCAAGAGACCTGGAAAAAGTAAAACAGGCACAACAAGAGGCAGAAGCGGCCTCGGACGCAAAAAGTCAGTTCCTTGCCGTTATGTCTCATGAGCTTAGAACACCGATGAATGGTGTAATGGGAATGTTACAACTTCTTCAAACCAGCCAGCTTTCAGAAGAAGAAAGAGATTACGTTCAGACAGCAATCAATTCAACGGAACACCTACTAACAGTCGTGAACGATATTCTTGATTTCTCACGAATTGAAAGCGGTAAAATGAATATCGAATCGGTTTTCTTCAGATTACCTGAGCTATTAAAAAGCATTCATCAAAGCCTGGAACCCATTGCAGAAGATAAGAAACTCCCCTTTGTCCTTGAGATGGGACCAAATCTGGACATTTCTGTCCAGTCCGATCCCACCCGTCTACGGCAAGTCCTAATTAATTTGGTTGGTAATGCGATCAAGTTTACTGAGAGCGGGTTTGTTAAGATCAGTGTCCATCACAAGATGCTGTCTGCCGATACCACAGAGCTAACGATTGATATTGTCGACACTGGCATTGGAATTTCAAAACAACAGCTGGTAAAGATGTTTGAATCCTTCAACCAGGCGGATAGTTCCACCTCACGAAAGTATGGCGGCACGGGACTTGGCTTATCCATCTCCAAAAACCTGTTGGAATTGATGGGCGGGCAACTTAAGGTTCAAAGTCAACTCGGTGTTGGTTCTACCTTTTCTTGTGTCCTCTCACTACCCTATCGGCGTTCGAATCACACCCCGAGTCACAAGCCATTAGCATCTTCCGTGATTCAAGTAGATGGTGAACAACTGGGCTTAGCACTTTTAGCAGAAGACAACCCTGTCAATCAAAAGGTCGCTGTGGCAATGCTCAAGAAAATTGGCATATCGGTAGATGTCGCTGAAAACGGCTTCAAAGCCGTACAGAAGTGTCGTCAGAAAGAATATGACATTATCTTTATGGATATCCAAATGCCTGTACTGGATGGCTATCAGGCCGCAGAGCAAATACGAAAAGACAGTGGGTTAAACAACAAGACTCCAATTGTCGCTTTATCAGCTAATGCATTAGTGGAAGCGCATGATAAGGCATTATCCGTCGGCATGAATGCCTACCTTTCAAAGCCATTTAAAAAGAATGAGTTAGAAAACATTCTTAAAGAATGGTTGACTCATAATTAGACAAAAAATTGGGGCTTTTATAGCCCCAATTTTTTGAGATAGGAATCAAATACAACGTTGGATATTTTTAGGATACAGGATCTCGCATAGTAACGAATTCTTCCGCACTGGTCGGATGTATCCCTACCGTTGAATCAAGAACAGTTTTTGTAATCCCCATCTTAATAGCTGCTGCGAAGCCCTGTATAACCTCACCTGCATGATCGCCAACCATATGCATTCCAAGCACTTTATCTGATGCTTTATCAACTACGATTTTCATCAGCGTTTTTGCATCAGAACCGGAAATCGTTTCTTTAAGAGCACGGAATGAAGAGCGATATATTTCTACGTCGCTAAAGTGACGCTTCGCTTCATCTTCACTTAATCCAACAGTCGCGACATTCGGTTGGGAGAAAACAGCAGAAGCAATATCTTTGTAATCCATACCTGTTCGAGCAGATCCTTTGAATTCATTTGCAACAAATCGCATTGCTTCATGAAGCGCAACTGGTGTTAACTGAACCCGATTAATTACATCACCTAAAGCGAAGACGCCAGATTCAGCAGTCTCAAAGAACTCATTAACAATAACGGCTCCATTGGAATCCAATGCTACTGCAGTATTTTCAATCCCCAATCCAGACGTTAAAGGCTTTCTGCCAGTTGCAAATACTACTAGATCAGTTGATATCGATTCACCTTCACTGAAGCTCACGCGATATTCGTTACCTACCTTTTCAATAGAGGTTGGTGATCGACTAAGATCTAGGGTCATGCCAGACTTGGCAAGCTCTTCTGTAAGGTGGTTTCGTACATCTTCATCAAAACCGCGAAGTAATTTATCACCTCGATAGGATAAGGTTGTATTAACCCCCAAACCATTCAGAATGCCAGCAAACTCCACAGCGATGTAACCACCCCCGACAACAAGCACTCTTTTAGGCAATGCATCCAAGAAAAAAAACTCATTGGACGTAATCGCCAATTCGCTACCTTGAATATCAGGTTTAACAGGCCAACCACCTGTTGCTATGAGGATTTTATCCGCTTTTATTTGTTGATCGTTGACCTGAACACAGTGATTACCAATAAGCTTGGCCTCACCTTCATAGACTTCAACATTAGAGTTATCTAGCAAGCGTGAATAAATCCCATTCAATCGCTCGATTTCACTGTTCTTATTTTGAAGTAGCGTTGGCCAGTTGAAATTATTTACCTGTATGTCCCAGCCAAATCGTTTTGATGATTCAGCAATACGAGAAAATTCAGAAGCATAAACAAATAGCTTTTTCGGAACACAACCAACGTTAACGCATGTACCACCGAAATAACGTGACTCCGCAATTGCCACTTTCGCACCTTGAGCCGCAGCCATACGAGCAGCTCGGACACCACCAGAACCAGCTCCGATTACAAATAAATCATATTGCTTCATGGAATTTCCTTCAGGAGAATGAGAACTAACACAAATCACTTAAATGATTTGTACAACACAGTAGTAGAAGTCTCTCCAAGGTTGATTTGGTTCATTACTTGAAAACCAAATCCTTCACAGAATTTAACGTACTCGGGATTAGCAACTTCGACACCAATGCCTGGTTTGTCATAATATTTTTGACAATATTCAAGCGTGGCTTCCATAAGATAGTGACCACATCCATGATCTCTAAATTTTGGATGGACACCCATCAGAGGTAAAACAATACAAGGATGTTCTGGCATTGAAGTGACCAGAGTTTGTTGATATTTAATGTAGCGATCTGTGGCATCGAAACCAGCGGTCAATACCATCTTTGCGTACCAGATAGGGTTGTGTGTGACATTAAGCTCTTCATCGGATGTTCCGATAAAAACGCAACCGATTAACTGATGCTTATGATAAAGACACATAACAGTATGGTCGTCATCAAAATAGCTATGAACTGCTTCACGAATGGTGGCACGAACACGCTGTGAATAGGCAGGCTTATTGGCGTTAAAGAGATAGCGGAAGGTTGGTTCATCCTCATAAACATGCAGCAGTAAGGACTTTAAATCGCCCGTTGCATCTTTATCAGCCTTTACAAATCGCAGGTCATTTTTATCAAACTTATCACCCACCTTGAAATCTCCCTAAAAACTCGCTTTTAAATATAAGCTAGCATGTAACTTACTGAATACCAATAAATATTAGAAAAATGAACGAGTTATCCTGCAAAAACTAGCTTAGCATTGACCTTACCCGGTGAACGACGGTCAATAGATCCTTGAACAACCACTACACTATGCTTCTGAGAAAGCTCTTGAATTAATCTAAGTAGAGATAATGCCTCGACATTCTCAAACGTAGCTCTAACTTGCTTGTCTTTATCTGGACTGATCTGCTTAATAGCTACTTTATTAGCTCTAGCCAACCTGTTGACAAGTGAGGTTGGTGTGCCACCAGTACTCTGTCCTGATGAGTCAGCCTTCATCAACGCAGATTCATGGTCTTTAACCTCTTTAAGAAACTCTAAGCGACTTTCATAATACTGAATTTGAGCTGTTTCATAATCAAGAACAGGCTTTACAGCAACGCTGTATAGCGCAAATAACCCAAAAAAGGTCGCCAACGCTTTAAGTGCCAGACGATCTCGAGACGAAAGCTGATTCCATTGAACAAGTATGGGTTGAACAGTAGGATTTTGAAGTAAACGATCAATGACGGACATTAGCACTACCCCTCCTTGGACTGAAGAATTAAACGGCCTTTGAATATGCCATTATCATTTGTGACAGACCCTACCGTAACTTGGTACCCGGTTTTATCCATAGAGTCTTTGAATTGATCAACTTGGGCAAAAGAATTGGCATGTAATTCTAACTGCGTTTCACCTGTTCCAGCCCGATATGACAATCGTTGGACATAAGGCGCTTTATCTTTCGAAAATGCTGCAAGCGCATTAATAATGTCGGAGGTTACATTATCAAGTAGTACAGCCTCAGTCGAACTGCCAGACCTCATTAAGGTTGATTTAATTTTCGAGCGCAGTGCTCGATCACTTTGTAGTTTTGATAATTGAGCAGAAGGAATGGCTCTCTTCACTGTGGAATAGATTTGAGCCTGTAATTCATTGGCTTTTTGTTGATATTGCCAACCGTTATACAAAGTTAACGCCAAATGACAGCACAGTACAATCGCTCCAAAAACAAGTGTTGGCGTTAACAGTGCTAGCCAAGGATTGGTTTGTTTCTTAGGCTTATATGAATCTACGAGTAGCGTTTGAAAATAATCAGAGTCATTTGAGCCCGTCGCTGCAAATGAAACCAGATAAGGATAGATACTTTCTATTTTATCAAAGTAGAACTCGACGCCCTGACTTTCAGGCAGTGCATTTTCGATTCTTTCTTGCAGTTCGGAATAATGTATTTCACATGACTCGGTGAGGACCAATTTTACATTTGTAAGTGATGCTGTCTCATCCGTATGAGACCAAAACTTTTTAAGACCCCAGGGTATTTGTTGAGCAGACAGATAAATAGGCTTCTTACCTTGCTGAGACAGAAAAGCCATTTTTCCATCAGTTAACAACATTAGCTGCTGTTCAAGGGTTGGCAACAATTGCTCGATG
The DNA here is from genome assembly GCF_030159995.1 of Litoribrevibacter albus. NCBI lineage: Bacteria > Pseudomonadati > Pseudomonadota > Gammaproteobacteria > Oceanospirillales > Oceanospirillaceae > Litoribrevibacter > Litoribrevibacter albus. The sequence continues at coordinate 300,346 of NZ_BSNM01000014.1, read as the reverse complement.
CCATACAAATCGGTTATCTCAAGGCCAATCAGACGAAATAAATCGACAACTTTCTCAATCAGTTCTCTATCAACCGCCGTCACATTTAGTTGACCATCTGTAGGCTTATAGTCAGAAACTAGAAGTAAACTATCCGGATCTTGTGCAGTCTGTTCTTCCACGATGAAAGGCAAGGCTTGTTTGAGCTGACGGGCTTTTTTAGTTGGTACTGCGACTTCCATCATAGAGACAGATGCAGAAGGTAAAATAACAACTAATTGCTCTGAAGGGTAACTCATCAGAAAGTCTTTAACTTCCTGCACAGGAACTCCGCTTAAATGCTTATCAGCCGAGCGAGTAAGATCAC